>NZ_CP072913.1:1094423-1398846 GCF_017968885.1 Pseudomonas sp. Tri1 | reverse complement strand
GATCCTTGCGGTGCCCAGGGGCCAGGTCGAAGCCGCCACCGCGTATGGCCTCAAGCGTGGCCAGCGCTTTCGCTTCGTGGTATTTCCGCAAATGATGCGTTTTGCCCTACCAGGCATCGGCAACAACTGGATGGTGATGCTCAAGGCCACCGCGCTGGTGTCGATCATCGGCCTGGCCGACCTGGTCAAGGCGGCCCAGGATGCGGGCAAGAGCACCTACCAACTGTTTTATTTCCTGGTACTGGCGGCGCTGATCTACCTGCTGATCACCAGCGCGTCCAACTTCATCCTGCGCTGGCTTGAACGCCGCTACGCCGCCGGAGCCCGGGAGGCGGTGCGATGATCGAACTTCTGCAAGAATACTGGCGGCCATTCCTTTACAGCGACGGCGTCAATGTCACGGGCCTGGCGATGACCCTATGGCTGCTCAGCGCCTCGCTGTTGATCGGCTTCCTGGTGTCGATCCCACTGTCCATCGCCCGGGTTTCGCCCAAGGTCTACGTACGCTGGCCGGTGCAGTTCTACACTTACCTGTTCCGCGGCACGCCGCTCTATATCCAGCTGCTGATCTGTTACACCGGCATCTACAGCATCGCGGCGGTGCGCGCCCAGCCATTGCTCGACAGTTTCTTTCGCGACGCGATGAACTGCACGATCCTGGCCTTTGCCCTGAACACCTGCGCCTACACCACGGAGATTTTCGCCGGGGCGATTCGCAGCATGAACCATGGCGAAGTCGAAGCGGCCAAGGCCTATGGCCTGACCGGCTGGAAGTTGTACACCTACGTGATCATGCCGTCGGCGCTGCGCCGTTCGCTGCCGTACTACAGCAACGAAGTGATCCTGATGTTGCACTCGACGACCGTGGCGTTCACCGCTACCGTTCCTGATGTGCTGAAAGTTGCCCGGGACGCCAACTCGGCGACATTCCTGACGTTCCAGTCGTTCGGCATCGCCGCGTTGATCTACCTGACCGTCACCTTTGCACTGGTGGGCCTCTTCCGCCTTGCCGAACGCCGTTGGCTGGCCTTTCTCGGGCCGAACCACTAGGGCTTCTGTTCCAGGACACACAAGCAAATGCGCCACCAGATTCATGACCTGCTGGCCCCGCTGCCGGGGACCGCACGCAAGATCCACAGCTTTCACTTCGGCCCGGAAAATGCCGTCGGCAAAATCTATATCCAATCGTCCCTGCACGCCGATGAACTGCCCGGCATGCTGGTGGCCTGGCACCTCAAGCAGCGCCTGGCCGAACTCGAGGCCTCGGGCCATCTGCGGTACGAGATCGTGCTGGTGCCTGTCGCCAACCCCATCGGCCTTGAACAAGTGCTGATGGATGTGCCCCTGGGCCGCTATGAAATGGAGAGCGGGCAGAATTTCAACCGGCGCTTCATCGACCTGAGCGAAGAGATCGGCAACGAGATCGAAGAGCTGCTCACCGACGATCCGCAGTGCAACCTGATGCTGATCCGCACCAGCCTGCGCGACGCCCTCAACCGGCAGACCGCCAACACGCAACTGCAATCCCAACGCCTGGTCCTGCAACGCCTGGCCTGCGACGCCGACATGGTGCTGGACCTGCATTGCGACTTCGAAGCCGTGGCCCACCTCTACACCACGCCCGAAGCCTGGCCGCAGGTCGAGCCACTGGCGCGCTACATCGGTGCCGAGGCCTGCTTGCTGGCGACCGATTCAGGTGGCCAGTCGTTCGATGAATGCTTCACGCTGCTCTGGTGGCAACTTAAGGAACGTTTCGGCGAACGCTTCGAGATTCCCCTGGGCAGCTTTTCGGTCACGGTGGAATTACGTGGCCAGGGTGACGTCAATCACGGCTTGGCGAGCCTCGACTGCCAGGCACTGATCGAATACCTGATCCGCTTCGGCGCCATCGACGGCGAACCCATGCCCCTGCCCGACCTACCCTACCCGGCCACGCCGTTGGCCGGCGTAGAACCGGTGGCGACGCCCGTGGGTGGACTGCTGGTCTACAGCGCCCTGCCCGGCGAGTACCTGGAGGCGGGGCAACTGGTGGCGCAGATCATTGACCCGATCAACGACACTGTCACCCCTGTTCATTGCCGTAATGCCGGGCTGATGTACGCCCGCTCGTTACGCCGCATGGCGACTGCCGGCATGGTGATCGCCCATGTCGCCGGCGCCGAAGCCTACCGCAGCGGCTACCTACTTTCGCCTTGAGGATGCATGTTCCATGTACAAACTGACCATCGAAGACCTGCATAAAAGCTATGGCGAACATCAGGTGCTCAAAGGCGTGTCGCTCAAGGCCAAGACCGGCGACGTCATCAGCCTGATCGGCGCCAGCGGCTCGGGCAAAAGTACTTTTTTACGCTGTATCAACTTTCTCGAACAACCCAACGACGGCGCCATGAGCCTGGATGGACAGTCGATCCGGATGATCAAGGACCGCCACGGCATGCGCGTGGCCGACGACGATGAGCTGCAACGCATCCGCACGCGCCTGGCCATGGTGTTCCAGCACTTCAACCTGTGGAGCCACATGACCGTGCTGGAAAACATCACCATGGCGCCACGCCGGGTGTTGGGTATCAGCAAACAGGAAGCCGACGACCGTGCTCGTCGCTACCTCGACAAGGTCGGCCTGCCGGCGCGGGTCGCCGAGCAATACCCGGCGTTCCTTTCCGGCGGTCAGCAACAGCGCGTGGCCATTGCCCGCGCGCTGGCGATGGAGCCGGAGGTGATGCTGTTCGACGAACCCACCTCGGCCCTGGACCCGGAACTGGTGGGTGAGGTGTTGAAAGTGATCCAGGGCCTGGCCGAAGAAGGCCGGACCATGATCATGGTGACCCACGAAATGAGCTTCGCCCGCAAAGTCTCGAACCAGGTGCTGTTCCTGCACCAGGGCCTGGTGGAAGAAGAAGGTGCGCCAGAAGACGTACTGGGTAATCCCACGAGTGAGCGGCTCAAGCAGTTTCTCAGTGGCAACCTGAAATAAAGACAGACTGCTTTCTGTGACGAGGGGGCTCGCTCACGCGGGGGTCGATCGAAGAGTGTTCGACACAGAAATACCTGTGGGAGCGAGCTTGCTCGCGATAGCGGTAGACCAGCCGCCATCGACGTTGCCTGACCTGGCCCTATCGCGAGCAAGCTCGCTCCCACAGTGGTCTGTGCCCGGCCAGTCGATCAGATAAACCTTTCATCTCTCGCCGTGGTCACTGAAGAAGGACTTTCAGGACGCACGCGGCAGGCATGGCGACATCCAACAACTTCGCAAACCAGTGGTTCAGCGCCCGCGGCTGGAAGCCGTTCGCCTTTCAGAAGCAGGTGTGGACCGCGGTCAAGCGGGGGGAATCCGGGCTGTTGCATGCCAGCACCGGGGCCGGCAAGACCTACGCGGTATGGTTCGCAGCCCTCAACCGTTTCGCCCGCCCCGCCACACCGCCGGATAAACCACGCAAACGCAAACCGCCGGCCGAACCGCTGACCATCCTGTGGATCACGCCAATGCGCGCACTGGCCGCCGACACCGGCAAGGCTCTTGAAGCGCCGCTGGAGGAGCTGCACCTGCCTTGGAGCGTCGGCCTGCGCACCGGCGATACCAGCGCCAGCGAACGCGCTCGCCAAGGCCGGCGCCTGCCCACCGCCCTGATCACCACCCCCGAAAGCCTGACCCTGATGCTTGCCCGGGCCGACGCGCAAACAGCCGTCTCGACCCTGCGCATGGTCGTGGTGGATGAATGGCATGAGTTGCTCGGCCACAAGCGTGGTGTGCAATTGCAGTTGGCCCTGGCTCGCTTGCGGTGCTGGCACCCCGATCTCATCGTCTGGGGCGTGTCCGCCACGCTGGGGAACCAGACCCACGCCGAGCAAGTATTGATTCCACAAGGCAACGGGATCAGCGTGCAAGGCGCCAATGCGAAGGCGCTGCGGGTCGATACACTGCTGCCTCCCACCCTCGAGCGCTTTCCGTGGGCGGGGCATATCGGCCTGAAGATGCTGCCCCAGGTCGTGGCTGAAATCGACGCCAGCAGCAGTTGCCTGGTTTTCACCAACACCCGGGCACAATCGGAAATCTGGTACCAGGCCCTCCTCGAAGCGCGCCCGGACTGGGCCGGACTGATCGCGCTGCACCACAGCTCATTGTCCCGGGATACCCGCGACTGGGTGGAGCGTGCGCTCAAGGACGGACAACTCAAAGCGGTGGTCTGCACCTCCAGCCTCGACCTGGGGGTGGACTTTCTGCCGGTCGAGCGGGTGCTGCAAATTGGTTCGGCCAAGGGCGTGGCACGCCTGATGCAGCGCGCCGGGCGCTCAGGTCACGCGCCGGGGCGGACCTCGCGGGTGACTCTGGTGCCGACCCACAGCCTGGAATTGATCGAAGCCGCCGCCGCACAGGATGCCGTGGCCCAACGACGCATCGAACCCCGCGAATCGCCCCGCAAGCCCTTGGATGTATTGGTCCAGCATCTGGTCAGCATGGCCCTGGGCGGCGGCTTCGTGCCCGATGAACTGTTTCGGGAAGTGCGCGGCGCCTGGGCCTACCACGACCTCAACGACGCCGAATGGGCCTGGGCCCTGGCTTTCGTACGTCATGGCGGCCTGTCCTTGACCGCCTACCCTGACTACCGACGGGTCGAGCCGGACGAACACGGGATCTGGCGCGTGCCCGACGCACGCCTGGCTCGCCGCCACCGCATGAGCATCGGCACCATCGTCAGCGATGCCAGCCTGCAATTGAAGTTCTGGAGCAAGGGCGGGGGCGGCAAGACCTTGGGCAGCGTGGAAGAAGGCTTCATCGCCCGCCTGCGACCTGGCGACGGTTTTCTGTTCGCCGGACGGCTGCTGGAATTGGTCCGGGTCGAAGACATGACCGCTTACGTGCGTCGCAGTCAGGCCAAAAAGGCCGCCGTACCGCGCTGGAACGGTGGACGCATGCCGCTTTCCAACGAACTGGCGGCCGCGATGATAACGCGCCTCAGCGAGGCCGCCGCAGGACGTTTCGAGGGCCCGGAGATGCAGGCCGTACAACCCTTGTTATTGACCCAGCAACATTGGTCCGGCCTGCCCACGCAAAGCACGTTGTTGGCTGAGGCGCTCAAATCCCGGGAAGGCTGGCACCTGTTCCTGTATCCGTTCGCCGGGCGCCAGGTGCATCTGGGCTTGGCCAGCCTGCTGGCCTGGCGCGTCAGCCAGCAGCAACCGCTGACCTTTTCCATCGCAGTCAACGACTACGGCCTGGAATTGCTCAGCGCCACGCCGGTGGATTGGTCGCAACACCTGGGCCCGGCACTATTGAGCGCCGACCGCCTGCTGGCCGACGTGCTCGCGAGCCTGAATGCCGGGGAACTGGCCCTGCGACGCTTTCGCGAAATCGCCCGCATCGCCGGGCTGGTATTTGCCGGTTACCCCGGCGCACCGAAAAGTACTCGGCAAGTCCAGGCCTCCAGCGGGTTGTTCTTCCAGGTGTTCAAGCAATACGACGCCGACAATTTGCTGCTGGCCCAGGCAGCAGAGGAAGTCTTGCGTGAAGAATTGGATATTCGACGACTGGAGCAGACCTTGGAACGCCTTAGCACCTTGAAACTGGACCTGCATGTCATCAAACGCCCTACCCCGCTGGGGTTCCCCTTGCTGGTGGAGCGCTTCAGGGAAAGCATGAGTTCGGAAAAGCTCGCCGATCGCATCCGGCGGATGGTCACTGAACTGGAAAAAACTGCCGACCGGGGTGGCGCCTGATGCCTGCGCCTTACCCCGTCAACCTGGCCGGCGAAGAACTCTGGCTGCTGCCGCAAAAAGCCGTGTACTGGCCAGCCCAGGAAACCCTGATGGTGGCGGATGTCCACTTTGGCAAGGCCGCCGCTTACCGTAGCCTCGGTCAACCAGTGCCCCATGGCACCACCGCCAGCAATATCGCGGTGCTGGACACGCTACTGGCAAACCTGGCCTGTCGACAGCTGATTTTTCTCGGGGACTTTCTCCACGGTCCCGGCTCTAACGCACCGGGCACCTTGCAGGCTCTTTCCGATTGGCGCGACCGACATCAGCACCTGGCCATGACGCTGATTCGCGGTAACCACGACAAGCGCGCCGGCGACCCACCACCAGAGCTGAATATCCGCGTTGTGCCGGAGCCTTTGCTACTGGGTCCGTTCGCCGTGCAGCACGAGCCCAACCCGCATCCAAGCCGCCATGTACTGGCCGGTCATGTGCATCCGGTTTATCACCTAAACGGCAAAGGTCGGCAACGCCTGCGCCTGGCGTGCTTCCGGCTGGGCAGCGAAATAAGCCTGTTACCCGCCTTCGGTGCGTTCACAGGCGGCTATCGGGTCGATCAGGACAATCACTGCAGGATATTCGTCATCGGCGACAACGAAATATGGCCCGTCAACTGAAACCAGGCAACGGGCGAGCATTTCGTCAGGCAACAGGCGCAGGAGGCGGCTCGTCCGGCAGGGTCGGTTCGCCGGGCTCAGTGGGTTCGTTGGGTTGTTCGTTGGGGGTATCGGGATCAGGCTGGCCGGGGATGCCGCCCGCCGCTTCGGCAGGATGGGCCAGCAATGACCAAGCCATGACGCCGATCTGATTGGGCTCAAGCTTTGCCAGTTCGGCACTGATTCGCGGATCGATCTTCATAGAGCAACTCCTGGGCGAAGCCCGTCGCGCTGACGCAAAAACGGGCAGTACACGCAATAGAGTGTCTGCCCGCCCAGGAATTCCAACTGTTCGTCAGAATCAGGTACGCGGTAGCGTCACGCCGCGCTGACCCTGGTACTTGCCACCCCGATCCTTGTAGGACACTTCACACTCTTCGTCGGATTCAAGGAACAACATCTGTGCCACACCCTCGTTGGCGTAGATTTTCGCCGGCAGGGTCGTGGTGTTGGAGAACTCCAGGGTCACGTGGCCTTCCCACTCGGGTTCCAGCGGCGTGACGTTGACGATGATGCCGCAGCGAGCGTAAGTGCTTTTGCCCAGGCAGATGGTCAGTACGTTGCGCGGAATCCGGAAGTACTCGACGGTGCGGGCCAGGGCGAATGAGTTCGGCGGGATGATGCACACGTCACTCTTGACGTCGACGAAGCTCTTCTCGTCGAAGTTCTTCGGGTCGACGGTAGCCGAGTTGATGTTGGTGAACACCTTGAATTCATCGGCGCAGCGCACGTCGTAGCCGTAGCTGGAGACACCGAAGGAAATCAGCCGGTCGGCGCCTTCGCCACGCATCTGACGCTCGACGAAGGGCTCGATCATGCCGTGCTCTTGCGCCATGCGGCGAATCCACTTGTCCGATTTGATGCTCATGGCGGTTTCCTGAAATAGCGAGGTGGAAAAAATACGTCCGGCATCTTACCGGGGCGCGAGGCCGGGTTCAAAGCGTGGGACGCAAATCTCGCCGATCCGCCTTGATTTCCGGTCCCTGACGGCAATACCCCACGCCGCCAGTCACTAAATCCGAGAAACCTTCGCAAAGACCATTGGCACGTTCCGGAAAAAGGGTTAAGGTGGCGCCACTGTGCTGCTTGTGTCACTGAGAATCTCTACACGATATGTTGAATTTCGATCCAACCATCTACAAGAATTTTTCCTGCTCTTTGCACTCAGTCTCGGCCAGGGTTCTTCCTGAGTCGCAGTTATCTTTGTTCAAGGAGTTACACCATGTCTAATCGCCAAACTGGTACCGTTAAGTGGTTCAACGATGAAAAAGGCTTCGGCTTCATCACCCCACAATCCGGTGACGACCTGTTTGTTCACTTCAAAGCTATCCAATCCGACGGCTTCAAAAGCCTGAAAGAAGGCCAACAGGTTTCTTTCATCGCTACCCGCGGTCAGAAAGGCATGCAAGCTGAAGAAGTTCAAGTTATCTAACTTGTCCTTGCTTTAGTAAAAAGCCCCGCCCTCAAAAGCGGGGCTTTTTTGTGCCTGTCAGTTTTTTGCGCGCACAAAAAAACTGTGGGAGCGACTTGCTCGCGATAGCGGTATGCCAGTCAACATTAATGTGACTGATTTACCCCTATCACGAGCCAGTCGCTCCCACAGATTTGTTACTGGCCCGGGATTACCAGGTCACGCCAAATCCAGCCGTGTAACGGGTCTTGCTCAAGTCGCTGTCTTCGGTGCCCTCAATGACGTCTTTCTCGGCCTTGAGGTTGAGTGACGCCCAATCGGTGACCTTGTAGCGCAGCCCGACCTCTGCGTCGTAGGCATAGTCCGCGACATCAGACAACGGCTTGCCCACTTCGCCATTGGTGAAGAACTCGACGCGCTTGCCAATCAGGTAGCGGTTGTAGTCCCACTTCATGGCCACGGAATAGAAGTTGTCCTTGCCGCCATCGCGATACTCGTAATCGGTGCGGTTGAGCAACGAGCCCAGCGAGAACGCGCCCAATTCGTCATCCCAGAACTGGTAGCCCGGACCGGTCCCCACCACACGCTGGCGCGCCAGGTCTTCGACTTTGTCGCGCTTGTAGTTCAGACGACCTTGCCAAAACCATTTGTCAGTGAAAAACCGATCGAGGGAATACTCCAGCCGCCAGTTGTCGGCGGAAACCACATCGTCCTGGAATTCACGGTTGTATTCGCCTTCGGCGGTATGTCGCCATCTGCCATGGCGAGCAGAGGTCTTGAAGTCGATGTCGTAATCATCGGTATCGTTTTCCGCACGCTGGTAATCCAGCGCGGCATCGATATTGCCCTTCCAGACCAGATCCTCGACCACCGGCTTGGGCTTGAGGATTTGCTGGATACTGGCCAGTTCGACGGTCTTGGGCGCATCGCCGTTGGCCAGGGTGACCTTGCCATCCTCGGCGGCATGCAGGGCCTTGGCTTTCTCGCCGGTATAGGCATCCTGCTTGACCAAGAGCTGCTGGTCGCTCTCCAGGGTCTTGACCTGTTTCCAATCAATGGGAACCGCACCGGCGTAATCGGTCTGGATCAGCAGCTTGCCGCCATCGAAAACGGTAATCTTGCCACTGAGTTTGTCCCCATTCTTCAACCAGACAGTGTCGGCGAGCAATGGCGTGGAAGCGCTGGCAACAGCCAGGCATAGCAGGGTTCTAGACAACATAAGCGATAAAGGGCTCAAGTTTGCGGTGAAAAGGCGGCATTATCCCCCAGGATGACACCTCAGCAAGGACTGACCCGCGTATGGATGATGAGTTCATTTCTCAATCAACCTTGTAGGAATTAATCTACAGACGGACACCCGAGGAAGCCCTAACGTGACTGACACCCCTGCGGATACCGAGAACGCCGCCCAAATCCGCCGCACCACCCTTTACCTGACCCTGGCACAGGTGCCGGCGGGCAAGGTCGTCACCTATGGCCAACTCGCCGAAATGGCCGGCCTGGGCCGTGCGGCGCGCTGGGTCGGGCGGACCCTCAGTCAGTTACCGAATGACACCAAGCTGCCCTGGCACAGGGTACTGGCTGCCGGCGGTCGGATAAGCCTGCCCGCGGGCAGCGCCTCAGGGGACGAACAGCGCGCACGCCTGCGCATGGAAGGCATCAGTGTCCTGAACAATCGTGTTGATATTCAGCGCCATGGCTGGCGCCCGGTAGAGCACAGCGGTTAGAGTGCGCGCTTTGTTTTCGCAATTTTTGAGGCAGACTCCAGCCCATGCCCCGTAAAACCTGGCGCGCCGCCCTCGCCGCCTATGCCAGTCCCTCGACGCTCGTGCTGTTGCTGCTTGGCTTCGCCGCCGGCTTGCCCTACATGCTGGTGTTTTCCACGCTTTCGGTCTGGTTGCGCGAAGCCGGCGTGGCCCGTGAAACCATTGGCTACGCAAGCCTGATCGGCCTGGCGTATGCCTTTAAGTGGGTCTGGTCGCCACTGCTCGACCAATGGCGCCTGCCGCTGCTGGGCAAACTCGGGCGCCGTCGCTCATGGCTGGTGCTCTCCCAGGGCCTTGTGATCCTTGGTCTGATCGGCATGGGCTTCTGCGATCCGCAAAAACACCTGTCATGGTTGATTGCCATCGCGGTGATCGTGGCCTTCGCCTCGGCCACCCAGGACATCGCCGTCGACGCCTATCGCCTGGAGATCGCCGACGACACCCGCCAGGCAGCGCTCGCTGCCAGCTACATGTCCGGTTACCGCATCGCCGCCCTGCTGGCCACCGCCGGCGCCCTGTTCTTCGCCGAAGGCTTTGGCTCCACCGGTTTCAACTATAAACACTCCGCCTGGGCCGGTACTTACCTGCTGTTCGGCGTGTTGATGGTCCCGGCTCTGCTCACCTCGCTGTTCATGCGTGAACCGCCGGTGCCGCTGCGCACTCAATTACAGGCCGGACGCTACTCGTTCGCTCATCAGCTGGCATCGGTGTTTGTGCTGATCATCCTGTTGGTATCGGTACCGGCGATGTTCACCCAGCTCTACAACACCGATTTCGCCAGCGTGTTGTTCGAAGGCGTCAGCCTGCTCGACCTGTTGCTTCAGGATCGCGCCTTCCTGCGCGCCATTCTCTATATCCTCCTCACGGCCATGTGCCTGTCGGCCATGGGCCGCCGAGGGCTGGCGCCGGTGCTGACGCCAGTCAACGACTTCATCCTGCGCTACCGCTGGCAAGCCTTGCTGCTGCTCGGACTGATCGCGACCTACCGGATGTCGGACACGGTCATGGGCGTCATGGCCAACGTGTTCTACATCGACCAAGGCTTCACCAAGGACCAGATCGCCAGCGTCAGCAAGATTTTCGGGCTGATCATGACCCTCGTCGGCGCCGGCATGGGTGGCTTGCTGATCGTGCGCTTCGGCATCCTGCCGATCCTGTTCATCGGCGGCGTCGCCTCGGCCGGCACCAACATTCTCTTCCTGATGCTCACCGACATGGGCGCCAACGTGAAGATGCTGATTGTCACCATTTCCCTGGACAACTTCAGCTCCGGCCTGGCCACCTCGGCGTTCGTCGCCTACCTATCAAGCCTGACCAACCTGAAGTTCTCCGCCACCCAATACGCCCTGCTCAGCTCGATCATGCTGTTGCTGCCACGCTTGATCGGCGGCTATTCAGGGGTGATGGTGGAGAAGTTCGGCTACCACAACTTCTTCCTGATCACCGCCCTGCTTGGCGTTCCAACCCTGCTCCTGATTGCCCTGCACTGGTTCCAGGAGAACCGCCGCCAAGGCTCGACAGCGAACACGGAACCGACGCCGACCCGCCCCGCGGAAGAGTCGTAGGAAAATTCAGCAGGCGCCGACGAAACCGGCGCCTGCATCCGGCAACCGGCCACGCGCCTGTACGCCAGGGCATCTCGCCCGTACAATGCTCCGTCACTTCTCGTCATCAGCAACCGACAACGGCCAACCATGCGCACCAGTCAATATTTGCTCGCCACACAGAAAGAAACACCTTCCGACGCCGTCGTGATCAGCCATCAGTTGATGCTGCGTGCCGGCATGATCCGCAAACTCGCTTCGGGCCTGTACACCTGGCTGCCGATGGGTTTGCGAGTGATGCGCAAGGTGGAAGCCATCGTTCGCGAAGAGATGGACGCCGCGGGCTCCCTGGAAGTGTTGATGCCGGGCACCCAACCGGCCGAGCTGTGGCAGGAATCGGGGCGCTGGGAAGAATACGGTCCTGAATTGCTGCGCATCAAAGATCGCCACGGTCGCGACTTCTGTGCAGGCCCGACTCACGAAGAAGTGATCACCGACCTGATGCGCAACGAGTTGAGCAGCTACAAGCAGCTGCCGATCAACCTGTACCAGATCCAGACCAAATTCCGTGACGAGATCCGTCCACGCTTCGGCCTGATGCGCGGTCGCGAATTCATCATGAAGGACGCTTACTCGTTCCACACCGACCTGGCTTCGCTGCAAGTCACCTACGACCGCATGCACCAGGCGTACTGCAACGTGTTCACCCGCCTGGGCCTGAAATTCCGCCCGGTTGAAGCCGACAACGGCTCGATTGGCGGCGCCGGCTCCCACGAATTCCACGTACTGGCCGAGTCCGGCGAAGACGATATCGTGTTCAGCAACGGCTCCGATTATGCGGCAAACATCGAGAAGGCCGAAGCCGTGCCTCGGGAAACCTCCCGGGCCGCGCCGAGCGAAGAACTGCGCCTGGTGGACACACCGAACGCCAAGACCATCGCCCAACTGGTGGAAGGCTACAACCTGCCAATCGAGCGCACTATCAAGACCCTGATCGTGCGAGCCGAAGAGGAAGGCAAGCTGATTGCCCTGATCATCCGTGGCGATCACGAGCTGAACGAAATCAAGGCCGCCAACCAACCCGGCGTCGCCAGTCCACTGGTCATGGCCAGCGAAGCCGAACTGCGCGACGCCATCGGCGCCGGTGCCGGCTCCCTCGGCCCGCTGAACCTGCCATTGCCAATCATCATCGACCGTTCGGTGGAACTGATGAGCGACTTCGCCATCGGCGCCAACGTCGACGACAAGCACTATTTCGGCGTGAACTGGGAGCGCGACCTGCCGGTTCCAACCGTCGCGGACCTGCGCAACGTCGTGGCCGGCGATCCGAGCCCGGACGGCAAGGGCACCTTGGAAATCAAGCGCGGCATCGAAGTCGGGCACATCTTCCAGCTGGGCAACAAGTACAGCAAGGCGATGAAGTGCGAAGTGCTGGGCGAGAACGGCAAGCCGGTCACCCTGGAAATGGGTTGCTACGGCATCGGCGTTTCCCGCGTAGTGGCTGCCGCCATCGAGCAGAACAACGACGAAAAAGGCATCATCTGGAGCGACACGCTGGCGCCGTTCCAGGTTGCCCTGGTGCCGCTGCGCTACGAGACCGACCTGGTGCGTGAAGCCACCGACAAGCTCTACGCCGAACTGACGGCGGCCGGCTTCGAAGTGTTGCTGGACGACCGCGACAAGAAAACCAGCCCCGGCATCAAGTTCGCGGACATGGAACTGATCGGCATCCCGCACCGGATCGTCGTCAGTGACCGTGGCCTGGCCGAAGGCAACCTGGAATACAAGAGCCGCACCGAGGCCGAGCCGCAAGCACTGCCGGTCGCCGACGTGTTGTCTTTCCTCCAGGCCCGTATCCGCCGCTGACACCAGATAGAGACGTCATGTTCAAGCGAAACACCTTAGGCCTCGGTGGCGCCGCCTTGTGCGGCGCCCTGCTGGTCAGCGGCTGCGCCAACCAAATGTCGCAACGCAGCGAGCACGAAGAGCGGGTCGAGCGCAAACTGCTCGACCATAGCCTGCAGATCGATGTGGGCGAACCCAAGGTGCTCGACCTGCCGCAGCGCCGTATACGGATCAATGAACAAAAGACTTTCGAAGTCACTGAGTTCGAGGTCACTCGCCGTTACGATCGCTACACACCGTATCAACCTTGGCGCGAGATTTACGAGATCCCCCTTGGCGCGGTGGCGGTGGTGGCCGGCGTTGGCGCGAACGTGGTCAATGTGTTCGCCCTTGGCAGCTTGCCAGACACGGTCACCCGCGACTGGATCAGCTACGGTTTCGCCGGGCTCAACCCGTTCATGAACGTACCGTCCCATGGCCGGGCCCAGCAGAACCTGGCGGGCATCGACGAAGTCCAGCGCGACAAGCGCACGGAACACTCGAGCCTGCCTTGGAGCGAACGCCCGGTGGAGGTCAAGGCCGCCCGACAGACCTTCGAACTGAGCACCGATCGCAATGGCGTGCTGCGCTTGAACCTGCTCGAAAGCCCGTTCGCCGAGCAGGACCTGAGCCAATTCGGCAAATTGCAGATCAGCGTGACGGACGCCCAGGATGAGGTCCACACCGACTCGTCCCTGAGCATCAGCAGCACCTTGCGCAGCAAGCTGTTGGAAGCCCATGCATTGATCTACGACGACCTGGAAGACGACGAAGTGAGCCAGTGGGTTCACCGGGTCAAGCGCCTGTCGGAGCTGGGGCTTGAAGAAGAGGCCAGCGAGCTGGAACAGAGCCTGATCGAACTGACCCGCAATGATCCAGAGTTGCAGAGCGAGTTCATGAAGGCGCTGACCAAGGATGGCGGTCGATTGGTGGCGGATCCTGGCGCGAACTAGCAGCAAAACCTTGTGGCGCGGGAGCTTGTTTCCTCGCCACAAGAACCGGGCAAATCCTTCATATATGTAGCGCCCTCACCGCTCAAACAACTCCAACTGCTCGAACCCACCGCGTAAATCTTCCAGCCGCACCCCAATTCCCAATAACCGTACCGGCTTGCCGCCACGGTTGAACGCCTGGGTCAACAACAACTGATAGCTGCCCAGGTCCCGCCCTGCCCCGGCCTGTTCCAGGGTGGTCTGGGTGAAATCGTGGAACTTCACTTTGACGAACGGCTTGCCAGGGCGATAGCTGCTGTCGATCCGCGCCATGCGCCCACTGAGGGTTTGCATCAGTTCCGGAAGTTTTTCGAGGCAACTCACCAGATCGGGCAGGTCAACGTCGTAAGTGTTTTCCACGCTGATGGACTGTCGCCGACTGTCGTTGTGCACCAGACGCTCATCGATCCCCCGAGCCAGGCTCCAGAGTCGCTCACCGAAACTGCCGAACTCGCGCACCAGCGCCAGCTTGTCCCACTGCCGCAGCTGCTGGCAGTCAACAATACCGAGCCTGTTCAGCTTGTCGGCGGTGACCTTGCCCACACCGTGGAGCTTGCTCACCGGCAGGGCCGAGACGAAATCTTCCACCTGGTCCGGGGTGATGACGAACAGGCCATTGGGCTTTTTCCAGTCGCTGGCGATCTTGGCCAGGAACTTGTTCGGCGCGACGCCGGCAGACACAGTGATGTGCAACTGATTGGAAACCCGCCGGCGAATGTCCTGGGCGATGCGAGTGGCGCTGCCACCGAAATGCGCGCTGGCCGAGACATCCAGATAAGCCTCGTCCAAGGACAGCGGCTCGATCAAGTCGGTGTAATCGCTGAAAATCGTATGAATTTCCTTCGACGCTTCCCGGTAGGCATCCATCCGCGGCTTGACGATGGTCAGGTCCGGGCAAAGCTTCAAGGCGTGGCCGGAGGACATGGCCGAGCGCACGCCATAGGCCCGCGCCTCATAATTACAGGTCGCGATCACGCCGCGTCGATCCGCCGAACCACCCACCGCCAGGGGTTTGCCGGCCAGCCGAGGGTCATCGCGCATTTCGATAGCGGCATAGAAACAGTCACAGTCGACGTGGATGATTTTACGTTGCGTCATAAAGAAGCGGAGCGTGCGACGAATCGGGTCACCAGTATCGCACCCGAACCTGTATATAGCACCAGTAGTTTGAAAGATCCTTCGCTGACGCCAGAAGGTGCCTACATAAATTTATTTATTCAATCGCGATGAATCATCCGATAGAGCGCCAGCCCTTGCCAGGCCTGCGTCACAGCGTTGTCACAATGCCTTATACCGTGGCTAAGCACTTGAACCGGAACAGGTTTTTATGGCATCAGGGTTGACAGCCACGCGATTCTCTGTAGAATGCCGCCACACAGACGCGGGATGGAGCAGTCTGGTAGCTCGTCGGGCTCATAACCCGAAGGTCGTCGGTTCAAATCCGGCTCCCGCAACCAAATATCAAAAAAGGCTACTCGAAAGAGTGGCCTTTTTTGTGCGCGCCTGTTTTGCCACGAAGACGGTCGCAGCACTCGCCGAGGTGAAAGCTGTAGGACAATTTCCTTTTGATTTCGCGCATTTACACAGATTGGCCGTTTATTTGATCCCATTACCTTTTAACGGTTGACACTCATGCGTTCGCCTGTAGAATGCCGCCACACAGACGCGGGATGGAGCAGTCTGGTAGCTCGTCGGGCTCATAACCCGAAGGTCGTCGGTTCAAATCCGGCTCCCGCAACCAAATATCAAGAAAGGCTGCTCGAAAGAGTGGCCTTTTTTGTGTCTGGCAAAAAAGACTACATTACAAAGATTTTGTAATTATTTTCCTCCGCAGGGATTGGTAACTTGGCTGGATACCCCCATCCTGTCGCGCATAGCTCAAGAGGTGATTGATGCGCGCCCACTCGTCTGACCCGCAAGACCCTGTTACTGCGACACAACCGATCAAGGCCGAACGATTGCGCTGGCTGGATCGGATCAGTCAATACCGCCAGTCTATTGGGCTCGCGGTCACGTTGCTGCTGTTTGCGATTGCCTTGATTGCCTGCCGCCACTTACTGAGCGAGCTTGATCTTTACGCCCTGCACGATTCGATTCTGGAAGTGCCACGACCGGCCCTGCTCGGTGCGATAGCTGCCACAGTGGCCGGGTTCATCATTCTCCTGGGCTATGAATGGTCCGCCAGCCGTTATGCCGGGGTCACACTGCCGCCACAGACCATGGTCCTGGGTGGGTTCACCGCATTTGCCATCGGCAACGCCATCGGCCTGTCGCTGCTGTCGGGCGGTTCGGTTCGCTACCGTCTGTATGCCCGCCATGGCCTGGGGGCATCGGATGTAGCCCACATGACCTTGTTCGCCAGCCTGTCCCTGGGCTGCGCGCTGCCCCCTTGGCTGCCTTGGCAACCCTCAGCAACTTGCCTGCCGCCTCTGCGGCACTGCATTTGCCGGCCACGTTGCTGGGGGCGATTGCCGTAGCAGTGTTGTTGCTGACTTGCGTGCTGGCCATCGGCATCTATCGTAGGCGCCTGCCAGAGCAGCCCTATCGCGATGCCCTTCTGGTCAAGGCCGGGCGCCGCACGCTGCGGATGCCGGGGCGACGCCTGACGTTCCTGCAATTGGTCATCACCGCACTGGACGTCGCAGCCGCCGCCACAGTGCTGTATCTGTTGCTGCCCGAAGCGCCGCCATTCGGTGCCTTCCTCCTGGTGTACCTATTGGCGCTGGCCGCCGGCGTACTCAGTCATGTGCCTGGCGGGGTCGGGGTGTTCGAAGCGATCCTGCTCGCCGCGTTTGCCGACAAGCTGGGGG
Source organism: Pseudomonas sp. Tri1 (assembly GCF_017968885.1). NCBI lineage: Bacteria > Pseudomonadati > Pseudomonadota > Gammaproteobacteria > Pseudomonadales > Pseudomonadaceae > Pseudomonas > Pseudomonas sp. Tri1. The sequence goes on along the minus strand of NZ_CP072913.1, from coordinate 1,382,029 downwards.
CCGCACCACTGGCCGCCGCGCTGCTGTTGTATCGCTTGATCTACGTATTGCTGCCGATGCTGGTGGCTTGTGTACTGCTGCTGATCAACGAGGCGCAACGGCTGTTCCAGACACGCCAGACCCTGCGGGTAGCGTCGGGTTTCGCAGCACCGATCCTGGCAGTGCTGGTATTCCTTTCGGGCGTGGTGCTGCTGTTTTCCGGTGTGACACCGGAAATCGACACCCGCCTGGAGCACATCGGCTTCCTGATCCCTCATCGACTGGTGGACGCTTCGCACTTCGGTGCCAGCCTGGTGGGCGTGCTGTGCCTGTTGCTCGCCCAAGGCCTGCGCCGTCGCCTCTCGGCCGCCTGGATGCTGACCACCATTTTGCTGCTGGTGGGCGCCCTGCTCTCGCTGCTCAAGGGTTTTGACTGGGAAGAAGCCACGCTGCTGACCCTGACGGCCGCCCTGCTGGCGGTGTTCCGGCGATCCTTCTATCGTCCAAGTCGCCTGACCGAACTGCCGTTTTCCCCGCTGTTCCTGATTGCCAGCCTTTGCGTGCTCGGCGCGTCGATCTGGCTGCTGCTGTTTGCTTATCAGGACGTGCCCTATAGCCATCAACTCTGGTGGCAGTTCACCCTCGACGCGGACGCCCCTCGTGGCTTGCGCTCGCTGCTGGGGGCTGCGGTGCTGCTGGTGGTGGTGTCCCTGACCTGGTTGCTGCGCACCGCGCGGCCGGTGATCCATTTGCCGACGGCAGAAGAGCTGGAACGGGCCAAGACGATCCTCATGGCGTCTTCGCAACCCGACGGCGGCCTGGCCCTGACCGGTGACAAGGCATTGCTGTTTCACCCCAATGACGAAGCCTTTCTGATGTATGCCCGCCGTGGTCGCAGCCTGGTGGCGTTGTACGACCCGATCGGCCCCACCCAGCAACGGGCTGAAATGATCTGGCAGTTCCGCGACCTGTGCGACATCCACCATGCCCGTCCGGTGTTCTATCAGGTGCGCGCGGAGAACCTGCCGTACTACATGGATATCGGTCTGACGGCGATCAAGCTGGGTGAAGAAGCACGGGTCGACCTCAAGCGCTTTGATCTCGAGGCCAAGGGCAAAGAGATGAAGGACTTGCGCTACACCTGGAATCGCGGCACCCGTGATGGCCTGTCGCTGGAAATCCACGAGCCGGGCCAGGCGCCGATGGATGAGCTCAAGGTCATTTCCGATGCCTGGCTGACCGGCAAGAACGTGCGCGAGAAAGGCTTCTCCCTGGGTCGTTTCAGCGATGACTACCTCAAGCACTTTCGTATCGCGGTGATCCGTTTCGAAGGCCGCCCGGTCGCATTCGCCAACCTGCTGGAAACCCACAGCCATGATCTGGCCAGCCTCGACCTGATGCGCGCCCACCCCGAAGCCCCGAAGCTGACCATGGAGTTCATGATGGTCGGCCTCATCCAACATTATAAGAACCATGACTACGCCCGTTTCAGCCTGGGCATGGTCCCACTGTCGGGCCTGCAGCCGCGGCGTGGCGCGCCGCTGACCCAGCGCCTAGGCTCGATGGTGTTCCGCCGTGGCGAGCAGCTCTACAACTTCCAGGGGCTGCGCCGCTTCAAAGATAAATTCCAGCCTGACTGGGAACCTCGTTACATGGCCGTGCCCGCCGGACTTGATCCGCTGGTGGCGCTGGCCGATACCGCCGCCCTGATTGCAGGCGGCCTGACTGGATTGGTGAAACGCTGATGATGCAACGCTCCTGGCGATACGTAGTGGCCGCCCTGCTGGTGCTGGCGGTGATTCTCGGTGGCGGCTATTGGTACTGGAACCGCCCGGCCCCGCAACCCGTCCTGGAACAACTGGCACCCGCCGATGGCGTAGCGATGACCCGGGTCATCCCTGGCACCAAGCCGCGTGCCCAGGTACTGGTGGCGGTCAATGAAGACCAGAAGCTCAGCGACACCCAGTTGACGACCCTCAGCCGCAGCGGCTCGGCGCAGATCGTCCAGGTGATCCTGCCCAAGGACTGCATGCTGCAAGGTCGCGCCCTGCAGGCCGGTCTGCGGCAGCTCCAGGGGCCGGCTACGCTGGTCAGCGGCATCGGCCCAGGCGCCGTGCTGGCCTGGCGCTGGTTGGCCGAGCAGAAAGATGACAAGGCCAAGGCCGTTTCGGTGGACCTGGCCCTGGAAAAACCCGGCTGTACCCACCTGCTGCCCAAAAGTGCCGCCCATGGCCACTGGCTGGTGGCGTGGAACGATAACCCTGACGACACCAGTGCCGGTTTCGTACGGGATCAGAAAAATGCCGAAACCAGCATCAGCGACTACGACATCAACCTGCCGCAGGTGCTGAACAACGAACTGCGCAAAATCCTCGTGGGTACCGACAAAGCCAAAGGCGGCCTGAGCATTCCGGTGGTGGAAGTCCCTGCCAGCCAGGCACGGGACACCGTGACCCTGTTCCTCTCCGGTGACGGTGGCTGGCGGGACCTGGACCGTGACGTGGCCGATGAAATGGCCAAGATCGGCTACCCGGTGGTCGGCATCGACACCCTGCGCTACTACTGGCAGCACAAGAGCCCGGAACAGAGTGCAGTGGACCTCGCCGAACTGATGCAGCACTACCGCCAGATCTGGGGCACCAAGCGCTTCATCCTGACCGGCTACTCCTTCGGCGCCGACGTACTGCCAGCCATCTACAACCGCTTGCCAGCCACCGAACAACAGCGGGTCGACGCGATCATCCTGCTGGCCTTTGCCCGCACCGGCAGCTTCGAGATCGAGGTTGAAGGCTGGCTCGGCAACGCCGGCACCGAAGCCGCCACCGGCCCGGAAATGGCCAAGCTGCCGGCCGACAAAGTGGTGTGCATCTACGGAGGCGAAGAAGCCGACGAAAGTGGCTGCACCGACAAGACCGCCGTGGGCGAAGCCATCAAACTGCCTGGCGGCCACCACTTCGACGAAAACTACCCGGCCCTGGCCAAGCGCTTGATCGATGAGATCAACAAGCGCCAGAACAAGCCTGCCGACCAGTGACCTGATGCAGGCATGACAAAAAGCCCCGGCAGCCTTGGTTGCCGGGGCTTTTTTATGCGGGCCTGGCTTCACATATGCCCCCTTTGTGGGAGCGAGCTTGCTCGCGATGACGGCAGCACCGTCAACATCACCGTCAACTGACCCACAGCTATCGCGAGCAAGCTCGCCCCCCACAAGGGCTTCACTCTGGCATCAGTATTCGTACCACCCACAAAAAAGCCCCCGTCACCACCAGGCAACGAGGGCTTTTTGTTCAGACTTACATTTCGACCTGCGTTCCCAACTCAATCACCCGGTTCAGCGGCAGATTGAAGAAGCGCAGATTGCCATTGGCGTTCTTCAGCATGAAGGCGAACAGTATCTCGCGCCAGCGGGCCATGCCCTCAAGCTTGGAGGCAATGACGGTCTCGCGACTGAGGAAGTAGGTGGTGCGCATCGGACTGAAGTCCAGGTCATCCAGATGGCAGAGCTTGAGCGCCTGCGGAACGTCCGGCTCGTCGGTAAAACCGAAGTGCAGGATCACCCGGAAGAAACCTTCGCCGTAGGCATCCACCTCGAAACGCCGTTGCGGCGGTACCCGGGGGATGTCTTCGTATACTACCGTCAGCAGCACCACTTGCTCATGCAACACCTGGTTGTGCAGCAGGTTGTGCAACAGAGCGTGAGGCACGGCGTCCGAGCGTGCAGTCAGGAACACGGCGGTGCCCTGTACGCGATGGGGTGGTTGTACGCGAATACTGCTGATGAAGATCGGCAAGGGCAACGCGCCTTCGTCCAGGCGCTCCACCAGCAATTGCTTGCCGCGCTTCCAGGTGGTCATCAGCACAAACAAGGCGATACCGGCGATGACCGGGAAAGCGCCGCCCTGAACGATCTTCGGTACGTTGGCGGCAAAGTACAAGCCGTCCACCAACAGGAAACCGACCAACACCGGCACCGCCAGCAACGGTGGCCACTTCCACAACAGCAGCATGACCGCCGAGACCAGGATCGTGGTCATCAGCATGGTACCGGTCACCGCCACGCCATAGGCCGAAGCCAATGCGCCGGAAGATTCGAAACCCAGCACCAGCAACACCACGCCGACCATCAGCGACCAGTTCACCGCGCCGATGTAGATCTGGCCCTGCTCGGCGCTGGAGGTGTGCTGAATGTACATGCGCGGGATGTAGCCGAGCTGGATCGCCTGGCGTGTCAGGGAGAACGCGCCGGAAATCACCGCTTGCGAGGCAATCACCGTGGCCAGGGTCGACAGACCCACCAGCGGAATCAGCGCCCAGCTCGGTGCCAACAGATAGAACGGGTTGCGCGCCGCTTCCGGGTCACCCAGCAACAACGCGCCCTGACCGAAATAATTGAGTACCAGCGCCGGCAGCACCAGGATGAACCAGGCCCGTGCAATGGGTTTGCGCCCGAAGTGGCCCATGTCAGCGTACAGCGCTTCGGCACCGGTCAGCGCCAGCACCACAGCGCCGAGGATCGCCACGCCCATGCCCGAGTGGTCGACAAAGAAACGCACGGCCCACATCGGATTCAACGCCTGTAACACTTCCGGGTGCTGGCTAACACCGTAGACACCGAGGGCGCCGAGCACCAGGAACCAAGTCACCATGATCGGGCCGAACAGGATGCCGATCCGCGCGGTGCCATGGCGCTGGATGATAAAGAGCCCCACCAACACCACCAATGACAGCGGCACAACCCAATGATCGATCCCTTCAAACGCCAGACCAACGCCTTCGATCGCCGAGAGCACGGAAATCGCCGGCGTGATCATGCTGTCGCCATAGAACAACGCCGCGCCGATCAAGCCGCAGACCACCAGCAACTTGCGTAACCTCGCCCGTCCCGCCGCTGCCCGCCGCGCCAGCGCGGTGAGCGCCATGATCCCACCCTCTCCCTGGTTGTCGGCGCGCAGGACGAACATCATGTACTTGATCGACACGACCCAGATCAGTGACCAGAAAATCAGCGACAGGATGCCCAGCACCCCATCGTGGTTGACGGGCACACCATAGGCGCCGGAAAACACCTCTTTGAGGGTGTACAACGGGCTCGTGCCGATGTCGCCATAAACCACTCCGACCGCCGCGACCAGCATGCTCAGCGGCTTCGCTGCCGAATGCTCGGCACCCGCCGCCTGACTACTTGCATGACCCATCCAACACTCCTGATTCCCAAACCTGTCTTCTTCAACGAAGCCCTATGCTTTGTGATGCAGCATGCGCTGTTTTTTTACATGTCGTTACAGGTGTTTTATTGACTGTAAAAATCACTGAAGCGCAAAGGCGCGAAGCATAGCGCAGCACTCGTCGTATTTCCCGGTATAAAGCTGGTCAAGCAGCCCAGCCACAGATAGAATTGCGCACTTTTTGATCAGAGGCGCGCCAGGCGCCCTGTCTCGGCAAGAGACGATCCCCCTTACACCGAGGTTAGACATGTCCACCACTACCGCGCCAGCCAATCCGAAGGTTGGCTTCGTATCCCTGGGTTGCCCGAAGGCTCTGGTCGACTCCGAGCGCATCCTGACCCAACTGCGCATGGAAGGCTATGACGTTGTGTCCACCTATCAGGACGCCGACGTGGTGGTGGTCAACACCTGTGGCTTCATCGATTCGGCCAAGGCCGAGTCCCTGGAAGTGATCGGCGAAGCCATCAAGGAAAACGGCAAGGTCATCGTCACCGGCTGCATGGGTGTGGAAGAAGGCAACATCCGCAACGTGCACCCCAGCGTATTGTCCGTGACCGGTCCGCAGCAGTACGAACAGGTGGTCAACGCCGTGCACGAGGTGGTGCCACCGCGTCAGGACCACAACCCGCTGATCGACCTGGTGCCGCCACAAGGTATCAAGCTGACCCCGCGCCACTACGCCTACCTGAAGATTTCCGAAGGCTGCAACCACAGCTGCAGCTTCTGCATCATCCCGTCGATGCGCGGCAAACTGGTAAGCCGCCCGGTGGGCGATGTGCTCGACGAGGCCCAGCGCCTGGTCAAGGCCGGTGTCAAGGAACTGCTGGTGATCTCCCAGGACACCAGCGCCTATGGCGTCGACGTGAAATACCGCACCGGTTTCTGGAACGGCGCGCCGGTGAAAACCCGCATGACCGAACTGTGCGAGGCCCTCAGCACCCTCGGCGTCTGGGTCCGCCTGCATTACGTCTACCCGTACCCGCATGTCGACGAACTGATCCCACTGATGGCCGCTGGCAAGATCCTGCCGTACCTGGACATCCCGTTCCAGCACGCCAGCCCGAAGGTCCTCAAGGCCATGAAGCGCCCGGCGTTCGAAGACAAGACCCTGGCCCGCATCAAGAACTGGCGTGAAATCTGCCCGGACCTGATCATCCGTTCGACCTTCATCGTTGGCTTCCCCGGTGAAACCGAAGAAGACTTCCAGTACCTGTTGGATTGGCTGACCGAAGCCCAGCTCGACCGCGTCGGCTGCTTCCAGTACTCCCCTGTCGAAGGCGCACCGGCCAACGACCTGGACCTGGACGTGGTGCCGGACGACGTCAAGCAGGACCGTTGGGAGCGCTTCATGGCGCACCAGCAAGCCATCAGCTCGGCTCGCCTGCAAATGCGCATCGGCCGCGAAATCGAAGTGCTGGTGGATGAAGTGGACGAGCAAGGCGCCGTGGGTCGTTGCTTCTTCGACGCCCCGGAAATCGACGGCAACGTGTTCATCGACAACGGCAGCAACCTCAAGCCGGGCGACAAGGTCTGGTGCAAAGTGACCGACGCCGACGAGTACGATTTGTGGGCTGAACAGATCGGTTGATCTGGACATGCCACAGCCGCTCTTTGTGGCGAGGGGATTTATCCCCTCGCCACAGTTCCGTGCTTACAGCCATTAACTCGCCCACCTCGAAAAATTAAAAAGCCCTGCCTTGCGACAAGATGCGGGGCTTTTTTACGGCTATCGTATGGAGATATTCAGCACAAGGAACAGGCGGACATGCGCCAGCATTCGGTCATCCACACACCGAAATCCAGCGATTACCAGGAACTGACCCGCGTCTGGGAGGCTTCGGTGCGGGCCACCCACGACTTTCTGCCGGACAGCTATATCGAGCTGCTGAAAAACCTCGTGCTCAACCGTTACCTCGATGCGGTGATGCTCATTTGCACCCGCGACACTCGCCAGCGGATCACCGGTTTCGCCGGCGTCGCGGCCGGCAAGATCGAGATGCTGTTCATTGACCCGCAACACCGTGGCCAGGGCCTGGGCAAGCAACTGCTGCGCTACGCCATGGAACACCTGAATGCCGATCAACTGGACGTCAACGAACAGAACCCACAGGCCCTGGGTTTCTACCTCAAGCAGGGGTTCGAAGTGGTTGGGCGTTCGGCGCGGGACGGCATGAACCAGCCTTACCCCCTGTTGCACATGCGCTACAAACAGCCCGACCTGAAGGCCCGACGCGGCTAAAAGCCACACGAGGCAAATGGACCCGCGATTAACCGGCGCCAGGCAGGTACAATGCCCACCCTCTTTTTGTTACGGCCCTGTCATGACTGACCCGATTCGTCTCTCCAAACGCCTCATCGAACTCGTCGGCTGTTCCCGTCGGGAGGCTGAGTTGTTCATTGAGGGCGGCTGGGTCACCGTGGATGGCGAAGTGATCGATGAACCGCAGTTCAAGGTCACTACCCAGAAAGTCGAACTCGACCCCGAGGCCAAGGCCACAGCACCGGAGCCGGTGACTCTCCTGCTGAACGTCCCGGCGGGCATGGATGTGGACACCGCGATGGCCTCCCTTGGGCCACAGACCCTGAGCGACGAACACCGCTTCGGCAAGCGACCGCTCAAGGGCCACTTCCTGCGCCTGACCGCCAGTGCCGACTTGCAGGCCAACGCCAGCGGGCTGCTGGTGTTCACCCAGGACTGGAAGATCTTGCGCAAGCTCACCGCCGACGCCGCCAAGATCGAGCAGGAATACGTGGTCGAAGTTGAAGGCGAAATGGTCGCCCATGGTCTCAACCGCCTGAACCATGGCCTGACCTACAAGGGCAAGGAGCTGCCAGCGGTCAAGGCCAGCTGGCAGAACGAGAACCGCTTGCGCTTTGCCATGAAAAACCCGCAACCGGGCGTAATCGCGCTGTTTTGCCAGGCGGTCGGCCTCAAGGTGGTCGCCATTCGCCGCATTCGCATCGGCGGCGTGTCCATCGGCAAGGTGCCGCTGGGCCAGTGGCGCTACCTGTCCACCAAAGAGAAATTCTAATTTTCCGGCGCCGCACCGAGCTGGGGCGCCCATTGCCGATTGATCAGGATTGCACACATGATTCACAACGACGTACTGCGCAGCGTGCGCTACATGCTCGACATCAGCGACAAGAAAGTCATCGAGATCATCAAGCTGGGTGGCCTGGACGTCTCTCTGGCGGACCTGACGGGCTACCTCAAGAAGGACGAGGAAGAAGGCTTCGTGTTCTGTCCTGACGAGGTCATGGCGCATTTTCTCGATGGCCTGGTGATCTTCAAGCGTGGCAAGGACGAAAGCCGTCCGCCGCAGCCGATCGAAGTGCCAGTGACCAACAACATCATCCTCAAGAAGCTGCGGGTGGCCTTCGAGTTGAAGGAAGACGACATGCACGCCATTCTCAAGGCCGCCGAATTCCCGGTGTCCAAGCCGGAACTGAGCGCGCTGTTCCGCAAATTCGGGCATACCAACTACCGCCCGTGTGGCGACCAGTTGCTGCGCAACTTCCTCAAGGGCCTGACGCTGCGCGTGCGCGGCTGACTTTCCCTGGTCGCCCTGATCGTTCCCACGCTCTGCGTGGGAACGCAGCCTGGGACGCTCCGAGTCCCCAAAAGCGTAACGCGGAGCGTCACTAGAGGCGCTCCCACGCAGAGCGTGGGGGACGATCGATCTACTATCATCCCATCTACCTCTTTTCGATCCCAACCCATGACCTACAACGTCTCCCCCATCGGCTTCGTTCGCTCCTGCTTCAAGGAGAAGTTCGCCATCCCCCGCCAACCGCAACTGGCCCCGGCCGCGCGCGGCGTGCTGGAACTGGTGGCGCCGTTCGACCAGGGTGATGCGGTACAGGGGTTGGAGCAGGTCAGTCACATCTGGCTGCTATTTCTGTTCCATCAGGCCCTGGAAGACAAGCCACGCTTGAAAGTCCGTCCGCCGCGCCTGGGCGGCAATAAGTCCATGGGGGTATTCGCCACCCGCGCCACCCACCGTCCCAACGGCATCGGCCAGTCGGTGGTGAAGCTGGAACGGGTCGAAGCCGCACGCCTGTGGATCTCGGGCATCGATTTGCTGGATGGCACGCCTGTGCTGGACATCAAGCCCTACGTCCCCTACGCCGACATCATCGATTCGGCGTCCAACAACATCGCCAGTGCCGCGCCTGAGCTGATCCCTGTGCAATGGGCGGATACCGCCCTGCTGCAAGCCCAAGAGCACGCCTCGCGCCTGCAAGAGCCCTTGGTGGCGCTGATTGAACAATGCCTGGCCCAAGACCCACGCCCGGCGTACCAGACTCCTACAGCCGAGCGAGAATATGGCGCGCAGTTCTGGGACCTGGACGTTCGCTGGCATTACCCGCAGCCGGGGTTGATCCGGGTGTTGGAAGTCGTTCCTGCGGTTAAATAAAACCCGGAAACGAAAAAGCCCGCGCGGCCTTCATCAGGCGGCGCGGGCTTTTTTGTGGGCTAACTGTTGGATCGAGTCGCTGCCATCGCGAGCAAGCTCGCTCCCACACTTGATCTGGGTTGCTCACAAGATATGACTGAATACAAACCCTGTGGGAGTGAGCTTGCTCGCGATGGCGATCTATCAGTCGCCACAAATACAGCTTACTTCTCTACAAACGCCCGCTCGATCAGGTAGTCACCCGGCTCACGCATACGCGGCGAAACGGTCAGGCCGAAGCTGTTGAGCACTTCGCTGGTCTCGTCGAGCATGCTCGGGCTGCCGCACAACATGGCGCGGTCGTCCTGCGGGTTGATCGGCGGCAGGCCGATGTCGCGGAACAGCTTGCCGCTGCGCATCAGGTCGGTCAGGCGACCTTCGTTCTCGAACGGTTCGCGTGTCACGGTCGGGTAGTAGATCAGCTTTTCACGCAGCGCTTCGCCGAAGAACTCGTTCTGCGGCAAGTGCTCGGTGATGAATTCGCGGTAGGCGACTTCGTTGACGTAACGCACGCCGTGGCACAGGATCACTTTTTCGAAACGCTCGTAGGTTTCCGGATCCTGGATAACGCTCATGAACGGCGCCAGGCCGGTGCCGGTGCTGAGCAGGTACAAATGCTTGCCAGGCTTGAGGTCGTCCAACACCAGCGTGCCTGTAGGCTTCTTGCTGATGATGATCTCGTCGCCTTCCTTCAGGTGTTGCAACTGGGAAGTCAGCGGACCGTCAGGTACCTTGATGCTGAAGAACTCCAGATGCTCTTCCCAGTTCGGGCTGGCAATCGAGTAAGCGCGCATGAGCGGGCGGCCGTTGGGCTGTTGCAGGCCGATCATCACGAACTGGCCGTTCTCAAAGCGCAGGCCCGGATCGCGGGTGCACTTGAAGCTGAACAGAGTGTCGTTCCAGTGATGAACACTGAGGACACGCTCGTGGTTCATGTTGCTCATGTACGGTGACTCCTGGGGAATGATGCCTGCGTCGTTAATTTGCGCAATTGCATCGCATTCTAATGGCGGCGACAATATCTGTTAAATGGATTATTAAGATAAGGGTTATCGGTTATATCGATATGCGATTTACTCTCCGTCAACTTCAAGTCTTCGTCGCCGTCGCTCAGCAAGAGAGTGTGTCCCGTGCTGCGGGCCTGCTCAATCTGTCACAGTCGGCCGCCAGCACCTCCATCACCGAACTGGAGCGCCAATCCAGTTGCCAGTTGTTCGACCGCGCCGGCAAACGCCTGAGCCTCAACGCCCTGGGCAAACAGCTGTTGCCCCAGGCCGTGGCGCTGCTGGACCAGGCCAAGGAGATCGAAGACCTGCTCAATGGCAAGTCCGGTTTCGGCTCACTGGCGGTCGGAGCCACGCTGACCATCGGCAATTACCTGGCGACCCTGTTGATCGGCGGCTTCATGCAGCGCCATCCGGAAAGCCAAGTGAAGCTGCACGTGCAGAACACTGCCAATATCGTGCACCAGGTTGCCCACTATGAAATTGATCTGGGTCTAATCGAAGGTGACTGCAGCCATCCAGACATCGAGGTGCAAAGCTGGGTCGAGGACGAACTGGTGGTGTTCTGCGCACCGCAACACCCGCTGGCCAAGCGCGGCCACGCGACCATGGAGGAACTGACTCATGAAGCGTGGATTCTCCGGGAACAAGGTTCCGGCACACGCCTGACCTTCGACCAAGCCATGCGCCACCATCGCAGCGCGCTGAACATCCGCCTGGAGCTGGAACACACCGAAGCCATCAAGCGAGCCGTGGAGTCGGGCTTGGGGATCGGCTGCATCTCACGCCTGGCCCTGCGCGACGCCTTCCGCCGCGGCAGCCTTGTCGCGGTGGAAACCCCGGACATGGACCTGGCGCGGCAGTTTTATTTCATCTGGCATAAACAGAAATATCAGACATCGGCCATGCGCGAATTCCTCGAACTGTGCCGAGCCTTCACCGCCGGGGTGCAGCGCAGCGACGAAATCGTGCTGCCGGCCATAGCCTGATGGGTTAAAGCAAAATCACGCCCCACACCAACGCAATCATCGTCAGGGCGACGAGTTGGGCAGCACTGCCCATGTCCTTGGCGTTTTTCGACAATGGGTGCAATTCCAGGGAGATGCGGTCGATAGCCGCCTCCACCGCCGAGTTGAGCAACTCCACGATCAGCGCCAGCAGGCAGACCGCAATCAGCAGCGCCTGCTCGACACGGCTGACATTCAGAAAGAACGACAACGGAACCAGGACAACGTTGAGCAGGACCAGCTGGCGGAACGCTGCTTCGCCGACAAAAGCGGCACGCAGCCCGTCCAAGGAATAGCCAGAGGCATTGAGGATGCGTTTCAGGCCGGTTTGGCCTTTAAAAGGTGACATAGAGTAGGCAACTGATCGAAAGGAGTGGAGAAGCTAATTCAAACCCAGTCAAAAAAGCGTGAACAAACGCACTAAGGCTGCGGTGAAATTGACTCAAGTTGTTGCAACAGCAAGGCCGCCTGGGTCCGGGTTCGCACATTCAGCTTACGAAAAATCGCCGTGACATGGGCCTTGATGGTGGCTTCCGAAACGTTCAGCTCGTAGGCGATCTGCTTGTTCAGCAAGCCTTCGCAGACCATGGTCAACACCCGGAACTGCTGCGGCGTGAGGCTGGCCAGGCCTTCGCTGGCGGCCTTGGCTTCCGCGGATACGCTGACCGCTTCGAACGCCTGGGGCGGCCAGGATACGTCGCCATTGAGCACGGTTTTCACCGCCTGCTGGATATTTTCCAAGGAGCTGGATTTAGGAATGAATCCACTGGCGCCAAATTCGCGGGCCTTGACCATCACCGAAGCTTCTTCCTGGGCCGAAACCATCACCACGGGGATCTGCGGATATTGGCCACGTAACAGCACCAATCCTGAAAAACCGTATGCACCCGGCATGTTCAAGTCCAGCAGTACCAGGTCCCAGTCGGCCTTTTCGGTCAAGCGGGCTTCCAGCTCCGCGATACTGGCCACCTCCGTCAGCCGGACATCCGGGCCCAGGCCCAGGGTCACTGCCTGACGCAACGCGCTGCGAAAGAGCGGGTGGTCATCGGCAATCAGGATTTCGTATGTGGCCATTTTTAAAATGATCCTGTTTTTTAATGGCAGGCCCGATGCATTCGCGCCTCGCCAAAACAACTCAAGACACCGCCAAACAGCGATATCCACAGGGGCAGGTTCAACGCCAAACACAGCGTCTCAAACTTGGGCCGCACCCTGGTCGGCGCCAAGCATGCCCAGCGAAGCCGGGGTGGTCAAGCAGCACGGCCGGTACCGTGTGCAGTATGGGCCACTATTGGGCCAATACTGCGTGCGCCTTACGGATAAAGGGTTGCAACTCGGCGTGAGCCGGGGTCGATACATTCAGCTCCTGCTGGCATTTGGCGCCCAGGTAGTGCTGGCTGAACACATCGAAATAGGCATCCAGGGCCGAGGCCGCGTCGCTGTCCCCTGCCAGCTCCAGACACAACGCCGCCACTTCGGCGGTGCACAGGTGCTCACTGCGGGTAGAACGGCGCAAGCGATAGCGCGACAGCTTGTCGGGCAGCAGGCTGAGGATCGGCAAGCGATCAAAGTACGGGCTTTTGCGGAAAATCTTGCGCGCCTCCGTCCAGGTCGCGTCCAGTAGAATGAACAGCGGACGCTTGCCATGCTCGAGATCGACTGTGTGGGTGACCCGCGACGGCTCGACGTATTCACCGGGAAACACCAGGTACGGCTGCCATTGCGGGTCATTGAGCAGCGCCAGCAGTTGCTCGTCGACTTCGGTACGCGACCAGATGAACGCGTGATTGTCGCGCACCACGTCGGCAATCAGCCAACCGGTGTTGCTCGGCTTGAACACTTCCTTGTTGGTCATGATCAGGCAAACCCCGGAACGGGTCTCGACGCTCGGTCGCCAGGCGCACAGGCAATGGCTTTCGATCACCCGGCAAGCGCTGCAACGGGGCGCACGCCAGCCACGGGCCTGGATCGGCTTGATACCTTCATCGATGCGCTGGTCGCGCAGGCGAGCTACGGCGTTAGGGGCATGTTTCATCGTGGGCGACGCCGACAGACAGGAAAACTCACAAACAACACTCGGGCAAGGCAATGAATGCCGGCAGTCTACCAGAGCCTGCAAGCCTGTACCGCTCGCCCAGGCTCCCCTATAATTTCCCGCCACTGAACGCACAGTCATGTGATCGGTCGAACCACCAGTCACTGAACCAGGAGAGTTTCATGCTGCGCCTTATCGTCCCTACCGTTGCCGTGTTGCTGGCGACGTCCCTCAGCGCTCAGGCTGCCTCGCTGAAAGAACTCGAACTGAACAAGATGTTGCAGAACGTGGCCACGCAAAGCAGCATTGGTACGCCACGGGCGATCAATGAAGACATTCTCGACCAGGGTTATACCGTCGAAGGCACCGAGCTGATCAATCACCTGAGCGTACAAAGCAGCCATGCCCAGAAAATGCGCGCTGACCCCAAGGCCGTGTATTTTCAGTTGGGCTCCACGGTGTGCACCAATCCAGGCTTCCGCAAGCTGATGGCCAAGGGCGCAACCATGCGCTACGAGTTCACCGAAGTTAAAACCAACCGTCCGGTCGCGACCGAACGCTTCCAGGAATCGGACTGCCCGAAACCGGCCAAGACCAAGAAGTAATCAACCCGAGCGTGCGCGCCGCTGCTCATCGTCGGCGCGCAGTTCCGCCACCAGCGCCTGCAAATAACGCGAGCGCCAGGTCCGGCCTTCCAGCCGTCGGCAGCATTCCTCTTCAAGACTTACCTGATTGGCCTGAGCCGCTTCCAACAACGTCAGGTATAACTGCCTGTCGAGTTCCAGAGTTACCCTGTTCATCTCTCCCGCCTCCATGCCCTATCCACATCAGTCCATCGCGTGGCGCCCAGCCCTGAACGCCGAATTGCATTGGCACGCTTGTTATCAGTAAATCAGAGCGGCACGTAGCCAGTCGCTAATCTGACGAGCGGTGGGATGTTTCAGCGGTTGCCAACGGTCACTTTTGAGCGCCATGATCAAGACTGCGAAGATCAGCTAGATTCAGAAGTATCTTTTGTCATCGGGCAGAACGAGGCTGCCCTGCCAGCACCTTGCCGTGTGGTTGTTTTTTATCCAAGGGAAAAACGGAACCTGTTGGATGGCTTGATCGCTTTGCTGCAGACCGCGTCGAGCCAAGTCGAACGTCCATGACAACGACACATGGAGTGTCGTGGCCCCGACGAATCTCTCGTTCGGGCCGGGGTTCTGTTAAGAAGGAGAAGTTGAATGCCTTATAAACCGAATGACCTGCTCAGTCGTCATTTTGAGAACCATGGCCACGACCTCACACGCAAGGTCGAAGAGCAACTCAACCTGGTCTCCCCCAACAGCCCCAACCTCCCCATCTACCGTGACATGATCCTGACCGTGCTGCGCATGGCCCAGGAAGACCACAATCGCTGGAATGCCAAGATCACCCTGCAGGCACTGCGGGAACTGGAACATGCGTTCCGCACGCTCGAACAGTTCAAGGGCCGACGCAAGGTCACAGTCTTCGGCTCGGCCCGCACCCCCATCGAACACCCACTGTATGGCTTGGCTCGAGAGCTGGGGGCGGCCCTGGCCCGTTCGGACATGATGGTCATCACCGGCGCCGGCGGTGGCATCATGGCTGCAGCTCATGAAGGTGCGGGACGGGAGCACAGCCTTGGGTTCAATATCACCCTACCCTTCGAACAGCACGCAAACCCGACCGTCGAAGGCACGCCGAACCTGCTGCCGTTCCACTTTTTCTTCACCCGCAAACTGTTCTTCGTCAAGGAGGCCGACGCACTGGTGCTCTGCCCCGGTGGTTTTGGCACCCTTGACGAAGCGTTGGAAGTCCTGACGCTGGTACAAACCGGCAAGAGCCCTCTGGTACCTGTGGTATTGCTGGACGTCCCTGGGGGCAAGTTCTGGCAAGGCGCCCTGAACTTCATCCGCGAGCAGTTGGAGGAAAACCGCTACATCCTGCCCACAGACATGAAACTGATGCGCCTGGTGTACAACGCCGAAGAGGCCGTGGAAGAGATCAACCAGTTCTACCGCAATTTCCACTCCAGCCGCTGGCTCAAGCACCAGTTCGTGATCCGTATGAATCACAAGCTCAATGAACAGGCGCTGCAGCAGATGCAGGTGGCATTTGCCGACCTCTGCCTGAGCGACTGTTTTCATCAACATGACTACAGTGGCGAGGAGCACGACGAAGCCCAGTTCAGTCATTTGACCCGACTGGCGTTTACCTTCAACGCCCGCGATCACGGTCGCCTGAGGGAACTGGTGGACTACATCAACCTGCCGGAAAACTGGGCCCAGCCCACACCCGAACCCCGCCCCCTCAGCTGGGAGCCGATCAAGGTAACCTGAGACCATAAAAAAACGGCCCGCTATCGAAATAGCGGGCCGTTTTTGTTCAATCATCCATACTGCGGCCGCTGAACAAACGGTTGATCATTTCCATGGAGTACCCTCGATACGCCAGGAAACGCCCTTGCTTGGCACGCTCTCGTGCATCGATGGGCAAATGCCCTGAGAATTTGCGACGCCAGGTGTCTGCCAGTTGCTCCTGCCAATCGATACCACTTTCGCGCAGGGCCAGTTCGATATCCGGGCGTTGCAAGCCCCGTTGGCCGAGTTCCTCACGAATTCGTAACGGACCATAACCGGAGCGGGCCCGATAAGAGACAAAACTCTCAAGGTAGCGGGCTTCCGATAACAGGCCCTCTTCCGTCAAACGGTCGAGAGCCGTGTCGATCAACTCATCGGGAGCACCGCGCTGACGCAACTTACGCGTCAGCTCGACCCGACCGTGCTCGCGCCTGGCGAGCAGGTCCATCGCGGTTCGTCGCACCGCGACGAGGGTATCGAGTACGACGGTCATCGAATCAATCAGATGTCAGCGTCAGCCAGGTCGTCTGCAGTCTCGCGATTGGCCACCGACTTGACGTCTGCCACTGGGCTCAGCAGCTTGTCGCGCAATTGCTTCTCGAGGGCCGCAGCAACTTCCGGGTTGTCCGCCAGGAACTTGGCCGAGTTGGCCTTGCCCTGACCGATCTTGGTGCCGTTGTAGGCATACCAGGCGCCGGATTTTTCGACGAAACCGTGCAACACACCCAGGTCGATCATCTCGCCATTGAGGTAGATGCCCTTGCCATAAAGAATCTGGAACTCAGCCTGGCGGAACGGCGAAGCCACCTTGTTCTTCACGACCTTGACGCGGGTTTCGCTGCCGACAACCTCATCACCTTCTTTCACCGCGCCAGTACGGCGGATGTCCAGGCGGACCGAGGCGTAGAACTTCAGCGCGTTACCACCGGTGGTGGTTTCCGGGCTGCCGAACATCACGCCGATCTTCATACGGATCTGGTTGATGAAGATCACCAGGCAGTTGGCGTTCTTGATGTTACCGGTGATCTTGCGCAGGGCCTGGGACATCAGGCGAGCCTGGAGGCCCACGTGCATGTCGCCCATTTCACCTTCGATTTCAGCTTTGGGTACCAGCGCCGCCACGGAGTCGACGATGATCACGTCAACCGCATTGGAACGCACCAGCATGTCGGTGATTTCCAGGGCCTGCTCACCGGTGTCCGGCTGGGAAACCAGCAGGTCATCGACGTTGACCCCCAGTTTACCGGCGTATTCCGGGTCCAGAGCGTGTTCGGCGTCGACGAAGGCGCAGGTCGCGCCGGCTTTTTGGGCCTGGGCGATCACGGACAAGGTCAATGTGGTTTTACCGGACGACTCAGGACCGTAGATTTCAACGATACGGCCTTTTGGCAGGCCGCCGATGCCGAGTGCGATGTCCAGGCCCAGGGAGCCGGTGGAGATGGAAGGAATAGCCTGACGGTCCTGATCGCCCATACGCATTACGGCACCCTTGCCGAATTGACGTTCGATCTGACCCAAGGCCGCAGCCAAGGCTTTCTTCTTGTTGTCGTCCATTAAAGTCCTCACGTAATCAATAAGGCCTGACGGCCAACACCTGTATAAGTAGCCAGTATTATTCCACAGCGATTGAGGATCGCCTACCCCTGATTTGAGATTTCTCCAGCGGCATGCTGCAACAGCCCCTCTAGCGCGGCCTTCACCGTTTGTCGGCGGACTTCGTCGCGGTTGCCCGGAAAGAATCGCTGCTCGCTGATGACGGTTTCGCCAACGCCCCAGGCCAGCCACACCGTGCCCACCGGTTTGTTCGGCGAACCACCGTCCGGCCCCGCCACGCCGCTGACTGCCACGGCAAAACGCGCCAGGCTCTTGTGCTGGGCACCGCGCACCATGGCCTCGACCACCTCGCGGCTGACCGCCCCCACCGTCTCGAACAATTCGGCCGGCACGTTCAATTGCTGGGTTTTCTGGCGATTGGAATAGGTGACGAAACCGGCCTCGAACCAGGCCGAACTCCCGGGAATCCGGGTGATTGCCTCGGCAATCCCGCCGCCGGTGCAGGACTCGGCCGTGGTCACATGGGCATTGAGCACCTGCAGACGCCTGCCCAGTTCAGCGGCCAGTTCGGTAATGTCGTCCATGATGCTCTCCTGATTCGACGCAATGGGGCCTACCGTACACGAGCAGCCGAAGCTTGCAAGGCTCGCCGGATTACCGACCCAACGCTCTGATATAGGCCTGACAGGCCTGCAAGGCAATCAATCCGCGATCACCGGCGTCGGTGATGGCGATAATTCGTTGAGCATGCGCCGGGTCAAGTCGGGCTCTCGCGCCTCCATGAACCACGCCGCTGGCGCTGGTGGTGGCAGGCACTGCACAGCCGGCGGCAGCATCATCGGCGTCGAGGAGGACTGACAGCCGGACATCGGCAGTAGCAAGGCGATCGCGCAGGCGATCCTGGTCACGTTGGGCATCGCTCAAGGCTCGGTAATGGGTTTGTTCGCTGGTGGAGAGTTGCTGCTCCAGGGCCAGGCGTTTGTCGTGCTCGGCCTTTTGTTGCAAGGCAGTCGCCTGGGTTATTTGATTCAGCGTTGTGGCCTGGGACTGCGCCAGTTGCGCCAGTTGTTGGCCATAACGCCAATCCTGGACCCGCCATGCCAGCGCCGCCGGGCCACCCGCCAACAGCGCCAGCAACATCAGGACAACGAGGGTGCGGGAAGAAAATGGCATCAGGTCGAAGGCTGACATAACACCGCCCTCGCCCGTTCCCAGAGTTGCAGGCGATCCTCCAACCCGTTCAAACCGCCGTTGATACGGCGGGTGATGGTGTTGAACTGATCGCGGTCGGCCAGTTCGTTCAAGCCGTTTTGCTCCCAGAACCATGCAGCGGACTCCGCGGCCCATTGCGGTTGCTCCAGCAGCTCCGGCAACGCCAGCAGACGGTCATCACCAAACAGGCCAAGACTGCAACGTAGATAGTTGTCGTGGCCGGTCATTTGAATCAGTCCGCGACCACGATACTTCTGACCATCACCGTCGGCCTGGGGCGAATTGCCCAGGCGAGCGGCCAATGATCCTGTGTCGTATTTGCTGAGATATTGATCACCGCCGAGCTCGCGCACATAGCGCAGCTGCCCGGACTCATGGCCGACCTGCGCTAGAAATGCGGCGATGCGTTTAGGCGTGTCTATATGGTGGCGGGCCATAGCGTTGTTAAGCGCGGAAACAAAAACGCCCGCATGGGAGCGGGCGTTGGGCATGATTTTGATGAGTTGCTGTTGGGTAACATCCATACTCAGACCATCGAAAACAGGGTTATTGAAGGTGCTTGGCCAGCCAGGGCGGCGCGACTGGACGACGTCCAGCAGCAGGGAAAAACTCATCCTGCGGCCAGTCCCTGAGGTCACGGCGATAAGCCTGGAGTTCTGTGTATTGCGTCTGGTCCAGAGTTGTAGCGCCTCCGTCATCCATTTCGTCGCGATCCCGGATTACCAGGCGGTCGGTAATGGAGAGCTGCGCATCACGCCAACTTTTTTCGCTGGCCACTTGTAGCGCAGACCTATCAACCGGTAGATCCGAAAGCATCGGTCGCCCCCTAACGTCCGGCTCGATACATTTATTTAAAAAAGGCGCTGCAAACAACTCTCGGTAGACCTCCTCGGAGATTTCAATCGCATCCTCCGGAAAGTTTTTAAAATGGTCAACGGAGTTATAAAAGCCCCCCGTGGACGGAGCATAAAAAATCAACATATTCATTCCTCTATCAATAGCCGACCGCGCGCCACACCCCAGTCCAATTTGAGTAGGCTCCGTTATAGTCCCGCCCATAAAGTCTGAACTGGCTCAGCGAACCGATGGACACTCCAAATGAAGCACAGGTGGGTCCCCCGTCCGTCACCACAATATTCCTCACCGCATTGGGGAACGACATCGGGAACGTTACGAGAACCCCGTTGGCATCGGCGCCACTGGAGGAAACTCCCCATTGCTCGATGACGTAGCCTGTTGGGCTCGTAGTATCGGGAATTCGTTTCCAACCATTGGGCTGCAACGATGACGAGGACATGGCCGAATACTTCAACGCCACGGTTCCGCCTATCAAACGCCATTGGCTATTGATTTTGATGAACTCCGCTGTCTCGCCAAATCCAATACTGATCGGCCCCTGCGCTCCATTCGACGCGCCTAGGACATCAGCAGCGGACACCGTCGAAACAGTTACAACTCCAGTCCCTGCATTGACAATCTTGAGTGTGGCGCCATGCAGGATTCCCGTCGTAACCGGCAGTTTGGCGGTGACCGGCGTATTGCTAGCAAAACTGACAACGCCCCCCACATCCGAGAGTGTCAGTGAGGCGCTGCTGCTATAAACATTGAACCCGGCATATTGCACTCCACTGCGAACCACAAACTCCGTGATCGCAACGGCTTTATCATTATTGAATTGCGGGGCAGTCAGGAACAATCCACTGCCCCTTAAAGCCATGAGCAATTGATTGTAAATGTCTTCCGACGGCGCTATTCCGGCGGCTTGAATAACATTAAGCAACTCTTGCGTGACGCCATTACCCCAACTGGCGGGGATCAGTGATCCCGGCGTACCTGTCAAGGGATCTTCATCTACGAACCGGCCATTCACCAGGCCTGCACTGGGCACACTTTTTGGATAATCCAACTTTTCGCTCCTGACTGACCTGCGATCAAAATGAAGGCGATACAAAGCCTCACCGTTAATGCGCAGTGGCACGATAAATTAAGGAAGTTTTGATGACTTACCCTAGGTGGCTTAAGTGGCAGGCTCAGGCATGGCAGGCCACTTGATATCGATTGGAAAACCGACCTGATGCTGGATACGATTCAATTCAACGCTATAGAGCTTCCATTCCATCAGCGCCAGTTGTTCCTGGTCGCTCGCATCGCCGATGTCTTCGGCGTATTGCAGGGGCGCTATACGCAGAACTGCTTCGCGAAGAAGAGCATCCCGCTGGACCAAAACCTGGGCCTTGAGGTCGCTCAACTGTGACTCAGCGTCGAACTGCCAGGTATCGTTTTTCCAGATATGGTAGTTGCCCGGCCAGGGTTCAATTGTGAATGCTGCCGGCAACTCTCCAAGTTCGTTCCAGCTCTGCTGACCGCCATCTTCCTTGCGATAAACCAAACCACGATGATCAACCACTTCTCGAGGAACGTTATTCACCAGTGCCCACGTACGGCCCTTTTCAGGCGAAGGTAGCTCAAAGGAAATTTCGACGGCATTGCTAGGGATCTGAACGCCAATACCCGGCGTTACGGAAAACTCCACGGGCCCGGACAATGCGCCGGCTCTATCGAATAGATAATAAAACACAGACACCTCAGATTAGTTTTATGCGCGCGGGAAAGGCGATGTTGCGCGGGCGGGACTTGAAGGAGTAGAGCAACGTATTGGCCGTATCCATCTGGTAAGAGGTCCCGACAGGAAATATCGGACCACCGTTTACCAAGTCTGCGACGACTTTGATTTCTTCGCGGGTATTGACACCGAATCCGGTAAGGCTATCGGACCATCTCGATCCCATCGCACCGGCGCCTTGTGCCCCAAACGCAAGGGAATGCACAGTGCCGGGTTGAAAGGTCCCCATCGTCCGTCCGGGATCCACAGAGCGCCCTTCGTCCAGGATTCGCAGGAACTCCCCCCGCCCTTCCGGCGCACGAAACGTGAGTGCGCCATCACCGGAACTCCATTTGCCTTCATTGCCTTCCCGAGTAGCCTCGGTACCGAGCATTCCGGACTGTTGAGCGTGATCCCAGAGCCAAGGCCATTCAGCACGCTTCATGACTGTGCCATTTAGCGCACCGTAACCTCCCGGACTCAGTTGGATAGTCGTTTCAAAAAACGGGCGCCCCAAAGGCGTGTTGTCAAACCGACCTATCGGCCACCAGCTTCCGGCACCGTCACTGCGCAAATGCCACCAGTCACCACTGCCCATCAATATGAGAAACGGATAACCAGCGGCCGAAAGATGGGTGTGGAACTTGATTCGATCCGTGCCGGCGGCCTGAACTACAAGACGATTACCACTGTTGTCCAGGCGCCGAATGAAGACATCTTGAACACCCAGTCCGACGTTGGACGAGGGCAATCCGATCGTAGTGGCGCCAGCAGTGGCGTCAATCAATACGAGACCAAGCTCATTTGCCGTCAGCGCTTTCGATAGGGCCAGTCGCGTGATGACCGAACGCACAGGGGTGGTCGTACCGATAATCTTCTGAACGGCCTTGAAAAGCTGATTGGTGTCCGCTTCGGATGGCGCCATGTCGGCGCCAGAAATCACCCCCAGAATTTCCTGTGTGACGCTGTTGCCCCACACAGCAGGGATCAGGGATCCCGGCGAGCCTTCAACGGGGTTTTCATCGACGAACTTCCCATTCACCAATCCGGCGCTGGGCACACTCTTCGGATAATCCATCTTTTACTCCTTAGTCATAATTGATATGCACCCGCGTATGCGCCGGTGCACTGCGATGAATCAGGCACTCCAGAGCCGATCCCGGATTGACGCCAAACCGTTCCCCCCAATAGCTCGCACCAAACCGCCGCCCCAACAGCAGCCGGCCGCCGGTGTTGAGGGTCCACATGAATTGCGCCTGCCAGGTGCCGAAGTGGGCCTCGCCGAAACGGGCGCGGCCCATGCGGGGGGCCTTGAGCTCGGTGATGGTGGCGTTGGGGTAGCCCTGGCTCCTGGCGATTTCCACGTAATAGGCGATGGCCTGGCTGCCCACTGCCAACAACCGCCGACGCACCGCCAAACGGCGATCGTCATACAGCGGTGTGGCGCCTAGGCACGGGTCGGGCAGGTTCATCACCCGCTCCCAGTCCGGCACCAGCTCACTCACTCCCGCCGGGTCCATTTCGTGGAGCAGGTCGGCGGCGCGGGCGTCGAGGCGAGCCAGTTCCTGGGCGATGCCTCCCAGCACTTCGTCCAGTTCCGGCACGCGCTCCGGGTCCCACGCCGGGCCGCTGGGCAGCAAGCTGCGCAGTTGGGCCTGGTACTGTTCGGCGGTTCTTATTCCAGCCATACGCAGCCCCCGAAGGTCAGCAGTTGATTGCTGGCCGCAACCACATCGGCGCTCGGCGCAGTGAGTTTGTGATCGGTTTCGCCGGTAGCACTGCTGATGGCTTCGGCGATGTGGGTCAGCAGCAAGGTTTCGCCGAGGCCGGCTTCGCGGTTATGCAAGTCGCGCAGCTGGGCTTCGATGGCCGCGCGCACGGCGCTGGTGTCCGGGGTGATGCGCAACCGGTAGGTCACGGGTACCTGGGTCGGCGCCAGCACATGCACCTCAGCGGTCACCGGGCGTAGCGGTTCGATATAGGCGCGGACTTCCTCCAGTTGCTCGGCATTGGGAATCGGCTGCGGGTCGTCGTCACGCATGACGAACAGGCCCACGGTGCCAGGGCCCAAATAGCTGCCGCGACACCAGGCGCGGGTGATACCGGGGCATTCCAGGGCCCAGGTTTCATAGTCCTGGGCCGAGCCGCCGTGGGGGATGATGCGGTAGGAACGGATCACCCTCGCTCGCAGGGATTCGAGGCTTTCCCGGGCGACACCGCCGGTCAGCCCTGGGGCCAGCACGGTGAAGCTGCTGCCGATGCCGAGGATCGGTTGAACGGGCGTCAGCACCAGGCCGGTGTCGGCGTTGCCCAGGCTGCCAGCGTCCAGCGCGGCAATAGTGGTGCTGTTCAGGCCGTTGCTGGTGGTGCGGGCGCTGGTCACCTTGTAGGTCCGGCCATCGCTGGATTGCAGCAGCGTGTCGACGTCCAGCACCGCACCCGCTGAGGCAGTGAAGCTGACGCTGCCGCTGGCGACCTGGGCCGCTTTGCGCGCCTGGTTCAGGCGCAGGGCGGCGATGCGTTCCAGGGTCGATTCGTCGGCCTTGTCCGGCAGGATCTGCTCAGCGATCCAGTCCAGGTAGCCACACAGGCCATAGGCGGCGCCGCCAAGAGTGCGGGCCAACACTTGGGCATCGGACTGGCGCAGCGAATCGCTGGCCAGGTCGCTTTGGGCGCGTTTGATCAGCACCGGCAGCGAAGGGGTTTCAAACGGCATAGGTCACCTGCCAACTGTTATCAGGGTTGATGTCCAGGCGCTCGCCATCGGCCAGGGTCAGGACTGTGCGCAGATTCAAGCGCTGGGCGTCGAGGCGTTCGCTGATGATGTCGATGGCGCGGCAGTGGCCGTCGTCGATCAGCCATTGCAGGGCTTCGCGAGCGTAGAACTCGGCGTCGAGTTGGGTCTGGCGGGTCAGCTTGACCCGGCGCAACAGCCACAGCCGCGAGCCGATGCGGTCGTCGGCGACGGTAGGGAAGGTGTCGCCCCACCAGCCGAAACGCTCCTCGTCATCGACCGCATCGTCGTCAGCAGCGCGGCGCCAGGTGAACAGGCTGATCAGCACCGAGCGGGTCAGCGCGGCGTGAAGGTTCTGGCTGATGAACATCACTGGCCTCCCGTTGGCGCGGCGGTCTGAGCGTTGCCGGCCTGTACGCCACCATGCACATGCTTGATCTGGCTGATGCCGGCGGCGATCTGATCGCCCTGGGAAACGAGTTTGCCGGTGTGGTTGATGACCGGGCTGTCGATGTTCACCGCGCTGCTGGCACGAATGTTCAGGGTCGCGGTGTCGATGTCGATGACGCGGCCACGCTTGAAGTGGATCTTGTCGCCCTCGTCGGTGTAGATCGCCACTTCGCCAGGGGCCAGGGCCTTGAGGCGGAAACGACGGTCGGCGACCACCAGCACCACGGCATGGGAGCGGTCACCGCCCAGGAACGTGGCGATGCCCTCGGCACCGGCCAGTGGGTTGCTGGTGAAGCCGTAGGGTTCGAAGTGCTCCATGTCGTCGTTCACTTCGCCGGCGGTGAGGCGCATTTGCAGCGATTGCAACTTGGTGGCCGAATTGGCGAGCACGACGGTGCCGCGCGCCAGGAGGCGGGTCAGTAGGCTCATTGGGTTTCCTTGAGAATCGGGGACTTGAACGCAGTGTTCGGATCAACCTCTCTATTGGCTGCGCTGCCGCCATCGCGAGCAAGCTCGCTCCCACAAGGATTTGCGGTGGGCAGGAACTTGGAGGTGGTCTCGAAATACTGTGGGAGCGAGCTTGCTCGCGATGGCGGCAGCACATCCAACATCGATACAAGCTGACCCACCGCTTTCGCGAGCAAGCTCGCTCCCACAGGGGTTGTGCAGTGGCCGAGGGGTTGGCGTTGGCCTCAGGTATTGGGTGGCGTCGGGTTGGCGTCGAAGGTATGGGGCGGGGCGACTTGCAAGGTGGTGATGGAGCCTTGGGCGGACAGCGAGTACGTCACTTTGGAAATCAGCATGTCGCTGTCAAACCCCAGCACCGGATCGATCACCCGCACCAGGGTGTTATGCCGCCACAAGTCGCCATTGGCCTGGCGCCAGCCTTGCACGCGGTAGGTGGTGGTCAGGGCCTTGCCGGTGCGAATCGCGCTTTCCCAGTCGGCCCGTTGCTGGGCCAGTTCGAAGGTCAACTGCGCGCTTTCGCTGATCACCGTCACCCGCTTGCGCTGGAAGCTCAGGTCCGTGGCGGTGCCGGAGACTTCGCTCACCGCCGCCCCGCTCTGCTGGTCGTTGCCCTTGTGCTGGCCGATGACCCGGTATTCGGAGAACACCTGGCTGTAGTCCATCGGTGCATTGCCAGAGAGAATGTTCTTGCCCAGCTCCAACACATCACTGGCCCTCCCGCCGCTGCCGGGTTTGGCCAGTAGCACACGTCCTTGTGCGTCGTCAGTGGAAAACACCCGAAACAACGTCAGCAAACGGTCGATGGATTGAAAGACCGTTTCCCCCGGCACGATGCTGTGTTCACTCAAGCGCGCGGTTTCCGGAATTTCGCTGATCACCCCCACGCCATATTGAGAAGCCAGGGCCTGGACAATGCTCAGCACCGTCTGCCCGCGCCATTGGCTCGGGCGATTGATCGCCGCGCAATCCACCAGGTCCTGGGTCTTCGAACCACCTTCGATGCTCAGGCTGATCTGGCGTGCGTCATAGCTGACCGGAGCCTTGAACACATAGCCGCTGAGCACCAGGTCGGCACCGATGCGCACCTGGCATTCATCGCCCGGCCGAATCGGAACCGATTGCGTCTGCCCCGGCCATTGCCAGGTGATGTCGAGTTTGAACGTGCGGAACTGGCGCTCCAGGTCCGCACTGATTTCCACGCTTTTCCAGCCGCCGTAATCCAGCCCGCCGACGGTGAGCGAGACGGTGTTATCGTGCTCATTCATGGCTTACTCCCCCGAGACTTTCAGGTCGTTGGGCGGCAGGAAACCCGGATGAGCCACGCCGTTGCGCTGGGTCACCTCGGCCACCCGGGTGGCATCGGCAAATTGCTGATACGCCACCACCAACGCCGGCAGGCTTTGCTTGAACGACAGGTTGATCAGCCTTACGCCCGACGACGCTACCGCCGTCAGGTGCGCGGCCATTTGCTGGCGCAGGTTGTTCAGGGCCTGGTAGTGATCCGGATCGGCCTTGAGCGAGGCTTGCCAGATGGCCTCGTTGAGGGCATCGCGCAACGCCAGCACATCATCGGCCACCGGCACGTCCCGACGCTGGACCGGTTGCACCGCCTGTTGCGCCACCGAGGGTGTAGCGCCCAACTTGACCACCGGTGTCGCCACCGGCATCGCCGCAATCCATTGCGCGGCCTGTACCAGCAGTGTGTCCTGCACCAGATCGGCCACAGCCTGGGCCGCCGCCGTGGTGTCCTTACCGGTGGTGAGCTTGGGTGCATCGGCCTTGCGAATCGCCTCGACCTGTTGCGACACGCTGGCAATTACGCCGCGATAACCGTCACGGGCAAAGTCCTTCAGTTCCCGGATGTCACCCAGCAACCCCTTGAACTCGGCCGCCACGTCCTTGGGCAGCTCTTTCACCGCCTTGACCAGATCGCTGAGTTGCCGATAGGTCTCGATCAACGGCTTGAGCTCCTGCTCGATCACACCGAAGACCTCCTTGAGGCTGTTGCGCAGATCAGCGATGCCGATTCGTGCGGCCTTGATCAAGGTCATGGCGTCCTCGAAGCGCCGCACCGCCGAACCGAGGAAGCTGTCGGCCGAGACCAGCAGCAGTTTCTGGCTGTTGATCGCGGCCGAGGGGAATTGCAGCGCCTGGTCGGGGTAGAACTTCAGGGCGAAGGTCACCAGCCCGCCGTCCTGGCGGGTGTGGGTCATGTCACACTCGCCGACCTTGACCTGCAGGCGCCCCAACCACGGATGCACCAGTTCGCCGCTGCCCTGCTCCAAAGCCTTGAGCAGTTTGTCACGCTGCTCCAGGCAGTCGGGACCGACGATGAACGCGGTCAACTCATGAATCTTCGCCTGCTGGCCGAGCCCTTCGAAAAACGGCCGGTCGCGCTGTGGATATTCATGCAACTGGCCCTTGTGGCCGACCGGGGTTTTCGCCTGATCGACCCAGAACCCGACGCCGCGAAACGACGCCGGCAACAAACGATCACGCCAGCTCATTGGAACCTCCTGTGGACAGTGAGCGGTATCCGATGCGCGAACTTACCGCCAGGGCCGGCTGATTGGTCTGTGGTGGATCGGCGCGCAACCCGGCCGGTGCATTTTCAAAGCGCACGGTCAGGCCACCTTCGAGCTGCGTGCGATTGTTCGCGGCGCTTTGTTGCACCAGGGCACTGGAGGTTTGCGGCAACGCACCCGGCGCCAATGCGGTTTTCGCCGGCAGGTTGCCCAGCGCTGGCGCAAGGTTGGAAGACAGGCCCGCAGGCGGCTCACTGGCCCCGCCAAAAAACGCCGGTGCCAGCTTACCCTTGCCTTCGGCATTGGTCTGGCGCTGCGCCTCGGTCAGTCCTTCGACCTTACCGGTGAACGTGGTGATGATTTCACCGAAGCCGCCGTTAAAGAACGCCTTGATCGGCGCGATCACGCCCTGCAGCTCGTCCCACCATTGAGTGAACCACTCACCCACCGGCCCCCACTGTTTGATGAGGCCCTCGATGGGCGACCAGTCGAACAAACCACTGAACACCGCCAGCATGATCGACACTTGATTGCGAATGCCCTCCCAGATCCCGGCGAAGACTTCACCGATCGTGCCCCAGTTGGCCATGATCAACCCCAGCGGCGTCCAGTCGAACAGGCCTTTCAAGGCGTCCATCACCGGCACGGTCAGGGCCTTGAGCAAGTCCCAGATCGCGGCGAACAGCCCGCTCAGGGGCGTCCAGTTGGCGATGATCAACCCCAAGGGAGACCAGGCGAACAACGTTTGCATAAAGCCGATGATGGGTGTTGCCGCCGCCACAATCACGTTCCAGAGCGCGCCAAAAAAACTGCTGATCGGCCCCCAGTGGCTGATCACCTGCCCCAGCGGAGTGAAAGCGAACATCGTCTTGAAGAACTCGACCATCGGCATAACGATCGGCGCCAGCCTCTGCCAGAGCCCGGCGAAGAACGCCGAGATCGGCGTCCAGTGGGCGATGATCATGCCTGCCGCCAAGGCGATGCCCATGGCAATCAAGCCAATAGGGTTCATCTTCAAGGCCAGGTTGACCACCTCCAGGGCTTGGCTCGCACCGCTGACTGCCGTCTGGATCGCGTTGAACGCCACCACGCCAGTCGCCAGGCCCTGCACCAGTTGCGGGTTGTCCTGCAGCACCTGGGCCACACCAGTGACCATCGGCTGCAAGCTGGCCGCTACCGCATTGACCGCCGGCCCCAGGGCCGAGCCGAACTGCACCGACACATTGCTGATGGAAGTCTTCAATCCATCCAGGCTCTGTGCCGCCACACGCGGCGCTTCAGGTGCCTTCAAGCTGCTGGCCGCCACGTTCGCCGCGCCCACTTCACCTTTGAAAGCCTCTGCTGACTGGAGCCCCTCCACGAATGGCTTGGCCAGGCCGCCGTCCGGGAGCAGCGCGGAAATATCCAGGCTGCCCAGGCCAGTGGCATTGAGGTTCTGCTTGAAGCTCGCGACCTTCGCTCGAAGGTTGGCGAGCTTGGGTGACAGCTCGTCGATGCCAGTCAGCAGCAGCGCTTTTTTCTCTACCTTTTGTGTGTCTGCCATCACTGCACCTGCTGCATCGCATTGATCCGTTGCGCGTGCTCCAGGGATTCGCGGAGCACATCCAGTGGCCTGGCCATCATCTGTTCGGGGTCAACCTTCCAGAACCAGGCCAGGTCATAGGCGGCGGCGATCAGGTCGCCGATGGCTGCGACGCCGCACTCATGAAAAAACTCGCGACGGCCCAGCTCAGCGCGTTGAGGTCTGCCAAATCCAACTGGTTGACCGACGACGGCGGGATGCCGGCGCAGACTGCGATGTATTTGGCCGCGACATCCATGTCCAGGCTCACTTCCTCGCTCTTGTCGATCTTGTACGGCAGTGCCTTGATCGCCCGCACCTCTTGCACCGTCGGACGGCGCAGGGTCAGTTCGCTCACAGGCTCGCCGTGGGCCTCGATGGCCACGCGCAGCGTCACGACATCACTCATTGCCAGGTCCCCTTGATGCCTTCGAACTTCAGTTCGATGGTGGCGTCGTCGCCCTTGGACACCGGCTCTTCCACCAGGTAGGCGCCGGCCAGCACGTAGACCTTGCCGTTGTTGAATTCGCAGGTAACGGTCATGTCGGTGCCGGCCACCAGTTGCTTGAGCGGAAAGTCCGCGGTGTGCAGCGCCGTTACCTTGAAGGACGGGGCGAGGTCGGTTTCCTTGTAGAAACCCGGTACGACGGTTTCGCGTTTGGTGAACATCAGTGGCGCTTCGCAGCCGCCGTTGATGGTCAATTGAGCGCCGTCCACTTTGACGTAGCAGGTGCCCGCAATCAGTTGACCCATGGTGTTTCTCCCTTCAATAAAAAGCCCACGCGAAGTGGGCTGAGTTCATACGATTGAGCGCGACCTTCAGGCGGCATCGTCGTACTGCAGGCGGAATTGGTTGAGCAGCGCGAACACCCGCAGGCCATTGATGTAATCCGGCGGGAACAGCACGTTGACCCGGCTCGGGTCCTGGCTGTCGCGCTCGACGATCAAGTGCTCGGCGAACAGCTCGGCATTTTCCACGTGGCCTTCCAGCTCGAGCTTGGCGTACTGGGCGATCAGCTCACCGCGAATCGTGCTCGGGGTCACGATGGGTTGGCCGGCGCCAAACCGGGTCCCGTCGGAGGCCAGTTTGTGGCGACCGTACTTGCTGGTGATCACGCTTTGCAGGCGGCGCACGATGAACGCCGACTGGTGCATGGTTTCGCTGTCCAGGTAGGAGTTGTCAGCCTGGCCAAAGGCATTTTTCTGATAGGTCGTGATGGAACGCTGGATACGTACATAACCGCCTTCGTAGTAAGCGGTGGCGATACCGTAGTTGAGCAGCGACTGCCGCTCGGTCAGAGTGAAACGTTCGCTGGCCGGAGCCGGATCCAGGCCCGGCAGGCTGCCGCTCTGGGTCGGACGGCTGGCGTCGGCGGAGATGAACACCGCAGTGCGGGCGGCCAACGCGGCGGCCTGGACCCAGAACGGTTGCGGCACGCCCAGCTCCAAGGCCTGGATGGTCATGTGCTGGTCGTTGCGCGCCTGACCGGCCGCCACCAGGGTGCCGATGGTACCGCGCTTGGCGCTGTAGACATGGCCGAACAACTGCTTGGCCCAGGACCAGCGACCGGTGCTGTCGTCCATGACCGCTTGCCAGGTGTTGAGGCTCGACAGGTCGGACCAGGGCATGGCGATGAACTCGAACGGCTCGTCGCCCAGGGCCGCAACAGCAGCAGTCTGGTCCGGCACACCGGCGCCGCCGGCCATCGCAGTGATGGCCGTGGTCAGGCCTGCCG
Organism: Pseudomonas sp. Tri1; assembly: GCF_017968885.1. Classification (NCBI taxonomy): domain Bacteria; kingdom Pseudomonadati; phylum Pseudomonadota; class Gammaproteobacteria; order Pseudomonadales; family Pseudomonadaceae; genus Pseudomonas; species Pseudomonas sp. Tri1. The sequence continues at coordinate 1,351,114 of NZ_CP072913.1, read as the reverse complement.
GGGTGTCTTCGCCGTTGCTTTTGCCCAGGCGATTGAACTGCAGGCTGATGTCGTTGCCGCTGGCGCCGGTCCATTTGGCGCTGAGAGTGACGACACCTTCGGCGGCCGCAGCGGTTACCGGGAGGTCGGCGGCGGCGTTGATTTTCAAGGCCAGCGCGGTGGCGGCTTGAGCTGCCGTTGCACCATTGACGATGGCCGCCTGGACGCGCACGCCACCCACGTAAAGGTTGAGCACGCCGCTTTCGGTGGCGGTACCGGTGAGGGTCAGCACGCCCTGTGCGACAGAACCCTCGGTGTTGTGCAGTGGCAGGCACCAGATTTCACCGAGCGGGTCGGTCTTGCGCCAGGTCTCGTACATCGAGGCGAGCATCGAGCCCTGCCCGCCGATGTTCTTGGCCAGCGCGACGCTGGACACCAGCACCAGTTTGCCGACTTCGGCCGGGGCGATGTTGTCGTTGACCTGGGCGACGATCAACCGGCGCATGGCCGACGACGCGCTATTGGCGGCCGAGTTGTCCATTTCGGCGTAGAACAGCGGAACACGAATGTCCGCGGGAATGTTGCTGAATCCGATCGCCATTATTTGGCTCCCTGTGGTTTTGCCGCTTTCACGGTTTTGGTGGTGATATCGCCATCGGCCAGACGACGACGCCACCAGGCGTTGTCCGGCACTTCACGGCCTTCGAGGGGCAACAGATCGCCCGCTTCCGGGTCCGGTACGGCACGGCCCGGGGCCGGCAGCACGGTGATGCGTTTGCTCATGGGGTTACGTCTCCAGAGAAGGTCAGTTCCACGCGCCCATCAGGGCCGGGACGTTTCAGGTTGGGGTCCGCCGGGTCGATGGCATCGACCTGCACGGTGGCCCCGGTAAAGGACGACAAGCCGTCCAGTTCACGCTCGTGCCAGCTTTCGGCAGGCTGGCTCGCCAGGTTGCGGCCCAGCTGGAACTCGGCGAAAAAGCGCAGCCGGTACGACACACGGCTGCTGTTGATGGATATCAGCTCGCCACCGTCGTATTCGATGCCGGTGTAGTCGCCACCGGGTTTGAACCCCACCAGTGCACGCCACAGCTCGGCCCGCAGGTCGTGCAACTGATCCAGCGCTGTTGTCGCGTCGGTGGAGTCGAGTACCAGGGTCACTTCGAAGCGGTCGCGGATCGCTTGCCGGGTGGCGTTTTGCGCAGTGTTCGCAATGGCCAGATCGTTGATCGGCGCTACGTAGGCGCAGGGGGGTTGCAAGGTAGCGAGGTCAGCGCCCGCAGCCACGCGATTGGCGAGCGCAGGGCATTGCTCACGCAGCTGCGTGAGGATCGGCGTGATCTTCATGGAGGGCTCCAGTGATATGAAAGGCGCAGGCAGTCGGAAAACTGTGGGAGCGAGCTTGCTCGCGATAACGATCTGACATTCGAAATTGAAGTCGACTGACACGCCGCTATCGCGAGCAAGCTCGCTCGCACAGGGTTCGCGGTGTTTGGGGGAGTGGCGTCAGGCCCTGGCATCCAGGCAGGTTGCATCAATCTCGCAGCGGTAGCTTTTTTCCCGGTCGCCGCTGGCGGTGACTTTGTCGATCGACCAGCGACCGCGCATGAAGTCCGGCCAGGAAGGGTCCAACAGCACGATGCCTTCGGCGGACAATCCCGGGTTGCCAGGACAGCCAATCTTTACCTTGAGGGCCTCGCGCATCATCCGGCGTACCTCGCCTTCACCGGCGGCGCGGGCATCGTCTGCGCTCTGGAAACGTTGGCGCAGGGTCTTGAACGGCGCGAGGCCGCTCTGCTCGACACGCACTTTTCCGGCCGCCGCGTCCCACCAACTGGTCTTGCAGCCCTGGTATTTCGCCCGGGCAGTTTCTTCCAGCTTGGCCGAGATAAAGGCGTTATCCCCCGGGCGATTATTGGTGGTCACCGACAGCTTTATTTCTGGAAGAACCTTGCCCGACAACGATTTCGCCTGACCGCGCCGAGCCAGCACATACAACTCGTTGATCGGCTTGGCGACGGCGTCATAACGGTGGGCCAGGCGCGTCAGGAAACCCATGTCGGTTTCGTTGGACTGGTCGATGTGTTCGATTTTTATCAGCGACAGGTCCGGCGCGACACGGGGGGAAAAGCCGTGCCTGCTGGTCAATTGCCGAAACAGCGCACCCAAGGTCGTCGGCCCATGGCTGACGGATCGGCGTTGCTTGAACCCGGTCTGGTCCGCCGCGCTGAACGGCGCGGCCATAGCCACCAGAACCAGTTGCAGGGGAAACAGCATCGGCGTGCGTCGGGTGATGACGAACTCGCCTTTATCCACCAGTCCCGACTCCAGATAACCGACCCGCAGACCGATTTTCCCACCCAGGCTAGGCAACCCTTCAAGCCCGTCCAGGCTGATCGTCAGCGTCAGTTGATCAGACTCGATCCCTGCCGCGTCGACGTGCGTCCACTTGAGCAAGCGTTCGTTGAGCAGTGCCGCGTTCGCACCGTAAATTTCCACCGCTGGTGTGAAACCCAGTGACATGTTGCCTCCTTAATCCCAGGCCGAAACCGGTGTGGGTGCGACAGGCTTGAGATCCACTTCCGGCAGGACCACCCATACCCCGGCCGGCAAGACCGGGCCCCATTCGGCCAGCGTCGGATTGAGCAGCCAGAGCGCCTCTTCGGTGGCATCGTCACAACGCTCCAACTCGCGGTACAGCAACAGATTCACCGAATCACCGGCGATGCTTCGAACCCTACGCATTGGCGAACTCCGTTAATTCAATCACCCAGCCGACCACCATCGCGGTGCCGTCATCAATGATCTCGGTCTGGGTTTCCGTCACTTTGTTGATCTGCCACAAGCCCCAGTTGCGACCAATGCCATCAACCAACGGCACCGGAACGCGTTGCGCCTGCAATGCCCGCAGTTCATCGAGGCGGTCCATGGCAATCGAGTACATCGACTTGCCTGTGATCGTCAGCCCTTGCAGGCCCTGGCCGACCTGACTGGACTTGGGTTTGCTGGTGAGGATGTCGATGCTCTTCCAGCCGCCGTCCGAGGTGCGTACCAGGGAGTGATAGGCGAAGTTTCTGGACAGGCCGAAAATGAAACTGCCCAGTGCCATTTGTTGACGCATCACGTACCTCCGTCGGTCAGGGCCGCGTCACTGCGCATGGCGAGTGTGTTGGGCATGGTCGTTAAGCCGAATTGGCCCGAGAGCTGTTGCACCACCAGGTTGGCCAACTGACTGGCGCTGGCCTGGTCCTGGCCGTTGATGTAGATGTTTGCGGTCATGGTGTTCTGTGCCGTGGAGGTCTGGGCATCGGTCAGCGCTTTGGCGGCCTGGTCCGGAGGGGGAAGCCTGTCGGCGGGCGTGGCGAGTTGGTCACCCAGCCAGGAGCCCGACTCCCTACCAATCCAGCTGCCTGCCAGTCCGCCGACGACCGCGCCGAGCGCTCCGCCAATGGCAGTGCCGATGACGGGGGCGAAAAAGGTACCGATAGTGGCGCCCGCGGTGGCCCCAGCCGAAGCCCCCGCCCAACCTCCGCCAGCGGTTCCGAGGCCAGCGCCGATCATCCGAGCGTCGCCGCTCATCGCGCCTTCGACCACCTCGGGGGCGGCACTCAGCGCGAACGCCCCGGGCATAAAGCGGGTGACCGAGCGCAGCGAAGCACTCACGCCGCCCAGGGAACTGCTGGCACTCACCCCAGCCCCAACGCTCGCGGTCCCCAATACACGCTTGGCCGCTTGGTTGCTCAGCTCATCCGTGACCGCCTTGAGCAACGCACTCACCAACGGTTTGATCGCTGCGGCAACCAGCACAATTGCAGCGGTGGCTTTAGGTGAGGACTCAGCCAATTCACTCATGCCATCGGCCAGCGAACCCAACGCCTGAAGCGAGCTATCCGCCACGGGCGCCAGGGCATCGCCCGTGGCAACCGACAGACGATCAGCACGTGCGCCCAAGACATTCCACTGGCCTTGCTGGGTATTCGACAGCGCCAACGCGTCCTGCCTTACCGAACCCTTATTCCCCAACTGCGACGTGGCATATTGGGCCGGGTCTTTCACTTGTCCGAAGGCTTCATTCACATCGGCAAGTTTCTGCGCCATGCGCAGCACCGCTTCATCCCCACTGCCAAACAGCGAAGAAGCAAGGGCCGAGCGCTTTTCAGCCGGCTGCGCGTTCAAGGCCGCAAGCACCGTCATCACCGTGCCAGACGTCGTGTCCTTGTCACGCAAGCCGCTCGCCACCGCGTTCGGCTCCAGGCCCAGTTGCTTCCAGGCCGCTTGCTCGGTGGCAGAGGCCTGATCCCCCTTGCCCAGGGCAGTCGTGAAGTTATCAAGCGCCACGCCGGCTTCAGCCTGTTGCGTGCCGGTATTGAGCAATGCCGCCGTCAACGCTGCCGCTTGCGCGGGAGCCAGGCCCGCCGTCGTCGCAGCCGCACCGTCACGCTGCAAGACGGCGCCGATGTCTCCCGGTTTCGCTCCACCGGGGATCTTGCTCAACTGGTTGATGGCATCCGCCAGGTCAAAGGCTTGAGCGCCGCTGAGCTTCATGGAGGTGCGCCAGCCGACCATCATCTCGGCGACTTCCATGGCCGATTTTCTGAACGCCGATGCAGTGACGCCAACATCACTGGCAAAGTGCAACAGTTCGAACTGTCGGTCCGATGCATTGGGCAGATCGCGACCGATGCCAGCACTGGCTGCCAGGCTTTCGATTCTCACCAGGTCAACCGCTTTGGTCCCACCGGCCGCCACCAGCGGTGCGCGGGCGATCTGCTGAGTCGGCTCAGCCATCTCTGCAATCTGACGAGGGGTAAACTGGGTGGCCAGCTTCAGATCGGCCAGGGCCGAATCCATCGCTATCGCCGGTTTGAGCAGCGCCGGTGGTTCGATACCGCCACTGAGCTTGCCCTTGGGCTCATTGGCCGACTCACTCTTGGCGCTGGCGCCCATCGTTTGGGAGAACAATCGTTGTGCCGACAGCTTCACGGTCAGCGACTCGATCGCCGTGGTCAGCAGCCCGAGCTTGAGCCCGAGCGTTTCCAGCGCCAGATCGAGGCTCGACAGCTGATCCCTGGCGAACGCGCCTTGTGCCGACACGCCACTGGTGAGGTTGGTATTACCGAACGCCAACCCACTCTCATTGAAGGCTGCGTATTTGAGCGAATATCTATCGTCCGCCATCCCGCTCTACTCCTGTTTCACGCCAAGGCGAGTGATCGCGATGTCGTAACGGCGCAAGGCCTTGCCGGCGTCCCACTCCAGAATCTCCGCCTCACTTACCGGGTAAATGAGCGGCACCACATCGAGGATTACTTCGATGTCGCGCTCCGAAAGTAGTCCGCCGGTTTGTTTAAAAAATCGTCGATGCGCACCTGAAGTTGCGTCCAGTCGGGCACGCTCAGCAGGTCCAGATCGGGAATCATCAGGCCGGTGCAATGGGCGGTGATGAACTCGGCGCGCTCCTTGGCCGTCTTCAGTTTCTTCATCGCCTTGGTCGCACGCAGCACCGGCATTTCCAACGTCAGCGACGTCAGGCTGCGGCCCGCCACGTTCAGCGGCTGCAGCAGTTGCACCTGGTCGGGGTCGGCCTGTGGGTCATCCAAAAAGTAGGACGCCGGGCGCGTGGACATGTCGTGCACGTACTGGGCAATGCTGACGTAGTCCGGACGCTTGAGCTGATCCAGCTCCTTGGTCGACAGGCCGGTGGCCAGTTTGGCCAGTTCGAAAAACTGCTCGTCTTCATCATCGCCGGCACGGGCCAGGGCGTCTTTCTGCGCCGCGTAGAACAAGGGTTTGAGTGGGAGCTGCTCGATCTGCGACTCGTCGTCAGCGGTGATCGGCGACAGCAGGACGTGAACAGGAGGCGTCCAGGGCATGAAGTGAATTCCTTGGTGGGTACTGGGAAGGTGTGTGCAATGCCGGTAAATCGAGCCGCGCCACCTGTGGGAGCGAGCTTGCTCGCGATGGCGGTGAGTCAGACAACATCGATGCTGACTGAGCCCACGCTATCGCGAGCAAGCTCGCTCCCACAGGGTTTTGTTCAGCCGGCTGGCTGGTGTTTAAGGCAACAACACCGCACGACGCGCATCACCGAGGATGTCGACGCCGTTGAGCACGAACTTCTGGGTGCGCACGTCGATGTCGATCACCGGGACGCCGTTTTCCAGACGGTTGTAGGTGCGGCAGGACAGCTCAAGGTTGGTCTTGGGCTTCTCGGTCATTTTCAGCGGGGTTTCCTCGAGGGATTTCAACTTGCCACCGACCGTGTGGTAGGTGAACCAGGTGTTGCCATCCTGATCCTGGCCAGCTTCACGCACGTTCAGCAGAATGTCGTCGCCCACGCTCACGCCTAGCGCCAGCATGATTTCCGGGCCGAGGCCTTGCAGCGTCAGCTTGGCCGTCAGCACCTTGCCGCCCTTGGCCATTTCTTCGCCAATGAAACGGCCGCCACGCATCTCTTCCATCTCGAATTCGATCTTCGGCGGAGTGAAATCTTCCACCGTCGCCGACAACGGCAGGCCTTGCAGGGTGGCCGCGATGGCCTGTCTTACGCGGTTGGTAAACATTAGAGAACGTCCTCCAGGAACTGCTCGATGATTTCATCGCGGGCATTGAGTTGATAAATCATGTGTTCGTTCGGCGCATAGCGGCCGTAGTCGATGACCACGTACCAGGTGCCGTTCTTGTACTTCTCGACGCTGTTCAATTCCGGGTGCAGGTACACACTGCCGCCGGGGATGGTTTCGTCGGCAACCAGGGTTTGCAGCCAGTCGTTGATGCGCTTGACCTCCTGGTCCATGAACGACTTGGTCAGGTTCTTGGCCATGGCTTTCTGGCCGGCCTTCACCAGCTTGCGGCTGATGGCATCTTCCAGGCCGACGTAGCTGATGAACTTGCCGGTGATGGAGCGGTTACCCAACAGCGAGAAGCCGCCGAGGATGGTGCGGGCGTAGTAGCTGACGCCGTAGCGGTTGAGCAGATCGCCCTCGGTGGACGTGTCGAGGATGTTGTATTCGACGGTGCGCGAAACATCTTCGGCATAGGTGACCTGGTTACCCGGGCTCTCCCACTGCTTGACCTTGGCCAGCGCGGCGATGGCCAGGCTCGACGGCGCCAGGAAGACGTTTTTCTTCGCCGCTTTCGAGTAGACCGCCGGCATGTTGTGCACCACCAGGCAACGGTCGAAACCCAGGTCCGCGCCGCCCAGCTCCTGGCTATAAGTCACTTGATCAGCGACCGAGGCATCCTTGCCGTCGAGCACCACACGCGCCTTGATGCGCTTGCCGAACGAGGCAAACTCGCTGGCCACCGCCTTGGTGCCGGTGAAGCCCGGCGCGCCGATGATGGTCAGGTCTTCGGCAACGCCACTCAACGCCGCCAGGCCCAGTTTGCGACCGGTCTGCGCCTCGATGCCGCCGATCACATTGTTCTGCGTGTCGGCCAGCGTCGCGCCTTCCTCGACAATGACCACGTAGACCGGCACCTTGACCACTTTGAGGATCTGGTAGACCGCCTGGAACAGCGTGCCCGCCTCGGCACCGGTCGGGTCCAACTGGGCCTGGGTGGTGAAGCTGTTGATGCGGAACGGGGTGTTTTTCGGAATCAGCGGGTTGGCGTTCGGCGCAGTGCCGACCAGCCCGATGACGTTGTCACCCAGGCCACCCATGGCCTCGGGAGATTCAGTGGCATTGACGGTAATGCCGTTGTGCTCGAAGTTCAAAACCTCAGCCATGGTTATTCAGCCTTTTTGGTTGTGGCCTTTTTGGCCGGGGTAGATGCAGAAGCCGCTTCGGCGACCTCGGTTTTTTTCAGTTCCAGACGACCAGCGCTGCGCAAGGCATTGGCCTCGACGTCGAGCAGGTCGAGTTCCTGGCCGACGCTCGACCAGTGCCCGCCGCCGGAGGGGAATGGGAGGAGTACGGTGTAGGTTTGGCGTGGTGCCATTTGTGTTTCTCCAGATATGAAAAAACCCCTTGAGGAAGGGGCTGTCGGGTTTTGGATGGGTAAGAAAACGCCCCGTCGGTGCGGGGCGTTTATTGGATTTGATCGGCGATCCAAGAAGGTGCGATGGGCCGAAATTCATCGCTGGGGAAAGTCGCTGTTTGCGGCCAATCCCGAAGCGCCTGACGGTAGGCAAGCAGTTCCGGGAATTGCTTCACCGTCAGCGTAGGCGCCACGCCTAAATCCTGTTCGTCACGGTGACGTGTAACCAACCATTCGGTGGCACCCAACTCAAAATTGCGCCATACCCGTTCGACCTCGGCTTGCTCGGTAGAGGTCTGCAGCGAGGGTGGGGAAAACTCCCCGTCGATGATGGCCCAACCTGGTCGCACATCGGATGGACAGACTTGCCACAATAAGTCCGGGTGGAAACGTTCAGAGGGGTCGAGGTCGGTAGTTTCAACCACCGACCCGTTTTCAATTCTTGCCCACAACATACAACTCTCCTCAATAGGTGATGAACACACAACCATCGGCACCGGCCTGAGATCGAGTCCCGATTCTGCCGCCCCCTCCCATACCGGGCTGCGTCAGCGTGGTAGTGTCAACGGCGGCAAAAATGCTCTCTCCGCCCCCTCCAGCACCGCCAATCGCGCCATTAGACGCCGCATTACGCACCGGTGGATTCCCGGCACCTAGCGTACCGTTGAAGTCGCCGCCAGAGCCGTAGCCAGCGCCAGCACCGCCAATCACCAGCCCACCTGCGCCGCCTGTTGCCGAGCAATACGTACCGAAGGAAGAAGAACCACCTGGATTGCCTACCGTGTTGGCAGCGGTCACGTAGGCGCCTCCCGCCCCCACGGTCACCGTGACTGTTGAGCCGGGCGTGACAGAGACGAGTCGCTTGCTGATCCCACCTGAGCCGCCACCACCCGCACCGGTGTCCAGTGTCCCGAAGGCGCCGCTTCCACCGCCACCACGAACCTCAGCGAAAACCTTCCAGACATTTGCTGGCACCGTCCACTGAAAGGTGCCAGCGGTTTTGTAATAGACCTTGCCGCGATAAGGCAGATGGACACTTTGCGCGATTTCATTCCAAACCGGCGGTTCCCCGGCGGTAACCTTGTGACCGACATATACCCTCGTCGGGCCGGTTGCATTGAGGTTGATAATTGCCAGAAATGTCTTATAGCTGGACGTGAGATAACCACCGCCGACAAGCACCGTCATGGAGGTACCGCCAACACCGCTGGTTTCTGGCGGGCCACCAATAGATGCCTCGGGATGCCCCAGCGTGAACGCCCGATAGAGCCCGGGCTTGATCTCAGCCGAAAAATCGGTAATCAGGGGGATTCTCGCTGCATCCGGGCCAAGTCCGTATGTGTCCAGAACAGTCCGAACCCGTTCAACCGAAGTCACATGCTCCCAGGGCGTCCAAGCACCGGCAGAATTGCGTGTACGCATGCAACCGACCGGGACGGTGTTACTCACCAGGGAGTCCCACCATTGGGTCGCCATATTGGAGCTGCCACGCTCCATATGGAAAATCGTCCCGTTTGGGATGACCGCCGAGGTTCCATCCATCATCGGTTTAGTACCCGTAGAGGTACTGGAAATCATATAAACGCCGGTTAGCACGATGTCGTCGATGCTACCCGTATAGTTGAATCCGGAAGAACCCAGGCCAAACTGGGCCATGATTCCGCGCACGGCAGCAGACGTAGCAATCCTGGTACTGTTGTCAGTTCCCAATACCGTTGGGGCCGTTGGCGCACCCGAAAAAGCCGGCGAATTGAGGGGCGCAAACCCCTGAGTCACGTTCTGAAAAGTCAGCGCCGTGGTACCCAGCACAATCACACCATCGGTAATCAACTGCCAGATCGTATTGGCAAGCGTCGTCCCTTCCTCCACCGAGACAATCAATCCCGAGGTAACCTCGGCACTCGCATCGGCATCCTTCGCACGAACCCATGCGCTGTTTGCAGCGACATAGATGCCGTTGTCTTTCGCCAAGGTCTGGGATTTAACAAGCACCCGATCTCCAGCGATCACGGCAACACCATCGATCGTCTGCGCACCACTCAAGACAATATTGGCCGTCGTCGCCACCCGCACAGATTGCTTTCTGTCGAGCTTGGCCAGCTCATCAGCGACGTAGCTGGCAACCCAGGCCCGCGTCGCCTTGACCACCGTGTCGTCAATCAGCAACGTCACCAACTCAGCATTGCTGGTCTCGAAAATCGAGCGGATATAAAACTCTTTGCCCGAACCGGAAGTCGCCAACACCGGCTTGAAAGACTCCGGATATTTGACAATCGCATACAGGATCCCGGTATCGGTCCAGATACCGGCCTCACGCACATACCAGCCGCCCACGTCGGACGGGATGGTGACCTCAGCCAGCAACCAGCTCGGGTTTTGCTCATCCTGGAACAGCGCATTGAGCGACCCGCGCCAGACTTCACGTTTAAGCGCCGTGGCGGTTGCGGCTGGGTTGTAGACCGTGCCACCGCCGTCGCCGACGGAAATCTGCGACAGCTTGATCGGTGTGCCCGCCGCCTTGCAGGCGGTTTCGTAGGCGATCCCCGCATCGGTGAGCAGGGTGTAGTAGTCGGCCATTTAGGACCCCTGTGGATAAATAGTGGAGGTTTCGACGGTGTAGAGCGCGGCGGCCATGAAGGCCTGGCCCGAGGCTTCCAGCCCTTGGATGACGATCGGATAAACCGTGGTCAGCTCACCGCACAGCGTGGCGGCGCCGATAACGTGACGGCCGAAGGCACTCAAGCCAACGGAAACCATCAGGGTGTCGCGCTCGCTTTTGGCGTCGGCCAAGCGGCGGTCGAGACGGGCGTCGATGGTTTCGCTGTAGGGTTGTTCGGTAAACGCCCTGACAGAAAAACTGTAGGGCGGGCCGGCTGGCGTTTGCTCATACCAGGCCCGCACTTCAGGCATCAGTTGCAAACCCTTGGCAGCGTTTTCCAGCGCTTTTCGCGTTCCAGCTTGCCGTGCGGTGGGCCAGGCGAGTTCAACCGTCAGGCGCTTTTCAGCCTCGGGTGCTGTCGTGCTCCACTCGCTGACTCCGCGATCCGCCGCCAGATACGGCAGAAACGCGAAAGGCGTGGCCGCCGGGTTCATCAACTCAGGAAACGGCGGATCGATACGCTCGAGCAACCGGGCGAACCCCAGATCGAGCGCCCTTTCCAGCGCCGAGCTGTTGGCCGGCAACAGGCTTGGGCGAGGTGTGTCGTCACTCATAACGTATCCACCTCGACCTCGACGCCCGTACAGTACGGGGCTTGGAAAGCCGTCGTCACAATCGGTGCAAGCGGTTCGAGAATCTGCAGCTGAACCGCGCCCGCGCTGTGCAGCGTGTAGTCGATCCAGCTCGGGTCCACCCGACCTTCCAGGCGATGACAGGCCTCGGCGTACGCCTGCAGTTGCTGCTCGGCAGCGACCTTGGTCAAACCCGAATCCGGACCGGCATTGATCTTCGCCACGACGCGGATTTTGTAGGGTTTGATTTGCGCGGCCTGGACGATGACCAGGTCGGTTTCCGGTCGCACATCAGGTCGAGCGAAATGCTGGCGAACGCCCTCGATCAGCGCCTCGGACGGTGTGCCATTGCCCTCTCGGGACAGCACCGTGACCGTGACTTCACCCGGGGCGGTGCGGCGTCCGTTGCCGTCCTTGATCTGCGCCGCGTATCCATCCGGGTCGAAGGTATAGGTGACCGTCACCACGCCCGCTGCGGCGTTTTCCACCTTCACGGCAGGCCGTTCGCCCAGGATGAAGATCTCCCGCCGATACTGCATGCGCGAGCCAGCCGCCGGGGCATGGGGCGCCAGGTAGTAGCGCAAGCGGGCGTCATCATCGCTCTCGTAGACCGGTGGAATGGGCGGGAACGCCGCCGGGTCGCCGGGATCGAGCAACTGCCGCTCAAGGCCCATGTCCGCGAGGCGCGCATCGAGGTTGGTGCCAGTGGCCCACCACGCCAACATCTGCTTGATGCGGGCGTTGTATTTGCGTTCGTGGGTTTGCAGCCGGACACAGAACGCCTCAAGGGCCAGGGTCAGCAATTCGCTTTCGTTTTCCAGGCTGTCCACCAGCTTGGCCGCGCTCTCGGGAGAGCGTGCGCCGACGTACTCGACCACGAAGGTCTTGAATTCGGCGAGCAGGTCCTCGAACGCTTCGACGGTGACGATGGCCGGTTCGGCCAACTGGTTCTGGCCGGGTATCAACATGCTCATGTCACCACCTCGAAAGTCTGTTTGCGGTTTTTCCAGGTGCCGGCGAAGCGCAACAACAAGCCGGCGCCGTGTCGGCTGGCGACAATGACCTGCGGCTCGAAATCACCGATACCGTTTTCCTGGTTGTAAAAGGCCTGGGCCGCGTGGTTCTGGGCAAGAATCAGCAAGTCGTCGCCGAGGTTCTGCCCCAGCAACTGCGTGAGTGCGCAGCCATATAACGGGCGCTTCTGGCGAGTGCCCAACGGCGTGGTCAAGGCACGGGTGGCGCGCTGCACGAACTGCAGCCAGTCGTCGACCGTGGCGCCGGTGTTTCTATCGATTCCGATCATGGGAAGGCCTTTATGCGGTACTGATGACGCGTCCTTGGTGATCCACCACCGGGCCGCTCAAATGCACACCGGAAGCGTCGAGCCGCAGGCCGACGGCGCCCAGGTGCAATTCAATGGCCTCGGGCGTCATCGCCAATCTCGACGGGCCAATGCTCAATTCGAGGGATTCACGGGAACCGGTGAATGTCGCTGGGCCGTTTTGCCAATGCAGGACATGACTGGCATGGTCGTAGCCGTTTTCCGTACCGTCCTGATAGAGGCGACGCGTCAACGTGGCCTGGGTCGAGACAGGCGGGAACTGACCGCCGTTGAGGCCGAACAACGCCACCGCCTGCCCGCCGCTCTCGCCGCCGCCATGGTTCAGCAACAGGCACTGCTCACCCACGGACGGAATCCGCGACTCGCTCTGGGCGCCGGCACTCGGGTTGAAAAAGCGGATCGCCGGGGTCAGCAAGCCGCCATGGCTGACCTTGCAAGTGTTGCTGGCCGCATCGACTTCCTGGCAAACACCGATACGGCAGAAACTCTCCGCACGCCGATGCAAGTCCTCCAGCTCGGTTTCCATCTCGGCCAGACGCTCGATGATCGGCCCCAGATGCATCCGTAACAGCGCATCAAACATGGGTCATTCCTCGAGTGCGGTGTATTGAGCCGGGTCGTCGATGTTCGACACTTCCCAGGTACGAGCAAATTTCGGGATGCCCAGCGGGTCCTCCAGCAGCGTCGGGCCGAGGTACAGGGTTTGGGTAAATGAAAGGGTCCAGGCCGTATACGCCCGTGCTGGGTTGATGAACGTGGACGGGAGGCTATCGATCTCCGTGGGCAGATCGCATTGATCCCCCGACAGTCCCCAGCGGTTATCCACGACCAGGTGTTTCAGCTCTCCGGCCAGATCGCACGCCTCCCATCCCGCAACGGCCATGACCACCTGCAGGGAAACCGTCAGGACATGGGCGATACGCCCGTCGTTGGCGCGGTTGCCTGACGCATCACGCTCAATGGCAATCAGCACCCAGGGTTGGTCGTCGGTGCCATCGAAATCCCGGGGGCTGCCGATTTTCAAAGTGGGGTAAGTGGCGCGCAGCGTCTGGGCAATGGCGGCGAACAGCTGCGACGGTTTTTCGATAAGGACGGGCATTGATCGCCTCCTTGTGTATGGATCAACGATGGCGATTCATGGCTGGTCGGGCGGAACGTCCCGCGGTGGCACTTCGCAAACGCCAATCCGCTTGGCGACCCAGCGTTCGTAAAGACCGATCGCCACATCGGCACCGGCCATGGCGGTCAGGCAACCCAGGGCGCAAGCACTCCAGATCGACATACCGAGGGCATACAACAACATGGTTGCCGAAACCCCACAGACCACGCAGGCACCGGAGCGCAGCACCACGCGGCGCAGCAACGGCCAGCCGCGGGCGCCCTCCTTGTCAGCACGCCACATCTCGCCGGACACCCCACCCACCAGGGCGAGCACGATGACCAGCCAGATCGGCATGTCCAGCAACGCTTGTTGCTCGTTTGTCATGTCACGCCTCCTGGGGGGTGATGGATGAGGGTTTGGAAGGCAGTGCAAAAAGCCCGGCACTGAACCGAGCTTTTCAAAAAGACACTCCGTTCAGGGCAACTCCGGCCAAACAATGCTCAGTGGGAAAGCGGGTTGTTTATTGACCTGAGTGAAGGCGACGCAGTACTCCTTGAAGGCAATCAAGTAAGCCTGCTCGGCAGCGGTAGCGACGCCCAGATCGACTTTGAATTGCAATCCCGAAGACGCCACGCGGGTCACGACGCTGTCGAGCCGCCTGGCTTTCTCATTACGCATCTGCTCTGCAAGAGCAGTCTGTGGCCAAGGGAAACCGGAGTTAAACGACCAGACCCCATCAGTGTTGACCGCGATGTAGTCATAATCGACCTCCGCGCTGGAAGTGCCGGTAACGTCAATCCAAAGTTGGTCTGCTGGGAATTCCTCAGAGATCGGATTGACGGTTTCGTAGATGTTGTCGACTTTGCCGCCCACAACACGTGCGTATTTTTTCATGCTCATATCCTTATTTATTGCCGACACTCCGGCACTCTTCGATCTGCCTGCTTCAGATAGGCATTCCAAAAAGCCCGGCAATGAACCGGGCTTTTCAGTAATGCGCTCCTTCGCCTTCCTTGACCAATGGCCAGAAGGAAGTTGATCTTTCGGCGCGACTGGCGCGGTACGGATCCATTCAAATTGTTCCTCCGACCGCGGTCCCTGCCCGCCGGATAACTGCTTCTGGTGCTTTACGCTGCACACCCGGGTCAGTTGCCAACCCTCTGAACCGTTAAGGCCGGTTCATCGCTGCCTGTTGGTGGAACTAAAGAGCTTTGTTGCCAGCCGCTTTGTCGAGCGGCTTGGACACAGAATATGCATGGATGCATATACAGTCAATGCGTAAATGCATTTATTTATGCACTGCGGATGCACTGACGCATCGATAGCCAGTAAACACAGGGGGCAGAGGATTTTCAGAGGCGAAAAAAAACCCGCACGGCGGCGGGTTTTATCTGACAGGGAGGGGTTAACGGGCGTACATGCCCCACCAGAAGACGTGGCCGAGGATGACGATTTGCTCGTCCTGCATTTCCTGGAAGGTGTAGTCCTCATCCGGATGCTCGTCGCGGTTGAAGCTACGCAGGCGGATGCCAGTGGGCAGGCGGTAAAGCTGCTTCACCCGCAGTTGGCCGTTGTGGTTGATGGCATAGAGGTCGCCGTCGACGATGTCGCCGATCCCGCACTTGCCTGCGTTCACCCCGACCGTAGCCCCGTCGCGCAGCACTGGCAACATGCTGTTGCCGCGCACCGTCACGCATTTGGCCTGGTCGAACTGCACGCCGTTATGGCGCAGGCTACGCTTGCCAAAGCGCAGGCTAGAGCGCTCGCTTTCCTCGATGACGAATCTTCCTGATCCAGCAGCCAATTCAACCTCACGCAGAAAAGGAACCGACACCTCGTCTTCCTCGACGGGAGTATCGTCATCCCACAGGCTTATGTCCTTGAGTTCGGAATGCGGCTCGTCACGACGCGCATTGCCGGCAGGCACAACGTCCGCGCGCCCGCGCAACTGGTCGGTGCTCACGGCGAAGTATTCGGCAATCTTCGAGATGTGTTTATCCGAAGGATCGACGATCTTGCCGCTGAGGATCCGCGAGAGAGTGGACTGAGGCACGCCGGTACGACGGTGAAGCTCCGTGGGGGAGATCCCGTGCTGATCGAGCAATGCTCTTAATACGGTAGAAACGTTGCGTTTTTGCATAACGCGCATGATGCTTGTTCTTTTTGCAGAAGACAAATGCTGTTTTGCATAAGCGTGCATATCGACGACGAAGTGCTTCCCTCCAACATCAACGCAAGCTGAACCACCGCTATCGCGAGCAAGCTCGCTCCCACAGGGGATTTGGGGTGCATGCGATGTCTGTGAACACCTCGGTAAAACTGTGGGAGCGGGCTTGCTCGCGAAGACGGCGGTACATTCAACGCCGATGCAAGCTGTAAGCAGCACTCTCGCTGGCTGCGTAGGGCGACCAACTTTTGTGAGCGCTTCGCGCTCAAGCGGGAGCAAGCTCCCTCGCCACGGATTCAATTCAACGCTCAAGTGAACGGTGTTGCGACCAAGCGTCATGTCTTCCGAGACTTGGGAAATTTCCCCTACAACCTCGTGAGAAACGGCCCAACCCTGCGTCCTTCAAATGTGCGACACGAGGCTACGTCGCCTTGCGCCTCTGCCTACAACTACGCCAGAATCCGCCGGCTTGTCCACCTTGGATCCCATCGGTACTTTTGATCCTGTCACTGCCCATCAGTGATCGGGTTTAGTAGCCCGGCATTCCAAGACGAACATTGCTCTATTCAGCCAGGTATTTCTTACCTACGCTCAATGGTAGCTGTGCGCAGGGCGCCCTCGGGCGCGCCGGTTTCTTGGATCCCCGGTCTACTAACCTGCGTACAGCTGCCGCCCATCTCGTTTAGTAGCGGATCGGTAGTGGCTCCAACTTAAGGATCCAAGACTATGACCAAACCAACTCCGAATCCCCCTGAAAAAGACCATACATCCCGCAGCCAATCGGCCAACGCCAAGAAACTCGACGACGCGGCCACTCGTGCCCTGGACTATTACCTCAAACCCAAAGCCGACAAAGAAACTGGCTACACACCCGACACCCTTTTCGTCATCGCCCCTAACATCGACGCCGAATGCCTGCTCGCCAACCTCAGCGAAACCCTGGCCTCGGCCAACGCCATGGTCAGTGATCTGGCGTTCGATATGGAGGGCTCGCGACGGCATATCGCGCTAGGGGTCCAGCAAATGATCGAGCTGAGCCAGTTGCTGGCGAATCGAGCATTGGATGTGGTTGAGGTGAGGTAAGCATTCATGATGCAAGCCGAGACCTAAGAGAAGCCCGAGTAATCACTGTGTGCGAGCTTGCTCGCGATAGCGGGAGTCCAGTGACAACTAAGTTGTATTGGCTGCCGTCATCGCGAGCAAGCTCGCTCCCACAATTGGATCGGCGTACAGCCAGAGAACCAGGCCGGCTGTCAGACCGCCTTCGCGAGCAGGCTCGCTCCCACAGAGGAAACGCGAACCCACCAAGAGCCAGGTCGGCTGTCAGGCCGCCTTCGCGAGCAGGCTCGCTCCCACAGGAGAAACGCGAACCCACCAAGAACCAGGTCGGCTATCAGGCCGCCTCGCGGTGGACGTTGATCTCGGCGCCCCATTAACCACGCTGGCTGAACGAAGGTATTGCGCAGTGGGCAACCCGGCATGGATGCCGGGTTAGCCGCGCTGGGCCATGGATGGCCCTTCGCGGCGGCCCACGGAGCAATGCCTTCGTTCAGGCATGCCGAGCCTAAGCGAGGCACCGAGTGGTGGGGCAGAAGCGTTTTGGTTACTTTTGCGCGTCTCAAAAGTGACCCGCTGTAAGAGCGGAACCGTCAGCAGCCGTTACCGCAGCAACGGATATACACCCAATCCCAAAACACTCATCCCTGGGTCCCCCCCGACCACCCATGTTAACCTTGCGCCCATCGCGGAAAAGCCGGGCCAATGCCCCTCCTTTTGCCCCACACCTTTCAACGAGCTTCCCTGACACCCATGAATACAGCCGTGAACGACCTGTCCTCCCACACGCCCATGATGCAGCAATACTGGCGCCTGAAGAACCAGCACCCCGATCAGCTGATGTTCTACCGCATGGGCGACTTCTACGAGATCTTCTACGAGGATGCGAAGAAGGCCGCCAAGCTGTTGGACATCACCCTGACGGCGCGTGGGCAATCGGCAGGCATGGCAATTCCGATGTGTGGGATTCCTTACCACGCGGCGGAAGGTTACCTGGCGAAGCTGGTCAAACTCGGCGAATCGGTGGTGATTTGCGAACAAGTCGGCGACCCGGCCACCAGCAAAGGGCCAGTGGAACGCCAAGTCGTCCGGATCATCACCCCGGGCACGGTCAGTGACGAAGCCTTGCTGGATGAACGCCGGGACAACCTGATCGCCGCAGTCCTGGGCGATGAGCGCCTGTTCGGCCTGGCGGTGCTGGACATCACTAGCGGCAATTTCTCGGTGCTGGAAATCAAGGGCTGGGAAAACCTGCTGGCGGAACTGGAGCGAGTCAACCCGGTAGAGCTGTTGATCCCGGATGACTGGCCCAAAGACCTGCCGGCAGAAAAACGCCGTGGCGTGCGGCGTCGGGCGCCGTGGGATTTTGAGCGCGACTCGGCGCTGAAAAGTCTCTGCCAACAGTTTTCCACCCAGGACCTCAAGGGCTTTGGCTGCGAAAACCTGACCCTGGCCATCGGCGCCGCCGGTTGCCTGCTGGCCTACGCCAAGGAAACCCAGCGCACCGCCCTGCCCCACTTGCGCAGCCTGCGCCACGAACGCCTGGATGACACGGTGGTGCTGGATGGTGCGAGCCGTCGCAACCTGGAACTGGACACCAACCTGGCCGGCGGCCGCGACAATACCCTGCAGTCGGTGGTCGATCGCTGCCAGACTGCCATGGGCAGCCGCCTGCTCACCCGCTGGCTGAACCGTCCGCTGCGGGACCTGACGGTACTGCTGGCACGTCAGTCCTCCATTACCTGCTTGCTGGATCGCTATCGCTTCGAGCAGTTGCAACCACAGCTCAAGGAAATCGGTGACATCGAGCGGATCCTCGCCCGTATCGGCCTGCGCAACGCCCGTCCCCGCGACCTGGCGCGCCTGCGCGATGCCCTCGGTGCCCTGCCCGAGCTGCAAGTGGCAATGACCGACCTCGAAGCACCGCACCTGCAGCAACTGGCGCGCACCACCAGCACCTACCCGGAGCTGGCTGCGCTGCTGGAAAAAGCCATTATCGATAACCCACCGGCAGTGATCCGTGACGGTGGCGTGCTGAAAACCGGCTACGACGCCGAACTCGACGAGTTGCAATCGCTGAGCGAGAACGCCGGCCAGTTCCTGATCGACCTCGAAGCCCGGGAAAAAGCCCGCACCGGCCTGGCCAACCTCAAGGTCGGCTACAACCGCATCCACGGTTATTTCATCGAGTTGCCGAGCAAGCAGGCCGAACAGGCCCCGGCCGACTACGTTCGTCGCCAGACCCTCAAGGGTGCCGAGCGCTTCATCACCCCGGAGCTCAAGGCGTTCGAAGACAAGGCGCTGTCAGCCAAGAGCCGCGCCCTGGCCCGGGAAAAGATGCTCTATGAAGCACTGCTTGAGGATCTGATCAGCCAACTGCCGCCGTTGCAGGACACCGCCGGCGCCCTGGCGGAACTGGACGTGCTGAGCAACCTGGCCGAGCGTGCGCTGAACCTGGACCTCAACTGCCCACGCTTCGTCAGCGAGCCGTGCATGCGCATCAGCCAGGGTCGTCACCCGGTCGTCGAGCAGGTATTGACCACGCCGTTCGTGGCCAACGACCTGAGCCTGGACGACAACACCCGCATGCTGGTGATCACCGGTCCGAACATGGGCGGTAAATCCACCTACATGCGCCAGACTGCCTTGATCGTACTGCTGGCCCATATCGGCAGCTTCGTACCGGCGGCGAGCTGCGAATTGTCCCTGGTGGACCGGATCTTCACCCGGATCGGCTCCAGCGATGACCTGGCCGGTGGGCGCTCGACCTTCATGGTGGAGATGAGCGAAACCGCGAACATCCTGCACAACGCCACCGAACGCAGCCTGGTGCTGATGGACGAAGTCGGACGCGGTACCAGCACCTTCGACGGCCTGTCCCTGGCCTGGGCGGCGGCCGAACGGCTGGCGCACTTGCGAGCCTACACACTGTTCGCCACCCATTACTTCGAGCTGACGGTTCTGCCGGAAAGCCAGCCGCTGGTCGCCAACGTGCATCTCAACGCCACCGAGCACAACGAACGCATCGTATTCCTGCACCATGTGCTGCCCGGCCCGGCCAGCCAGAGCTACGGCCTGGCGGTGGCGCAGCTGGCCGGCGTGCCGAGCGAAGTGATCAGCCGAGCCCGCGAGCATCTGAGCCGCCTGGAAACCACCAGCCTGCCCCACGAAGCGCCGCGCCCGACCAAGGGCAAACCGAGCGCCCCGCAGCAAAGCGACCTGTTCGCCAGCCTGCCGCATCCGGTGCTCGATGAACTGGCCAAGCTCGATCTGGACGACCTGACTCCACGTCGGGCGCTGGATTTACTCTATACATTGAAGACACGGATCTAACGCACAGGCTTTCAAGCTGTTAGAATCTCGCGCGGTTTGGGATGCTGCGGGCTATTAGCCTGGTTCGCAGACTATCCTCCCGAACCTGGCGACCCCACCGTGAAGGGGCTCCGCTGCCGCCGCCTGAGGAGAGAATTAGAAATGACCTTCGTCGTCACCGACAACTGCATCAAGTGCAAGTACACCGACTGCGTAGAAGTCTGTCCGGTGGACTGCTTTTACGAAGGCCCGAACTTCCTGGTCATTCACCCGGACGAGTGCATCGACTGCGCCCTGTGTGAACCGGAATGCCCGGCAAATGCCATTTTCTCGGAGGACGAAGTGCCGGCCGGCATGGAGAACTTCATCGAGCTGAACGCCGAGCTGGCGGACATCTGGCCGAACATCACCGAGAGGAAAGATGCCCTGCCGGACGCCGCAGAGTGGGATGGCAAGCCTGGCAAGATCGCAGACCTCGAACGCTGATCGTTCCTGCGCTCATCGAAAAGGCCCCTTGCGGGCCTTTTTGCTTTTCCGGATAAGAAATCGCGGGCAAAAAAAAGGGGCGGTTTGACCCGCCCACATTTTTTCCCTAATCCCTTTGATCCTTTTCATCGTCCTGATGAATCGCGTCCTGCGATGTCCTTCCTTCCCCATCGTCCTTGACGGGTGTGTCTGTCCGTCGACACAGGACTGATATTAGTATTTTCCCAGGCGAGTGCAACGCGGCTGATACAGGTGGCTTGTTCTGTCACGCTACGTTCATCAACAAATTTCCTTTATAAATCATATAAGTACAAAAATATCACGGCTCTTATAGCTGTCTGTCCCGCCATTGGGAAACCGATCGCTTACGCAACACTAGGCAAAGGCTTACAAGCTGAATCTCAAATAGAGCAAAACTGGAAAGCAGCCACCGCAGAAACGAAAAAGCCCCGAACCAGTCGGGGCTTTTCCTGCTGCGCTTACGTTCGAGTTACTGAAACAGCGACTCGCTCGACAAGCCATTTTTCTCCAGGATCTCCCGGAGACGCTTGAGACCTTCAACCTGGATCTGCCTGACCCGCTCACGGGTCAAACCAATCTCCAAGCCTACATCTTCAAGGGTACTGCTTTCATGACCGCGCAAGCCGAAGCGGCGAATGACCACTTCCCGTTGCTTGTCCGTGAGTTCCGAAAGCCACTGGTCGATGCTCTGGGACAAGTCATCGTCCTGGAGCAGCTCGCACGGGTCGGTGGGGCGATCATCGGTCAGGGTGTCCAGCAGGGTCTTGTCCGAATCCGGCCCCAGCGAGACGTCTACCGAAGAGACCCGCTCGTTGAGCCCAAGCATGCGCTTGACCTCACCTACCGGTTTTTCCAGCAGGTTGGCGATTTCTTCGGGTGAAGGTTCATGGTCGAGTTTTTGGGTCAACTCACGGGCGGCCCGCAGGTAGACGTTCAGCTCCTTGACCACATGAATCGGCAACCGGATGGTCCGGGTCTGATTCATGATCGCCCGTTCGATGGTCTGCCGGATCCACCAGGTGGCGTAGGTTGAAAAACGGAAGCCTCGCTCGGGGTCGAATTTCTCGACCGCGCGAATCAAGCCCAGGTTGCCCTCTTCGATCAGATCCAGCAGCGAAAGCCCGCGATTGACGTAGCGTCGGGCGATTTTCACCACCAGGCGCAGGTTACTTTCAATCATGCGTTTTCGACCGGCCGGGTCGCCACTTTGCGAAAGACGCGCAAAATGAACTTCTTCCTCGGGGGAGAGCAACGGCGAGAAACCGATTTCGTTAAGGTATAGCTGAGTGGCGTCGAGCGCCCGGGTGTAATCGATGTACTTATGTTGTTTAAGTGAAGCGGAGTGTTTGGATTTGGCACGAACGGAAGGTGGAGTCGCCCCTTCATCATTCGACATCGAATCCATAGCGATGCCGGTCTCCATAAGGAGAACCTCATCGTCGATGTCAAACTCCGGCACTTCTTTACTGAGAGCCATTGTTATAGTCCTTTGGTGAGTTCGACCTCAAGCTCAAGCGACGCCTTTATCCTTGGCAACGCTGGAGCCTGTTCCCTCTACGTGACGG
The DNA here is from genome assembly GCF_017968885.1 of Pseudomonas sp. Tri1. Taxonomy (NCBI): domain Bacteria; kingdom Pseudomonadati; phylum Pseudomonadota; class Gammaproteobacteria; order Pseudomonadales; family Pseudomonadaceae; genus Pseudomonas; species Pseudomonas sp. Tri1. The sequence continues at coordinate 1,328,874 of NZ_CP072913.1, read as the reverse complement.
AACAGGCTGACAATCAAATCAACGACGTGGCAGGAATTGCAGCGGATCTACAGGCTTACCTTGTCGGCGAATCTCAAAGTGCAGTTTCACCCGGTCCGTTCCCGTTGATCCCATTTCGGCAATTGTCTGTCCGACCTTGACCTGCTGCCCCTCCCGAACCAACAGCCTGCGGTTGTGACCGTAGGCACTGACGTAGGTATCGCTGTGTTTGATGATCACGAGTTCGCCGTAGCCCCTCAAACCACTCCCGGCGTACACAACCGTGCCATCAGACGCGGCTAAAACAGGCTGTCCCAAATCCCCGGCGATATCAATTCCTTTATTCAAACTACCGTTTGAAGAGAATTTTCCAATGAGAACGCCATTAGAAGGCCATCCCCAGCCTGTCGGGGCGGGACCCGCTGGAGGCATCGGAGCAGGGGTCGGTTTGCTCGCGACGGACGGTACTGTCGCCGTTGCAGCCCCCGCCGGCCGGCGAATGACTGTGGTTTTACTCGACGACGACGCCGACGAATCCGACTGCGTGACGACGGCGGTGGGTGTTGAACCACTACGGCCATCGAAGCGAATTGTCTGACCTGGATGAATCGTATAAGGCGCAGGAATGTTGTTGCGCGCCGCGAGGGCCTTGTAGTCCCAGCCGTAGCGAAAAGCGATGGAAAACAGCGTATCGCCGCGACGGACTACATACTGACCGGTCGTTACTGTAGGACGTTGCGGCGCCGCATTGTTATTGCGATCGACTACCCGGACATTACCCGACGGTGTACTGGAACAACCGACCAGCAAGGTGCTCAAGACAAGGCCAGTCACCAGGCGCTGAAAGCTCGTGATACCCATACGCTGCGCAATGACTGTGAGACTCACCCGCCGCTCCCTTTGTGGTGGCTGAAAAATTGGAAACTGCCTGTCCAGGCAGAGGTATTACACATATAGCTGGCCATGACCGCGCCTCTATCCAGTACGCGCGAAAGGCTGCCGCACACGTTTGCTCGACACCGTTGAGCGCTGTTTAACAAATCAATGCTTAACCCATCGGTGCCGCTGTAAGACACAACCCATGCCACGGAATTCAGCGTCTGTTTATAAATGCTCAGGCCAACGGCCCGTTGAGCAATGGCACAAACCGCACGGCTCCGAGAACGTGTCGTGAAAACCCGTGTTCTTCCCGCACGATCAACATCAACTGCTGGACCTCGCCTGCGCCCACCGGAATCACCAGTCGCCCACCGGGGGCGAGCTGATCCAGCAAGGCCTGGGGTACATCGGTGGCCACGGCAGTCACAATGATGCCGTTATAAGGTGCCAAGGCCGGCCAGCCTTCCCACCCATCGCCCCAGCGAAACACCACGTTGCGCAGGTTCAGTTCGACCAGACGCTCCTTGGCGCGGTCTTGCAGCACCTTGATTCGTTCTACCGAGAACACCCGCTCCACCAGTTGCGACAACACCGCCGTCTGGTAACCCGACCCCGTGCCGATCTCCATGACCTTGTCCAGCGGCCCCGCCTCCAGTAGCAACTCACTCATGCGAGCCACCATATAAGGCTGGGAAATGGTCTGGTTGTGGCCGATCGGCAAGGCAGTGTCTTCATAGGCGCGATGAGCCAGGGCTTCATCGACGAACAAATGCCGTGGTGTGCGGCGAATCACCTCCAACACCTGGGCGTTGGACAGGCCTTCTTCATAAAGCCGCTGGATCAGGCGCTCGCGGGTGCGTTGGGAGGTCATGCCAATCCCGCGGCGCAGCATATCGTCTTGCTCACGAGCCATCAGCGCAGCCCCTCCAGCCAGCCATCGAGGTTTCGAAAGGCATCGTTGAAGGTGCGATCGAGCTGCAAAGGCGTGATCGAGACATAACCTTGCATCACCGCATGGAAATCAGTGCCCGGCCCACCATCCTCGGCATCCCCGGCGGCGGCGATCCAATAACCGGCCTTGCCCCGCGGATCGACCACGTGCATGGGCTTGGCGGCGCGAGCGCGATGGCCCAGGCGCGTCAGTTGGATGCCACGGATATGATCGAGTGGCAGGTTCGGGATATTTACGTTCAGCACCGTACGCGGTGGCAGCTCCAGCTCGCCATGGGCTTGCACCAATTTACGGGCGAAGTAGGCGGCGGTAGGCAAGTTATCGACCTGGCGCGAAACAAACGAAAAGGCAAACGACGGTTGTGCCAGGAAGCGGCCTTCCAGGGCGGCGGCGACCGTACCGGAATACAGCACGTCATCCCCCAGGTTGGCGCCCAGGTTGATGCCCGACACCACCATGTCCGGCGCACGCTCCAGCAACCCGTTGATACCCAGGTGCACGCAATCGGTCGGTGTGCCGTTGAGGCTGATGAAACCGTTATCCAGATAGCAGGGGTGCAAAGGACGGTCGAGCGTCAGCGAGCTGCTGGCGCCGCTTTTGTCCTGGTCCGGGGCGATGACTACGCACTCGGCAAAATCCGCCAGCGCAGCATAAAGCGCGGCAAGACCGGGTGCAGTCACCCCGTCGTCGTTAGAAATCAGAATACGCATGGGCTGTCCGTCTGCCCCACCGGCACCAGATCGACGAGTTCGCGCACCAAGACAGTGGCGAAACATCCGGCCGGCAGGACGAATTCCAGTTGCAGAATGTCAGGCTCGGGATAATGCCACGACAGCCCGCCAATGGGCAGTCGCAGGATGCGACGTTCGTGACTCATTCCCGCGTTTATCAACCAGTCGCGCAAATCGGCTTCACCCTCGGCAACGGCCTGTTCCAGCTCAAAAGTCGCGCCGGCGGCAGGTGAAGGCCCCTCTCCCCACTGCGGCCCGGTCGGGTGCAAGTCGAGAATCGCCAGGCGCGGATCGCTGCATTCAGCCTCGCCGGCCGGGAAAAAGCTGCGGCTGTCGGTGAAGGCCAGCAAGTCACCCACCTGCGCCTGCAGCCAGGTACCGTCGGCCACTCGCGCCGCCAGCACCCGGTTGAACAGAAAACTGCGGGCCGTTGACAGCAAGCGCGAGCGCACGTTGCGCTGTTCCGGCAAGGCCTTGCGCACCGCCCAGGCCCGGGCATCGACGACGTTGCCGCCGTCATGCCCGAACCGCTGGGCGCCGAAATAGTTGGGGATACCCTGGCGAGCAATCTGTTGCAACCGCGCATCGATAGCTGCGGTGTCGCCCTTGAACTGGGTCAGGCGCAGGGTGAAGCCATTGGCCGAATGCGCGCCGCGCTGCAGTTTGCGTCTGTGGCGTCCGGTCTTGAGGATCTTCAGTGTGTCGTTCTCTGCCGCCGACAGGTCCGGGTCGGCCTTGCCTGGCAATTGGACGCTGAACCATTGGCGGGTAAGGGCCTGGCGGTCCTTGAGCCCGGCGTAGCTGACAGTGCGCAATGGCACGCCAGCGGCCTTGGCGATTCGTCGAGCGGCCTCTTCGGTGTTCAAGCCGCGTTTTTCAACCCAGATCCACAAGTGCTCGCCATCGCCGGTCAACGGGATATCCAGCACTTCATCGACCTGGAAATCCTCAGCGGTGGCCTTGAGTACCGCACTACCCAGCGGTTCACCGTAGGCGCGCGGGCCCAATAGTTCCAATTCAGTCATGGGCGCAGCAACAAGGCGACGGAGTGGACGGCAATGCCTTCTTCGCGACCGACGAAACCCAGTTTCTCGGTGGTGGTGGCTTTCACGTTCACTTGGTCCAACTCAACTTGAAGATCCTCGGCAATCAGCTGGCGCATCGCTTCGATGTGGGGGGCCATTTTGGGCGCCTGGGCCACGATGGTGTTATCGACGTTGCCCACCTTCCAGCCCTTGGCGTGGATCAGCGAGACAACATGCCGCAACAGAGCGCGGCTGTCAGCGCCCTTGAATTGCGGGTCGGTATCGGGAAAGTGCTTGCCGATGTCACCCAGGGCAGCCGCGCCGAGCAAGGCATCGCTCAAGGCGTGCAGCAGGACATCACCGTCAGAATGCGCGAGCAGCCCGAAGCCGTGTGCGATACGCACGCCGCCCAGAGTTATAAAGTCGCCTTCAGCGAAACGGTGAACATCGTAGCCGTGGCCAATACGCATAAAAAAACGCCCCGATTTTAGTCAGGGCGTGATTCTACCTGCATTAGGCGTTTAGAGCGCGTGCATGATGCTGCAAGTGGTCATCAATGAAGCTGGCGATGAAGAAGTAGCTGTGGTCGTAGCCCGGTTGCAGGCGCAACTCCAGCGGATGACCCGCGACCTTGGCAGCTTGCTGCAGGGCTTCGGGCTTGAGCTGGCTGGCCAGGAAATCATCGCGATCGCCCTGATCCACCAGCAGTGGCAGCTTCTCGCCGGCTTCGGCGATCAGGGCGCAGGCATCCCATTCGCGCCATTTCGAGCGGTCTTCCCCCAGGTAACGGGAGAAGGCTTTCTGGCCCCAAGGGCAATCCGTCGGATTGTTGATCGGCGAAAAGGCCGACACCGAACGATAGCGCCCCGGGTTGCGCAAGGCGCAAACCAACGCGCCATGGCCGCCCATGGAATGACCACTGATGCCGCGTTTATCCGAGGCGGGAAAATGCGCTTCGACCAACTGCGGCAGTTCCTGCACCACGTAGTCATGCATCCGATAGTGCCGGGCCCAAGGATCCTGCGTGGCGTTCAGATAAAAGCCCGCACCCAGGCCAAAGTCCCAGGCACCGTCTGGATCGCCCGGCACATCGGCGCCACGGGGGCTGGTGTCGGGCGCGACAATGATCAGCCCCAACTCGGCGGCCATGCGCTGGGCACCGGCCTTTTGCATGAAGTTTTCGTCGGTGCAGGTCAGCCCGGACAACCAATAAAGCACCGGCAACTTGCCGCCCTGCTCGGCTTGCGGCGGCAGGTACACGGCAAAGACCATGTCACACCCGAGCACTTCAGAACGGTGCCGGTAACGCTTGTGCCAGCCGCCGAAGCTTTTCTGGCAAGAAATGTTTTCAAGGCTCATGACCGACCTCAGAAATGGATGACGGTGCGGATGCTCTTGCCTTCATGCATCAGGTCGAACGCCTTGTTGATATCTTCCAGGCCCATGGTGTGGGTGATGAAGGTATCCAGCGGGATCTCGCCCTTCTCGGCCATTTCCACGTAGCTAGGCAACTCGCTGCGACCGCGCACGCCGCCAAATGCCGAACCGCGCCAGACGCGGCCGGTTACCAATTGGAATGGACGAGTGGAGATTTCCTGGCCGGCACCGGCGACGCCGATGATCACCGACTCGCCCCACCCCTTGTGGCAGCATTCCAGCGCAGCACGCATCAGTTGGACATTGCCGATGCATTCAAAGGAAAAGTCCACGCCGCCGTCAGTCATGTCGACGATGACTTCCTGGATCGGACGATCGAAGTCTTTCGGGTTGACGCAATCGGTGGCGCCCAGTTGCTTGGCGATTTCGAACTTGGCCGGGTTGATATCAATGGCGATGATGCGCGAGGCCTTGGCCTTCACCGCACCAATCACCGCCGACAGGCCGATGCCGCCCAGGCCGAAGATCGCCACGGTGTCACCCGGCTTGACCTTGGCCGTGTTGATCACCGCACCAATACCGGTGGTGACGCCACAACCCAGCAGGCAGACTTTTTCCAGCGGGGCTTCCTTTGGAATCTTCGCGACGGAGATTTCCGGCAGCACGGTGTATTCGGAGAACGTCGAGGTGCCCATGTAGTGGAAAATCGTCTCGCCCTTGTAGGAAAAACGCGAAGTGCCGTCCGGCATCAGGCCTTTGCCTTGGGTAGCGCGAATCGCCTGGCACAGGTTGGTCTTGCCTGACTTACAGAATTTGCACTGACCGCATTCCGGCGTGTACAGCGGAATCACATGGTCACCCACCGCGACCGACGTCACGCCTTCACCGATGGCTTCGACAATCGCGCCGCCTTCATGGCCGAGGATCGACGGGAAGATCCCCTCTGGATCAGCGCCCGACAGGGTGTAGGCGTCGGTGTGGCAGACACCGGAAGCCACCACGCGCAACAGCACTTCGCCCGCCTTGGGCATGGCGACGTCGACTTCAACGATTTCCAGGGGTTTCTTGGCCTCGAAGGCAACGGCAGCGCGCGACTTGATCATCCGGATTCTCCAGCAAATAAAAACAAGACCGGGAGTGTAATCCTCCGCCGGACGATGAATAATCCAACCAAAAGCAAAACATTATTGCTGTACAGGGATAATCACCTATGTCCGACAATCGCTGGGAAGGAATCGACGAGTTCGTCGCCGTGGCCGAATGCAGTCAATTCACCGCAGCTGCCGAACGCCTCGGAGTTTCGTCTTCCCATATCAGTCGACAAATCGTACGACTGGAAGAACGTCTACAGACACGCCTGCTCTATCGCAGCACCCGCCGGGTCACCCTGACCGAGGCCGGGCAGACCTTTTTGCAACATTGCCAACGCCTGCAGGATGGCCGCGAGGAAGCGTTGCGAGCGGTGGGTGATCTCACCAGCGAACCCAAGGGCATGCTGCGCATGACTTGTGCCGTAGCCTATGGCGAGCGCTTCATCGTGCCGCTGGTGACGCGGTTCATGGGGCTTTATCCACAGTTGCGAGTAGACATCGAGCTGAGCAACCGCCCTTTGGACCTGGTGCACGAGGGCCTGGACCTGGCGATTCGCCTGGGCCGCTTGCAGGACTCACGCCTGGTTGCCACCCGCCTCGCGCCGCGACGCATGTACCTGTGCGCCTCACCGTCCTATCTGGAACGCTACGGTCGGCCCCATAGTCTGTCGGAATTGAGCCGTCACAATTGCCTGGTCGGCAGTTCCGATATCTGGCAACTGGAGCAGAACGGGCGGGAATTTTCCCAGCGCGTACAAGGAAACTGGCGCTGCAACAGTGGGCAAGCAGTATTGGATGCGGCGCTGCAAGGCGTGGGGTTGTGTCAACTGCCGGATTATTACGTGCTGGAACATCTGCACAGCGGCGCGCTGATATCGCTGCTGGAGGCTCATCAGCCGCCGAATACGGCGGTGTGGGCGTTGTACCCGCAGCAGCGGCATCTATCGCCCAAGGTGCGCAAGTTGGTGGATTATTTGAAGGAAGGGTTGGCGCAGCGGCCGGAGTATCGGGGGTGACAGGTTTTTTTTGTCGTCTGGGGTGACGCTATCGCGAGCAAGCTCGCTCCCACAGGGGTTATCGTCGAATGATGGGCAAGTGTTCACACCAGTCCATTGTGGGTGCGAGCTTGCTCGCGATGGTGTCGGCCCAGGCAATGATGTTCTAACAGAAAATCGATCCGACTTAATGCCGATTCGCCCAGCGCTGGCGCAACCACTCCAGATCTTCCGGCCGGGTGACCTTGATGTTATCGGCACGCCCTTCGATCAACCGCGGTGCCTGCCCGGCCCATTCCATGGCGGACGCTTCATCGGTAATCAGTGCATCTGCCACCAGGCTGTCAGCCAGGGCCCGATGCAAGGCACCGAGACGAAACATCTGCGGCGTATAGGCCTGCCAGATCACGCTGCGATCAACGGTTTCCAGCACACGCCCCTGCTTGTCGGCACGTTTGAGGGTATCGCGCGCCGGGACGGCCAGCAGGCCGCCGACCGGATCGTTCGCCAACTCGCTGAGCAAGGTATCCAGGTCATCCCGGGCCAGGTTGGGCCGGGCGGCGTCATGTACCAACACCCAATCGTAATCGTCGGCCCCCTGCTCGTGCAGATGCAGCAAGGCATTGAGCACTGAATCGCAACGCTGCTGGCCGCCGTCCACGCGCTGGATGCGCGGGTCGCTGGCACAGGCCAGGGTCGGCCAGTAAGGATCATCGTGGGCAACGCTGACCACTACGCCTTTAACGGTCGGGTGATCGAGGAAACAGCCAAGGCTGTGTTCGAGAATTGTGCGCCCGCCCAGTTGCAAGTATTGCTTGGGACGGTCCGCGGCCATACGGGCACCGACGCCCGCGGCAGGAATCACGACCCAGAAGGCCGGCAAACGGATACTCATTGGGCCAACTGGTAGAGGGTTTCACCCTCCTTGACCATGCCCAGTTCATGGCGAGCCCGCTCTTCAACGGTCTCCATGCCTTTTTTCAACTCACTGACCTCGGCGTCCATCACCCGATTACGCTCCAGCAACGCTTCGTTTTCCGCGTGCTGATCGGCTATTTGCTGAGTCAGGTCGGCCACTTGCGCCAGACTGCCATTGCCCACCCACAGGCGGTACTGCAGGCCAGCCAGCAACAGGAGCAAGACAAGAAACAACCAATTGGGACTGCGCATCGAATATCAGGTATCCAGTGAAAAAAGACAGCCATGCCAAACTTTGAAACGTCTGATAGCACGAAGCCTGGAAAAACCAGGCTTGTGCTTGATAAGGCATCAGATTAGAGGCAAAACCGTCGCCAGGGCGACCTTTTCGACATAATCCGCTGTCTTTTTACCATTTACCGCTTAACCGCGAAACTCGGCGCGACCGTTGTACTTGGCCTTGCCGCTCAACTGCTCTTCGATACGCAGCAGTTGGTTGTACTTGGAAACGCGGTCGGAACGGCACAGCGAACCGGTCTTGATCTGGCCCGCCGCAGTGCCCACGGCCAGGTCGGCAATGGTCGAGTCTTCGGTTTCGCCGGAGCGGTGGGAGATTACAGCCGTGTAGCCGGCGGCCTTGGCCATCTGGATGGCTTCCAGGGTTTCGGTCAGGGTGCCGATCTGGTTGAACTTGATCAGGATCGAGTTGGCGATCTTCTTGTCGATGCCTTCTTTCAGGATCTTGGTGTTGGTCACGAACAGGTCGTCGCCCACCAGCTGGGTCTTCTCGCCGATCTTGTCGGTGAGGATTTTCCAGCCAGCCCAGTCGGACTCGTCCAGGCCGTCTTCGATGGAGATGATCGGGTAACGCTCGGTCAGGCCCTTGAGGTAGTCGGCGAAACCTTCGGCGGTGAACACCTGGCCTTCGCCAGACAGGTTGTACTTGCCGTCTTCGAAGAACTCACTGGCAGCGCAGTCCAGGGCCAGGGTCACGTCGGTACCCAGCTTGTAGCCAGCGTTGGCCACAGCTTCGGAGATCACTTTCAGCGCGTCTTCGTTGGAGGCCAGGTTCGGTGCGAAACCGCCTTCGTCGCCAACGGCGGTGCTCAGGCCACGGGCCTTCAGCACGGCTTTGAGGTGATGGAAAATCTCGGTGCCCATGCGCAGGCCTTCGGAGAAGGTCTTGGCGCCAACCGGCTGAACCATGAATTCCTGGATGTCGACGTTGTTATCAGCGTGCTCGCCACCGTTGATGATGTTCATCATCGGCACCGGCATCGAGTAGACACCCGGGGTACCGTTGAGGTTGGCGATGTGGGCGTACAACGGCAGGTCCTGGTCCTGGGCAGCAGCCTTGGCAGCGGCCAGGGATACGGCGAGGATCGCGTTGGCACCCAGGGTGGCTTTGTTCTCGGTACCGTCGAGCTTGATCATCGCGTGATCGAGGGCTTTCTGGTCGGCAGGATCCTTGCCCAGCAACAGGTCGCGGATCGGACCGTTGATGTTGGCGACGGCTTTGAGCACGCCCTTGCCCAGGTAACGACTCTTGTCGCCATCACGCAGCTCCAGCGCTTCGCGCGAGCCAGTGGAAGCACCGGACGGCGCGCAGGCGCTACCGATGATGCCGTTGTCGAGAAGCACGTCCGCTTCGACAGTGGGGTTGCCACGGGAGTCGAGAACTTCACGACCTTTGATGTCGACGATTTTTGCCATTGTTGTAAACACTCCAAAGTTGACGAAAACGACGCAGCGAGAGGAAATCTTTTACCGTCGGCGGGTATAGAGCAGCGGGCAGGCTCGCCGACGATAACGCCCGGCCCGCAGGCCAGAGCGTTTATCGAGCGGTACTTTACCGGAGAAAATCGCGTTACGCGGTTTCTATCGTCGGAAAACTCTTGACCAGTTCGTCCAATGCCTTGAGCTGAGACAGGAAAGGTTCCAGCTTGTTCAGGCGCAAGGCGCAAGGGCCGTCGCACTTGGCGTTGTCCGGGTCCGGGTGAGCTTCGAGGAACAGGCCGGCCAGGGATTGGCTGATACCAGCCTTGGCCAGATCGGTCACCTGGGCACGACGACCGCCGGCGGAATCGGAACGACCGCCAGGCATCTGCAGGGCGTGCGTCACGTCGAAGAACACCGGGTATTCGAACTGCTTCATGATGCCGAAGCCGAGCATGTCCACTACCAGGTTGTTGTAGCCGAAGCTCGAACCACGCTCGCAGAGGATCAACTGGTCATTGCCGGCCTCTTCACACTTGCTCAGGATGTGTTTCATTTCCTGGGGCGCGAGGAACTGGGCTTTCTTGATGTTGATCACCGCACCGGTCTTGGCCATCGCGACCACCAGGTCGGTCTGGCGCGACAGGAAGGCCGGCAGTTGGATGATGTCGCAGACCTCGGCCACGACTGCGGCCTGGGCCGGCTCGTGGACGTCGGTGATGATCGGCACGCCAAAGGCTTGCTTGATGTCCTGGAAGATCCGCATGCCTTCTTCCAGGCCAGGGCCACGGTAGGAGGTCACGGACGAACGGTTGGCCTTGTCGAAGCTGGCCTTGAAGACGTAAGGGATACCCAGCTTCTGGGTGACCTTCACGTATTCCTCGCAGACCTGCATCGCCATGTCACGGCTTTCCAGTACGTTCATGCCACCGAACAGCACCATGGGCTTGTCGTTGGCAATCTCGATGTCGCCGACGCGAATGATCTTCTGGGCCATCGTTTTATGCCTTTTTCTGGTGTTGAGCCAAAGCGGCTTTCACGAAACCACTGAACAGTGGATGACCGTCCCGTGGCGTCGAGGTGAACTCGGGGTGGAACTGGCAGGCGACGAACCACGGATGATCCGGCGCCTCGACCACTTCCACCAGCGCGCCATCACCGGAGCGACCGGAGATTTTCAGGCCGGCCTCGATCAGTTGCGGCAGCAGGTTGTTGTTCACTTCGTAGCGATGACGGTGACGCTCGACGATCACGTCCTTGGCATAGCATTGATGCACCAGGGAACCGGCTTCGAGCAGGCAATCCTGGGCGCCGAGGCGCATGGTGCCGCCAAGGTCGGAGGCTTCGGTGCGGATTTCCACGGCGCCGGTGGCATCTTCCCACTCGGTGATCAGACCCACGACCGGATGGCCGCTGGCGCGATCGAATTCGGTGGAGTTGGCGTCCTTCCAGCCCAGCACGTTACGGGCGAACTCGATGACGGCCACTTGCATGCCCAGGCAGATACCCAGGTAAGGCACCTTGTTTTCGCGAGCGTATTGCACGGCAGTGATCTTGCCTTCCACGCCCCGCAGGCCGAAACCGCCAGGCACGAGGATCGCATCGGCACCCTCGAGCAGGCCGGTGCCCTGGTTCTCGATGTCTTCGGAATCGATGTAGCGCAGGTTGACCTTGGTGCGGTTGCTGATGCCGGCGTGACTCATCGCCTCGATCAGCGACTTGTAGGCGTCCAGCAGTTCCATGTACTTGCCGACCATGGCGATGGTGACTTCGTGTTCCGGGTTGAGCTTGGCATCGACCACCGCTTCCCACTCGGACAGATCGGCGCCAGCGCATTGCAGGCCGAAACGCTCGACGACGAAATCGTCCAGGCCCTGGGAGTGCAGGATGCCCGGGATCTTGTAGATGGTGTCGGCGTCTTCCAGGCCGATCACCGCACGCTCTTCAACGTTGGTGAACTGGGCGATCTTGCGACGCGAGGAGATGTCGATCGGGTGATCGGAGCGGCAGATCAGCACGTCCGGCTGCAGGCCGATGGAACGCAGTTCCTTGACCGAGTGCTGGGTTGGCTTGGTCTTGGTTTCGCCAGCAGTGGCGATGTACGGAACCAGCGTCAGGTGCATCAGCATCGCGCGCTTGGCGCCGATTTCGAAACGCAACTGGCGGATGGCTTCGAGGAACGGCTGGGACTCGATGTCGCCCACGGTACCGCCGATCTCGACCATCGCCACGTCGGCATCGCCGGCACCCTTGATGATGCGGCGCTTGATTTCGTCGGTGATGTGCGGGATGACCTGGATGGTCGCGCCCAGGTAATCACCACGGCGCTCCTTGCGCAGCACGTGTTCGTAGACACGGCCGGTGGTGAAGTTGTTGTTCTGGGTCATGGTCGTGCGGATGAACCGCTCGTAGTGGCCCAGGTCCAGGTCGGTCTCGGCGCCGTCGTGGGTGACGAACACTTCACCGTGCTGGAACGGGCTCATGGTGCCCGGGTCGACGTTGATGTACGGGTCCAGCTTGAGCATGGTGACCTTAAGTCCCCGCGCCTCCAGGATGGCCGCCAATGAAGCCGAGGCAATGCCTTTCCCCAATGAAGAAACAACACCGCCCGTGACGAATATGTAGCGCGTCATGAAAAACCCTAGAAGTCTGCGTTAAAGCGGTCCGAGCCGCCGGGGAAAGCGAAGGAAGGCCGAAGCCCCCGATCACCTGCATTAATCACAGTGCACCTTTCAAAAAAACCGCCGCGTTGGGACAGACCGGAAGTGAAATCACCGGTACGTTGCTCGCTACACATTTTTTGGAATCGCCCAGCAAAGACTGCTTGGTAATCGGCAACTCCTGCAATTCAGGCGAATCCACAGAAGTTGTATCAAGAAGGGAGCGTAGTCTACCGGAAAGCCCCTTTCAGCTCAAACCCAGATCTTGGCTTCCTGGCTGCCAGTTCAATTGCCAACTGCCATCACCGGCTCCATCGAGCCCCGCCAGATTGGCCACGGCCAACAATTGCTCGCCCCGATACAGCAGCGGCAATCGACCGCGAACGAATGCCGGCACAGCGCTTTCGTTGAGCAAACGCTTGAGATCCCGATGACCGCGCCCCGACAATTCCATCACTTCACCGCCTTGACGATAGCGCACGCAAAGTGGCCCCGCCGGCGCCTTGCCGCTGAACATGACCTGGCCATTGCCCGGCAAGCACAACGGTAGCGCGGGATCGGTCCATTGGACGGTACCTGCAACCGAACGCAACCAGTGGTCGGATAACCACCAGACCCGCCCACCGGCCCGGTGCAACTCACCGCCGGCCAGCCGCCAGATCGGCCGGGCATCATTTCCCGCATCGCGCAACGAATCCCAGCCAACCCAGTGATCGCTGTCGGGCTGCTCCGTCAACACGGCCAGCCAATGGCTCAATGCATTGCGCTGGCGGGCCGGCGACAATGCCCGCAAAGGTGCCAGCGCGAGAGATGGCAAGCCCAGCCAGTCGAACGCGCCCGGGGCGTGGCGCCAGCCAGATCGATCCGCGCCAGGTCGTCCAGCAAGCCCTGGGCGTCGCCCATGTGCGCGGCGCTGCGCGCCAGGGTCACCGCTGCCTGGGGCCACTGCTCGGTCAATACCGGAAACACCCGCTGGCGCAGGTAATTGCGCGCGTACTGGTGATCGTCGTTGGAAGGGTCCTCAATCCAGCTCAAGCCTTGTTGCCTCGCATAGGCTTGCAGCTCCGCCCGGGACACATCGAGCAAGGGTCGCAGCAAGTGCCCCTGGCCCAAAGGACGCTGCCTGGGCATCGCCGACAAGCCCCTCACCCCTGCCCCACGCAACAAACGAAACAACAGGGTTTCAGCCTGATCGTCGCGGTGCTGGCCTGTGAGCAGCACTTCATTGTTGTGCAGTGCCGCCACGAAGGCACCATAACGCGCCTCCCGGGCGGCGCGCTCGACGCTGGCGCCGGGTTGGACTTGCACGCTCACTACTTCAAGCGGCACCCCAAGGGCCTTACAGACCGAGCGACAATGGTCCGGCCATGCATCGGCCACAGCCTGGAGGCCATGATGGACGTGGATAGCACTCAGGGGCGGCAGGGTTTGGGTCTTTGCGAGGGACGCGAGCAGGTGCAGCAGGACGGTGGAATCGAGGCCGCCGGAGAAGGCGATGCGCCAGGTCGCGGCGTTGCGCCAGGGGGATAGCAGTGTGAGGAGCCGGGTTGGCAGTTCAATCCTGGGCTGATTCATAGAAACTGGCCTCCACACAAATCAATGTGGGAGCGAGCTTGCTCGCGATGGCGGAGTATCAGTCAACTTATCTGTTGAATGTTAAACCGTTATCGCGAGCAAGCTCGCTCCCACACAGGGGTACAGCGCTTGAATCAGAGGCCGTAGCTCATCAACCGCTCATAGCGGCGAGCCAGCAGCGCATCGTTGTCGAATTTCTTCAGCATCGACAACTGCGATGTCAGCTCGGCACGAATCAGCGCCGCAGCCGCAGCCGGGTCGCGGTGGGCGCCGCCGACTGGCTCGTTGATCACTTTATCCACAATGCCCAGGCCTTTGAGGCGCTCGGCGGTGATGCCCATGGCTTCCGCGGCGTCCGGCGCCTTCTCGGCGGTTTTCCACAGGATCGACGCACAGCCTTCCGGCGAGATCACCGCATAAGTGGAATATTGCAGCATGTTCAGTTGGTCGCAGACGCCGATGGCCAATGCACCGCCAGAACCGCCTTCGCCGATCACGGTGGCGATGATCGGGGTTTTCAGGCGTGCCATGACGCGCAGGTTCCAGGCAATCGCTTCGCTCTGGTTACGCTCTTCGGCATCGATGCCCGGATAAGCACCCGGCGTATCGATGAAGGTCAGGATCGGCATTTTGAAGCGCTCGGCCATTTCCATCAGGCGGCAAGCCTTGCGGTAGCCTTCCGGACGCGGCATGCCGAAGTTGCGGCGTACCTTCTCGCGCACTTCGCGGCCTTTCTGATGACCGATAACCATCACCGGCTGGTCGTCCAGACGGGCAACACCGCCAACGATGGCGGCGTCGTCGGAGAAGTGACGGTCGCCATGCAACTCATCGAACTCGGTAAAGATGTGCTCGATGTAGTCCAGGGTGTAGGGACGACGCGGGTGACGCGCCAGGCGGGCGATCTGCCAGCTGGTCAGCTTGCCGAAGATGTCTTCGGTCAGCGTGCGGCTTTTGTCTTGCAGACGAGAGATTTCATCGCCGATATTCAGCGAATTGTCATTACCGACCAAGCGCAACTCTTCGATCTTGGCTTGCAGGTCGGCGATCGGCTGTTCGAAATCTAGAAAATTCGGGTTCATAGGCGTCCGTCTTGGGTCGACGTCCAAGAGAGCTTGGGCCGGCCGGTTGTCTATTCGCGCCTACCTTAAGGGAGAGGCGCGTTCAGGTCGAGATTAAAAATTCGGGTCGAGATCAGGGGCATTCCGGTTTCAAGAGTGGCCCCTGGCCGTCAACGGTATTGGAGGAAGACGTTGTCTTTGCCGAACTGGTCACGCAAGGCTTGAATCAACGCATCCGCCGGATCGATTCGCCAGCCTTCGCCGAACTGCAGCACAGCCTTGGCGTCGGGGCGCACGTACTCCATGGTGATCGGGCAAGCACCGCGATGGCGCTTGAACAACTCGCCCAGCCAACGTAGCTGATCGCCCTTGAGGTCCTGGGTCTGCAACTTCAGGCGCAGGCTCTCGGCCAGGTTGGTACGGGCATCCTCCATGCTCATCACCCGCTTGACCCGCAGCCGCAGGCCACCGGAAAAGTCATCGTTGCTGACCTCGCCTTCCACCACCACCATCGCGTCGGTCTGCAACAGCGACTGCGCCGAGTGGAACGCATCGGCGAACAATGACGCCTCGATGCGCCCGGAGCGGTCGTCGAGGGTGATGAAGCCCATCTTGTCACCCTTTTTATTCTTCATCACCCGCAGGGCAATGATCATACCGGCGACGGTTTGTGTGTCACGCGCCGGCTTGAGATCAATGATGCGCTGGCGAGCGAAGCGGCGGATCTCGCCTTCGTATTCGTCGATCGGGTGCCCGGTCAGGTAGAGGCCCAAGGTGTCTTTCTCACCTTTGAGGCGCTCCTTGAGGGTCAGCTCCTTGGCCTTGCGATGATTGCCATAGACATCGGCGTCCTCCTCGACGAACAGCCCGCCAAACAGGTCGGCGTGGCCACTGTCGTGGGTGCGGGCAGTCTGTTCGGCGGCCTTGATCGCTTCTTCCATGGCCGCCAGCAACACCGCGCGGTTGCGGTCGATGTTGGCCTGGTAGGCCTTGGGCTCGTCCTGGAAGTACGGACCCAGACGGTCCAGCGCGCCACTGCGGATCAAGCCGTCGAGGGTGCGCTTGTTGATACGCTTGAGGTCGACCCGCGCACAGAAATCGAACAGGTCCTTGAACGGCCCGTCCTGGCGCGCCTCGGTGATAGCCTCCACCGGTCCTTCACCGACGCCTTTGATCGCACCCAGCCCATAGATGATGCGGCCTTCGTCGTTGACCGTGAACTTGAACTCCGAAGCGTTCACGTCCGGTGCGTCGAGGCGCAACTTCATGGTCCGCACTTCTTCGATCAAGGTCACGACCTTGTCGGTGTTGTGCATATCCGCCGACAGTACCGCGGCCATGAACGGCGCCGGGTAATGGGCCTTCAGCCACGCAGTCTGGTACGACACCAGGCCATAGGCGGCGGAGTGGGACTTGTTGAAGCCGTAGCCGGCGAACTTTTCCACCAGGTCGAAAATGTTACCGGCCAGGTCCGCATCGATGCCGTTGTTCGCACAACCCTCGATGAAACCACCGCGCTGCTTGGCCATTTCCTCGGGCTTTTTCTTACCCATGGCCCGACGCAGCATGTCCGCACCGCCGAGGGTATAGCCAGCCATCACCTGGGCAATCTGCATCACCTGTTCTTGGTACAGGATGATGCCGTACGTGGGGGCCAGCACCGGCTTGAGGCCGTCGTACTGGTAGTCCGGATGCGGGTACGCCAGCTCGGCGCGACCGTGCTTACGGTTGATGAAGTCGTCCACCATGCCTGACTGCAGCGGGCCCGGACGGAACAGGGCCACGAGTGCGATCAGGTCTTCCAGGCAGTCGGGCTTGAGCTTTTTGATCAGCTCTTTCATGCCCCGGGATTCAAGCTGGAATACGGCCGTGGTTTCGGCTTTTTGCAACAGGCTATAGGTCGGTTTGTCATCCAGCGGGATGAAGGCGATGTCCAGCGGCTCTTCGCCGACCTTGGCCCGGTCACGGTTGATGGTTTTCAGTGCCCAGTCGATGATCGTCAGGGTCCGCAGACCGAGGAAGTCGAACTTCACCAGGCCCGCCGCCTCGACGTCATCCTTGTCGAACTGGGTAACCAGGCCGTCGCCCTCTTCGTCGCAATAGATCGGCGAGAAGTCCGTCAGCTTGGTCGGCGCGATGACCACGCCCCCGGCGTGCTTGCCGACGTTACGCACCACGCCTTCGAGCTTGCGCGCCATTTCCCAGATTTCCGCGGCTTCTTCATCGACCTTGATGAAGTCCCGCAGGATTTCTTCCTGTTCGTAGGCTTTTTCCAGGGTCATGCCGACTTCGAACGGAATCATCTTCGACAGACGATCCGCCAGGCCATAGGACTTACCCTGGACCCGCGCCACGTCGCGCACCACAGCCTTGGCGGCCATGGAACCGAAGGTGATGATCTGGCTCACCGCGTTGCGACCGTACTTCTCGGCCACGTAATCGATCACCCGGTCGCGGCCGTCCATGCAGAAGTCGACGTCGAAGTCGGGCATGGAAACCCGTTCCGGGTTGAGGAAACGTTCGAACAGCAGGTCATATTCCAGCGGGTCGAGGTCGGTGATCTTCTGCACGTAGGCCACCAGCGACCCGGCGCCCGACCCACGGCCAGGGCCCACCGGCACGCCGTTGTTCTTGGCCCACTGGATGAAGTCCATCACGATCAGGAAGTAACCGGGGAACCCCATCTGGATGATGATATCCAGCTCGAAATTCAACCGGTCGATATAAACCTGGCGCTTGGCTTCGTAATCTTCGGTGGTGTCCTTGGGTAGCAGGACGCTAAGGCGCTCGTCGAGGCCGTCGAAGGACACCTTGCGGAAATACTCGTCGATGGTCATGCCATCGGGAATCGGGAAGTTGGGCAGGAAGTGCTTGCCCAGCTTCACTTCGATGTTGCAGCGCTTGGCGATCTCGACGGTGTTTTCCAGCGCCTCGGGCAGGTCGCTGAACAACTCGGCCATTTCCTCGGCGCTCTTGAGGTATTGCTGGTCGCTGTAATTCTTCGGGCGACGCGGGTCGTCGAGGGCCCGGCCCTCACCGATGCAGACACGGGTCTCGTGGGCTTCGAAATCTTCCTGCTTGATGAAGCGCACATCGTTGGTCGCCACCAGCGGCGCCCCAATCTTGTCGGCCAGGGCTACGGCGGCGTGCAGGTGCTCTTCGTCGTTGGGACGGTTGGTGCGCTGCACTTCGATATAGAAGCGATCCGGGAACACCGCCATCCAGTCGCGGGCCAGGGTCTCGGCTTCTTCCGGATTGCCGCTGAGCAGGGCCAGGCCGATCTCACCTTCCTTGGCCGCCGACAGCATGATCAAGCCTTCGCTCGCTTCGGCCACCCACTCACGCTCGATAATGATCGAACCGTTGCGTTGACCATCGATAAAGCCGCGGGAGATCAGCTCGGTGAGGTTGCGGTAACCCAAGGCATTCATCACCAACAGGCTGATGCGACTCAACGGTGCGTCCGGGTCCTTGTTCGACAGCCACAGGTCGGCACCGCAGATCGGCTTGATCCCGGCACCCATCGCAGCCTTGTAGAACTTGACCAGCGAGCACATGTTGTTCTGGTCAGTGACCGCCACGGCAGGCATGTTCATGCCCACCAGGGTCTTGACCAGGGGCTTGATCCGCACCAGGCCGTCGACCAGGGAGTATTCAGTGTGCAGGCGTAGATGAACGAATGAAGCCGGCATAGTGATCCTGCGTTAAGTCATGAAAACAACAAGGCCCGGATTGTACCGGGCCTTGGGTAAAACATCAGCCATGAGCATCCTGCCAAGCGAATGTGCACATTACTTTTGTGGCGAGATGATTTATCCCCTCCCCACACAAGTCGACATCAAGAGACCGTAGCCTGATTACCTACGATCAAACCCTCACGCGCTTCATAAGCCAACCGCACCGGTGCGAACGAACGCCGATGGATCGGCGTTGGCCCCAGGCGCGCCAGGGCTTCCAGATGAACGGGGGTCGGGTAGCCCTTGTGGCCGCCGATGCCATAACCCGGGTAGATCAACTCGAAGGCGCTCATTTCCCGGTCGCGACTGACCTTGGCCAGGATCGAGGCCGCCGCAATGGCCGGCACCTTGCCATCGCCCTGGATGACCGCTTCGGCGCGCATCGACAATTTCGGGCAGCGGTTGCCGTCGATCATCGCCAGTTTCGGCGTGATGTGCAGGCCTTGTACGGCACGCTGCATGGCGAGCATGGTTGCATGCAGGATATTCAGTTCGTCGATTTCTTCGACTTCGGCCCGGGCGATGCACCAGCTCAGGGCCTTTTCGCAGATCTCGTCGTAGAGTTTTTCACGACGGGCCTCGGTGAGCTTCTTGGAATCGTTGAGTCCCAGGATTGGCCGGTTCGGGTCGAGAATCACCGCCGCCGTCACCACCGCACCGCACAATGGGCCGCGACCCACCTCATCGACACCGGCCACCAACTCTTCGACTTCGGCGACCAGATTGAAGTCCAGGCCCATCTGCTGCTTCGAATGACTCATTGTTTTGCGCCAATCAGGTTCAGCACCGCGTCTGCTGCCTGGTTGGAGGCATCACGACGCAAAGTGCGGTGGATTTCGTCAAAGCCACGGGTCTGTTCCTGGCCGCCGTCGATCAACGGCGCAAGCGTGTTGGCCAGCGCATCAGCGGTCGCCTCGTCCTGCAGCAACTCCGGCACCAGCAAGCGCTGGGCCAACAGGTTCGGCAAAGAGATGTAAGGGCTCTTGACCATACGCTTGAGGATCCAGAATGTCAGCGGTGCCAGGCGATAGGCGACCACCATCGGGCGTTTATACAACAACGCCTCAAGGGTAGCAGTGCCGGAGGCAATCAACACCGCATCGCAAGCCGCCAACGCTTCATGGGAATGGCCATCGAGCAACGTCACCGGCAAATCGCGACCGACCAAAAGCTCTTCAAGCTGGGCCCGACGCGGCGCACTGGCACACGGCAGGACAAATCGCACATCGGGGCGCATAGCCCGCAGGCACTGCGCCGCGTCGAAAAACACCCCACCCAGACGGCTCACTTCGCCGCCCCGGCTGCCGGGCATCAAGGCCACCAGCGGCCCTTCGGGCAGGCCCAACGCCTGGCGAGCGGCTGCGCGGTCGGCTTCCAGGGGAATGGTATCGGCCAGGGTGTGCCCGACAAACCGCACCGGTACGCCCTTCTCTTCGTAGAACCGGGCCTCGAACGGCAGCAGCGTCAACATCAGGTCGCAGCCTTCGCGAATCTTCAGTACCCGCTTCTGCCGCCAGGCCCAGACCGACGGACTGACGTAGTGCACGGTCTTGATGCCGGCCTGACGCAACTTGAGTTCAATGTTGAGGGTGAAATCCGGCGCATCGATGCCGATGAACACATCTGGCTTTTCGTCGATCAGGGTCTGGATCAGCTTCTTGCGCCGGGCCAGCAACTCACGCAAGCGACCGAGCACTTCCACCAGCCCCATGACCGACAAACGTTCCATCGGGAAATAAGACGCCAGCCCCTCGGCCTCCATCAACGGCCCGCCGACTCCGATGAATTCGACCGCGGGATGCTGCGCCTTGAGCGCCCGCATCAGACCAGCGCCCAGAATGTCACCGGAAGCCTCTCCCGCCACCAGCGCAATACGCAAGTTAGCCATGATTAGCGAGTGATGCCGCGGGTCGAAGACTGGATGGAGTCACGGAATATCGCGACTTCCGGGAACTGCAGCGATGCCTCGGCCAATTCGGCGAGCGCTTGCTCGACCGTCAGGCCCTGGCGATACACCACCTTGTAGGCGCGACGCAACGCGGTAATCGCCTCTTCGCTGAAGCCACGACGGCGCATGCCCTCGAAGTTCATGCTGCGGGCTTCGGCCGGGTTACCGAACACGGTGACATAGGCCGGGACGTCCTTGCCGATGGCGGTGCCCATCCCGGAAAAACTGTGGGCGCCAATATGGCAATACTGGTGCACCAGGGTGAAACCCGAGAGGATCGCCCAGTCGTCCACGTGCACATGGCCCGCCAGGGCGGTGTTGTTGACCAGGATGCAATGGTTACCGATCACACTGTCATGGCCGATGTGGGCGTAGGCCATGATCAGGTTGTGGTCGCCCAAGGTCGTTTCGGAACGATCCTGAACGGTGCCACGGTGAATCGTCACGCCTTCGCGGATCACGTTGTGATCGCCAATGACCAGGCGGGTTTCTTCACCTTTGTACTTGAGATCGGGCGTGTCCTCGCCTACCGAAGAAAACTGGTAGATGCGATTGTGACGACCGATCCGGGTCGGTCCCTTGAGCACTACGTGAGGACCGATCACCGTACCCTCGCCGATTTCCACACCTGCGCCGATGATCGACCACGGGCCGACCTCGACATCGGCGGCCAGGACGGCCGTCGGATCGATGATTGCGCGAGGGTCAATCAAACTCATAGTTTGCGTTCCGCACAGATGATTTCAGCGGAGCAGACCGGCTTGCCATCGACCGAAGCCTGGCATTCGAACTTCCAGATCTGGCGCTTGCAGCTGATGAACTTGGCCTCGAGGATCAATTGATCGCCCGGGGTGACCGGCTGGCGGAAACGCAATTTGTCGGAACCGACAAAGTAGTAAAGCGTGCCGTCGGCCGGCTTTACGTCGAGCATTTTGAAACCAAGGATCCCGGCAGCCTGAGCCATCGCTTCGATGATCAACACGCCCGGCATGATTGGATGCGCGGGGAAGTGACCATTGAAGAACGGTTCGTTGATGCTGACATTCTTGTAGGCGCGAATGCGCTTGCCTTCAACGTCCAGGTCCACTACCCGATCCACCAGCAGGAACGGGTAACGGTGAGGCAGGTATTCGCGAATCTCGTTGATGTCCATCATTTCGGAGGGAAGCCTATGTAAAGATTGGGAGCGCACGAGTGACGCGCACTCCGCTAGCAAATCAAGGAGCCCTAACGGCTGTGCACACTTGATATGGAAATGGTATCAGCCATCTGATGAAGCATTACCGTCAGGGGTCACGTCCCCTACACGCTTTTCCACCTGTCGTAGACGTCGCGCGATGTCATCGAGCTGACGAATACGGGCCGCGCTCTTGCGCCATTCGGCCGCCGGCTGCATCGCCGTACCGGAAGAATAGGCACCCGGCTCGGTAATCGAGTGGGTCACCATGGTCATCCCGGTCAGGAATACGTTGTCACAGATATCGATATGTCCCACCAACCCCACGCCACCGGCGAGCATGCAGTGCTTGCCGATTTTGGTGCTGCCGGAAATACCCACGCAGGCGGCCATGGCGGTGTGGTCACCGACCTGGACGTTGTGGGCGATCTGGATCTGGTTGTCGAGCTTGACGCCATTGCCAATGACCGTATCGGCCAGCGCACCACGGTCGATCGCCGTGTTGACGCCGATCTCCACATCGTCGCCAACAGTGACGCCACCAATCTGGGCGATCTTTTGCCAGATGCCTTTCTCGTTGGCAAAACCGAACCCTTCACCGCCCAGCACCGCGCCAGACTGGATCACCACCCGCTTGCCGATGCGCACATCGTGGTACAGGGTGACCCGTGGCGCCAGCCAGCCGCCTTCGCCAATCTCGCTGCGCGCGCCGATAAAGCAATGGGCGCCCAGCGTGACACCGGCGCCGATGCGGGCCGCGCTTTCGATGACCACGAACGGGCCGATGCTGGCCGAGGGATCAACCACCGCATCCGCTGCGATCACGGCGCTGGGATGGATACCGGCCGCCGACTTGGGCTTGGGATCGAACAGATGGGAAATGCGGGCATACGCCAGGTACGGATCGGGCACGATCAGGGCATCGCCGGCAAACCCTTCGGCATCAGCGGCCTTGAGCAACAGCGCGGCAGCCCGGCTGTCGGCCAGGTACTTGCGGTATTGGGGATTTGCCAGAAAGCTCAACTGAGCTGGGCCAGCCTCTTGCAAAGTGGCTAGCCCAGTAATTGTCTTCTGTGGGTCACCACGCAGGGTGGCGCCCAGGAACTCGGCCAACTGGCCGAGCTTGATAGTCGCAGTCATGGATTACTTCAGCTGATTCATGCGCTCGATAACTTGGCGCGTGATGTCGTACTGAGGCTTGACATCAATCACTGCACCACGCTCGAACACCAGGTCAAAACCACCTTTCTTGATGACTTCTTCCACAGCACTGTCGAGTTTCGGCTTGAGCTGCTTGAGCATTTCACGGTCAGCAACGGCTTTGGCTTCATTCAGTTCCTTGGACTGGAACTGGAAGTCACGGGCCTTTTGCTTGAATTCCAGCTCCAGACGCTCGCGCTCACCCTGGGCCATCTTGTCACCACCGGCTACCAGGCGGTCCTGGATACCCTTGGCACTGCTTTCCAGGCTCTTGAGCTTGGTCAGTTGCGGACCGAATTTTTTCTCGGCATCCACCGCGTATTTCTTTGCCGCATCGGATTCGAGCAGGGCCATCTGATAGTTCAGCACCGCGATCTTCATGTCGGCAAAAGCCGGACCTGCGACCAGTACGGTCGCCAGGAGAACCAATTGAGTCAACTTACGCACGATGTACTCCTACAAAATCCATTGTCGTTATCTTGGGTCAGACGCTTAGAACGTCTGGCCGAGGGAGAATTGGAACACTTGAGTTTCAGCGTCATCCGGTTTCTTGATCGGCATCGCCAACGCGAAGCTCAAAGGACCCAGCGCGGTGACCCAGGTCACGCCTACACCCACGGAACTGGCCATATTGCTCAGGCTGATATCGTTGCACTGAGTATTGGACTTGCTGCCGTTGGCGTTGGTGGTGTCACTGCACTTGGAGTCGAATACGTTACCTACGTCCCAGAATACCGAGGTACGCAGGGAGCGTTGATCCTTGACGAACGGCATCGGGAACAGGATTTCGGCGCCGCCCTGGATGAGCACGTTGCCGCCGAATGGAAGCGGATCCTGGTCCGGGTCGGCGATCGTGCCCGGGTTGGTGCCGCGGCTTGGGGTACTGCGCGGGCCCAGGGTGCTGTCCTTGAAGCCACGTACCGAGTTGAAGCCACCGGCATAGTAGTTCTCGTAGAACGGCAGGCCGTCGGTCGAACCGTAACCATCACCATACCCGAGTTCGGTGTGCAGGCGCATGGTGTAGGTGTCAGTCAGCGGTTGGAACAGCTGGCCACGGTAGTCGAGCTTGAAGAACGACAGGTCGCTGCCAGGGGTGGTGGTTTCGAGCACCAGGCTCTGGGAATGACCACGTGTCGCCAGTACGCCCTTGTTCAGGGTCGACTCGGACCAACCGGCAGACGCCTTGAAGTTCAGGTAGCTGTCGCCTTCCTTGTTAACGAAGTCAAAGATCTCGTCAACGGTATACCTACCCGTGTTGATCTTGTCCTGCTGGGCGGTAAGACCGAATGTCAGGCGCGAGGTCTCGCTGATTGGATAACCAACGTTGGCGCCGACACCGAAACTGTCCACCGCATAGCTGGAGATATCAGAATCGAGCTCGTCATAGTCGGTGGTGCGATAGAAGGCGTTGTAGCCCAGGCTCACACCGTCAGCGGTCCAGTAGGGGTCCACGTAACCGAAGTTGTAGCGAGTCTGGTATTCGCTGCGAGTCAAGCCGATGCTGACCTTGTTACCGGTACCCAGGAAGTTGTTCTGGGTGATCGAGCCACCGAGGATCAAGCCGGCACTCTGGGCGAAACCGACGCTGGCGGTGATCGAGCCGGAAGCCTGCTCTTCGACGCTGTAGTTCACATCCACCTGGTCATCGACGCCCGGTACGGCCGGGGTCTCGACGTTGACTTCCTTGAAGAAGCCCAGGCGTTCCAGGCGGGTCTTGGACTGGTCGATCAGGTAGGTCGACGCCCAGCCACCTTCCATCTGGCGCATTTCACGGCGCAGCACTTCGTCCTCGGACTTGGTGTTGCCACGGAAGTTGATGCGGTTGACGTAGGCGCGCTTGCCCGGGTCCACAGCGAAAGTGATGTCGACCGTATGGTCTTCATCGTGCGGCTGCGGCACACCGT
Source organism: Pseudomonas sp. Tri1 (assembly GCF_017968885.1). Classification (NCBI taxonomy): domain Bacteria; kingdom Pseudomonadati; phylum Pseudomonadota; class Gammaproteobacteria; order Pseudomonadales; family Pseudomonadaceae; genus Pseudomonas; species Pseudomonas sp. Tri1. The sequence continues at coordinate 1,303,949 of NZ_CP072913.1, read as the reverse complement.
TGACGTTGGCGAAGGTGTAGCCCTCGTTACCCAGGCGACGGGTGATCAGTTCGGACGTGGTGGTCATCAGCTTGCGCGAGAACACCTGGCCCTTCTGCACCAGCAACAGCGACTTGACCTGGTCTTCAGGCACTTTCAGGTCACCGCTGAGCTTGACGTCACGAACGGTGTATTTCTCGCCTTCGTTGACGTTGACGGTGATGTAGACGTGCTTCTTGTCCGGGGTGATGGACACCTGGGTCGAAGCGATGTCCATGTTGATGTAGCCACGGTCCAGGTAGTAGGAACGCAGGCGCTCCAGGTCACCGGAGAGTTTTTCACGGGCGTACTTGTCGTCGTTCTTGAAGAACGACAGCCAGTTGGTGGTCTTGAGCTCGAAGAGGTCGATCAGGTCTTCATCAGGGAAAACCGTGTTGCCCACCACGTTGATGTGCTGGATGGCCGCAACAGTACCTTCGTTGATGTTGACCTTGAGGCCTACGCGGTTGCGTGGCTGCGGCACCACTTCGGTGTCGACGGTGGCTGAGTAGCGGCCCTGGGCAACGTACTGGCGTTGCAGTTCGTTGCGCACGCCTTCGAGGGTGGCGCGCTGGAAGATCTCGCCTTCGGCCAGGCCGGATTGCTTGAGGCCTTTCATCAGGTCTTCAGTGGAGATCGCCTTGTTGCCTTCGATCTCGATACTGGCAACCGACGGGCGCTCGACTACCGTGATGACCAGGACATTGCCGTCACGGCCCAGTTGGATATCTTGAAAGAAGCCGGTTTTGAACAGCGCACGAGTGGATTCCACCAGGCGCCGATCATCCGCCTGCTCGCCGACGTTCAACGGCAAGGCACCAAAGACGCTACCCGCGGAGACCCGCTGGAGGCCATTGACGCGAATATCAGAGATAGTGAAGGACTCGGCGTGAACTTCGGCGATCATCAATACGGTGAGAACCGCAGTTAGCAGCAGACGTTTCATGAAGTCCTTTCTTATTCCAACTGGCAATAAACAAACTGCCGCAAAATGCGGCAGATTCGCAATTCAGCGAAGCGTTACAGACGACCCAAATCGTTGACCAGGGCAAGCAACATGACCCCGACCACCAAGCTGATACCGATCTGTATCCCCCAACCTTGCACCCGATCCGACAAGGGACGACCACGCGCCCACTCGATCAGATAGAACAGCAAATGCCCCCCATCCAGTACTGGAATGGGTAGCAAATTCAGAACCCCCAGGCTAATGCTCAGATAAGCAAGGAAATTCAGGAAATCAGCAATGCCCGACTGGGCAGAAGCGCCCGCCACTTTAGCAATGGTTATCGGTCCACTCAAGTTTTTTACCGAGAGCTCGCCGAACAACATTTTCTTGAGCGAGTCGAGGGTCAGGACACTCATGGTCCAGGTACGACGCGCACCCTCGCCAATCGCCGCCACAGGGCCGAAGCTGACCTCGCGAATCATCTCTGGTGGCCAGTCGACAGCCTTGACCCCCGCCCCCAGGTATCCGGTAGGTGCCTTGCTCTCACCACGGGCCGCCAAGACCACCGGGACGTCGATTGGCGCACCGTCGCGCTCGATGCGCAGGACGATTTTGGCCTCAGGCCGCACACGGACCGAATCGACCACCTGCTGCCAGTCGCTGACCGGCTGGCCGTCGAGCGCCAGCAACCGGTCGCCGGTTTTCAGGCCCGCAGCCTGGGCTGGGCCTTTCGGATCGAGTTCGGCGAGTATCGGTGGCAACGCCGGACGCCATGGACGGATGCCCAGGGAGCGGATCGGGTCGGGCTCATCGGCGCCCTTGAGCCAGTTGTCGAGCATCAGTTCCCGGGGCGAATCCGTTGTCGAACCCTGCTCGCGCACCATCAATTGCAACGAGCCGCTCTCGCCCAGGCGCCGTACCAGTTGCAGATTGACCGCCGCCCAACCCGAAGTTGGCTCACCATCGATCGCAACGATCTCCTGCCCCGCGCCCAGCCCGGCCCGAGCGGCAACACTGCCAGCTTCCACCGCACCGATGACAGGTCGCACCTGCTCGCTGCCCAGCATGGCCAGCGCCCAGAAAAACACCATGGCCAGCAGGAAGTTGGCGATCGGCCCCGCCGCGACGATGGCGATACGCTGACGGACGGTCTTGCGATTGAAGGATTGATCGAGCTGATCGGCAGGCACTTCGCCCTCACGCTCGTCGAGCATCTTCACGTAGCCGCCCAGCGGGATGGCTGCCACGACAAACTCAGTGCCTTTCTTGTCATGCCAGCGCAGCAACGGCATGCCAAAGCCCACGGAAAAACGCAGCACCTTGACGCCACAGCGCCGCGCGACCCAGAAATGACCGAATTCGTGAAATGTGACCAGCACCCCTAACGCAACCAGGGTGCCGACAATCATATAGAGCGCGCTCATCTGTTTTCTCCGCAATCCTGTCCAGGGCAACCCTGGCTAACGTCTCGCAGCCTCAACGCTCGTGGCGCCTCAGCCATTGGCTCGCCAACTCGCGAGCCCTGGCGTCCGCCGTGAATACCGCATCGAGGTCATCGACCGAAACCACGGCCTCGAGGTTCAAGACCTCCTCGATGATACTCGCGATCTCGGGGTAACGGACACGCCCCTCGAGAAACGCTGCAACCGCCACCTCATTGGCGGCGTTAAGCATGGCCGGCGCACTGTTACCTGCCTCGGCCGCCTGTCGCGCCAACCGCAGGCAGGGGAAGCGCTGTTCATCGGGCGCCTGGAAATCCAGACGAGCGATGGCAAACAGGTCCAGCGGCGCCACACCCGAATCGATCCGCTCCGGCCAGGCCAGGGCATTGGCGATTGGCGTGCGCATATCCGGATTGCCCAACTGGGCCAACACCGAGCCATCTATATAGTCCACCAGGGAGTGAATCACGCTCTGCGGGTGAATCACCACTTCGACCTGGGACGGCTTGGCGTCGAACAGCCAGCAGGCCTCGATCAGCTCCAGCCCTTTGTTCATCATGCTGGCCGAATCCACGGAAATCTTGCGCCCCATGGACCAGTTCGGATGAGCGCAGGCCTGCTCAGGGGAAACATGCACTAATTCTTCAAGCGGTGTCTGCCGGAACGGACCACCGGATGCTGTCAGCAGAATCCGTCGGACGCCCACCGCGCCCAAGCCACGGGAAAAATCCTGCGGCATGCACTGAAAAATCGCATTGTGCTCACTGTCGATGGGCAGCAACACAGAGCCACTTTTGCGCACAGCCTGCATGAACAGCGCGCCAGACATCACCAACGCTTCTTTGTTGGCCAACAGGATCTTCTTGCCTGCCTCCACCGCCGCCAGCGTCGGACGCAAGCCCGCCGCACCGACGATCGCCGCCATCACCGCGTCGACTTCCGGGGCGGAGGCCACCTGGCACAGGCCCTCCTCCCCCACCAGTACACGCGTAGGCAGGCCAGCCGCGCGCAGATCATCCTGCAGCGCTCGCGCCACGCCAGCCTCGGGTACCACCGCAAAGCGCGGCGTATGGCGTATGCACAGCGCCAGCAGCTCACTCAGGCGCGTAAACCCACTAAGGGCAAACACCTGGTAGCGCTCTGGATGCCGAGCGATGACGTCAAGCGTACTGAGGCCGATCGAACCGGTCGCCCCCAGGACAGTGATCTGTTGAGGACGACTCACGACGCCGCCATCCACAGCAGCACGGCGAAGATCGGGATTGCCGCGGTCAGGCTATCGATGCGATCCAGCACGCCACCGTGACCCGGCAGCAGGTTACTGCTGTCCTTGATCCCGGACTGACGCTTGAACATGCTCTCGGTCAAATCGCCAACCACCGACACAAATACAATGAGGGCCGCGCCAAACAGGCCCATCAGCAGCTGCCCGGCAGTCCAGTCCCGCACCACGCCAACCACGGTGGTAATCACCAGGCTCAGGGCCAGGCCGCCGTAGACGCCTTCCCAGCTTTTGCCAGGACTGACCTTCGGCGCCAACTTGCGCTTGCCGAAGGCCTTGCCAGAGAAATAAGCCCCGACATCTGCGCCCCAGACCAGCACCATCACGGCCATGATCTGCCAGTTACCCAGCGCACCTTGCTTGATCCAGATCAGCCCTTGCCAGGCTGGCAGCAGGATCAACAGACCGATCACCAGTTTGGTCGCCGCGTTGGCCCAATGATGGGTGGTACGCGGGTAGGTCAGCACCAGGAAGGTCGCCGTCGCCCACCATAACACCGCTGCACCCAGCACCCAGGGCGCGATGCCCGGCAGCAAGTACATGACGAACAGCATGGCCGCCACAGCCGCCGCATAGGTCACGCGGGCCGACTGCGCAGGAAAACCTGCCAGCCGCGCCCATTCCCACGCCCCCAGGGTCACGACCAGCCCGATGAACAAGGCAAAACTCGCCCCCTCGAGCAAGAAGAACCCGCCCAGGGCAATGGGCAACAGGATCAGAGCAGTGATGATTCGTTGTTTGAGCATTAAACCCGGGCTCCAGCTTCGATCTGCTCGCTGGTTTTACCAAAGCGACGCTGACGGGAAGCGAAATCGGCCAGCGCGGTACGCATGGCTTCGTGTTTGAAGTCCGGCCAGAACAGGTCGGAGAAGTACAGCTCGGCGTAAGCCAGCTGCCAGAGCAGGAAATTGCTGATGCGATGCTCGCCACCGGTGCGGATGCACAAGTCTGGCAATGGCAGGTCGCCGGTCGCCAGACAGGTTTGCAACAACTCAGGCGTGATGTCTTCAGGCCGCAGGTGCCCGGCCTGGACTTCCCGCGCCAGCCGCTGGGCTGCCTGGGCAATGTCCCACTGGCCACCATAGTTGGCGGCGATCTGCAGGACAAACCGATCGGCGCCTGCGGTTGCAGCCTCGGCTTCACGCATCGCCGCCTGCAGCTCCGGGTGAAAACGCGAGCGATCACCAATGATGCGCAGGCTGATGCTGTTCTCGTTGAGACGCTTGGCCTCGCGGCGCAGGGCTTTGAGGAACAGGTCCATCAAGGCGCTGACCTCATCGGCCGGACGTTGCCAGTTTTCACTGGAGAACGCGAACAGGGTCAGCACCTCGACCCCGGCTTCGGCGCACACCTCGATAACCGCGCGAACCGCATCGACCCCCGCCTTGTGCCCGGCAACACCGGGCATGAAGCGTTTCTTGGCCCAGCGATTATTGCCGTCCATGATGATCGCCACGTGGCGCGGCACCGCAAACGGCACGGCCTGCTTGGTCTTATCCATGAAAACGAGACCCTTATACGGCCATCAGGTCTTTTTCTTTCTGCGCCAAATCCGCGTCGATCTTAGCCACGTACTTCTTGGTCAGATCATCGATTTCGCCAGTAGCGCGACGCTCTTCGTCTTCGCTGATTTCCTTTTCCTTGACCAGGTCCTTGAGCTGGCTATTGGCATCGCGACGAATGTTGCGCACGGCAACACGGGCGTCTTCAGCCACGTCACGAGCCTGCTTGGTGAAGCCCTTACGGGTCTCCTCGGTCAGGGCCGGCATGGAGATCAGCAGTAGCTCACCCAGGTTGGTCGGGTTCAGGTTCAGACCGGCACTGCCGATGGCCTTGTCGACCGCGCCCAGCATGTTGCGCTCAAAGGCGACGACTTGCAGGGTACGAGCATCTTTAACAGTGATGTTGGCCACTTGCTTGATCGGCGTGTCAGCGCCGTAGTACGGCACCATCACACCTTCCAGGATGCTCGGATGCGCCTGGCCGGTACGAATGCGACCAAAGTTGTGCGCCAGGGACTCCAGGGACTTCTGCATGCGCTGTTCAGCGTCTTTCTTGATTTCGTTGATCATTGTTGCGCTTCCTCGATCAGTGTTCCTTCGGCGCCGCCATGCACGATGTTCAGCAGGGCGCCAGGCTTGTTCATATTAAAGACACGTAGCGGCATCTTGTGGTCACGACACAGGCAGATAGCCGTCAGATCCATTACACCCAGCTTGCGATCCAGCACTTCATCGTAGGTCAGATGATCGAACTTCTCGGCATGCGGGTCTTTGAACGGGTCAGCGGTATAGACACCATCGACCTTGGTGGCCTTGAGCACGACATCGGCATCGATCTCGATCGCTCGCAGGCAGGCGGCCGAATCCGTGGTGAAAAACGGATTACCGGTACCGGCGGCAAAAATCACCACTTCCTTGGAGTTGAGGTGGCGCATGGCCTTGCGGCGGTCATAGTGATCGGTCACGCCAACCATGGAAATAGCCGACATGACGATGGCCGAGATATTGGCACGCTCCAGCGCATCGCGCATAGCCAGGGCGTTCATCACAGTGGCCAGCATGCCCATGTGGTCGCCCGTGACCCGATCCATGCCGGCCGCGCTCAGTGCCGCCCCGCGGAACAGGTTGCCGCCGCCGATGACCAGGCCGACCTGAACGCCGATCCCGACCAACTGGCCCACTTCCAGGGCCATGCGATCCAGCACCTTTGGATCGATCCCGAACTCTTCCGAGCCCATCAGGGCCTCGCCGCTAAGCTTGAGTAGAATGCGTTTATAGCGAGCCTGATAACCACTGCCCTGCTGAGCCATTGCGAATCTCTCCTGCGGCGTATTTTCGAAAATTCTTTGCAAGCTGTTTACAGCCTGCGTTCACTCTAGCTGACGCTGACACAGCGCCATCGGAACACGGCTTTGTAAGCCAGTTCCGAAAGGAAACCAATAAAAATCGGCATCCCCATCCAAAAAGAGGCTGCGCGCGTTAAGCGGGCAGCCTCTTCAGGGCGACAGTTATAAAAACTGTCTTATTGCTTGCTGGCAGCCAGCTGAGCAGCAACTTCTTCAGCGAAGTTGTCTACTGGCTTCTCGATGCCTTCGCCCACTTTGAAGTAGGTGAAGGAAACGATTTCAGCGCCGCCTTTCTTGGCCAGTTCACCGACCTTGATTTCAGGGTTCTTGACGAACGCCTGCTCAACCAGGCTGGCTTCAGCCAGGAACTTGGTGATACGACCGGCAACCATTTTTTCAACGATTTCGGCTGGCTTGCCTTTGATCTTGTCTTCGTTGAGCTGCATGAACACGGCTTTTTCGCGCTCGATGGCGTCAGCGGAAACTTCCGACGGCAGCAGGAACTCAGGGTTGCTGGCAGCGACGTGCATCGCGATGTCCTTGGCCAGTTCGACGTTGCCGCCTTTGAGGGCTACAACCACGCCGATCTTGTTGCCGTGCAGGTAAGAACCGACAACGTCACCTTCAACGCGAACCAGGCGACGGATGTTGACGTTTTCGCCTACTTTGGCAACCAGGGCTTCACGAGCCGATTCCTGAGCGGCGATCAGCGGAGCTGCGTCGGTCAGTTTGTCGGCGAATGCTTTTTCTACGCTGGCAGCAACGAAGGCCTTGAAGTCGTCTTGCAGAGCCAGGAAGTCAGTCTGCGAGTTGACTTCGATGATAACGGCAGCCTTGCCGTCTTCCTTGATGCCGATCGCGCCTTCAGCGGCAATGTTGCCGGCTTTCTTGGCAGCCTTGATGGCGCCCGAAGCACGCATGTCATCAATGGCTTTCTCGATGTCGCCGCCAGCCTTGGTCAAGGCTTTCTTGCAGTCCATCATGCCTTCGCCGGTACGCTCGCGCAGTTCTTTGACCAACGCTGCAGTAATCTCTGCCATTTCAAAATCCTCTTGGATAGGTTTTCAACCATTCCACCCGACCGAACGGGCGTTCAATTCTTCCCGAACCACCCTTGTTAGCCGCTGCACGTTACAGATGCTGTAGCTGCGCTGCCGACAAATGGTTTTCGAGGTGGCAAAAAGGGGGCCAAGCCCCCTTTTTGCTTACTGAGTCAACGCCAGGGCGTCAATTACTCAGCGGCTGCTGCCGGAGCTTCTTCAGCGAAGACTTCGGTGCCACCGTTAACATTGTTGCGACCACGGATAACAGCGTCAGCCATCGAACCCATGTACAGCTGGATGGCGCGGATGGCGTCATCGTTGCCTGGGATGATGTAGTCAACGCCTTCCGGGCTGCTGTTGGTATCGACAACGCCGATGACCGGGATGCCCAGCTTGTTGGCTTCGGTGATCGCGATGCGCTCGTGATCAACGTCGATCACGAACAGTGCGTCAGGCAGACCGCCCATGTCCTTGATACCGCCCAGGGAGCGGTCCAGCTTCTCAAGATCGCGAGTGCGCATCAGCGCTTCTTTCTTGGTCAGCTTGGCGAAAGTACCGTCTTCGGACTGGACTTCAAGGTCACGCAGACGCTTGATGGAAGCGCGAATGGTCTTGAAGTTGGTCAGCATGCCGCCCAACCAGCGGTGATCGACGTACGGCGAACCGCAACGTGCTGCTTCTTCAGCAACGATCTTGCCAGCGGAACGCTTGGTGCCGACGAACAGAATCTTGTTTTTGCCCTGGGCCAGACGCTCTACGAAGGTCAGTGCCTCGTTGAACATTGGCAGGGTTTTTTCAAGGTTGATGATGTGGATCTTGTTACGCGCGCCGAAAATGTACTTGCCCATTTTCGGGTTCCAGTAACGGGTCTGGTGACCGAAGTGCACACCGGCCTTCAGCATATCGCGCATGTTGACTTGGGACATGATAGTTCCTTGATAAGTCGGGTTTGGCCTCCACGTATCCCAATGACCAACCAGCGGCTTATATAAGCCGAGGCACCCAGGTCATCGTGTCGACACGTGTGTGGATTTAAGCTTGCGGGGTCATCCCCGGAAAGCGGCGCATTTTATACCACAGCAAGGGCGAAAACGGAACACGGATTCTGAAATCCTGGTGATGCCCCCCTCCCACAGCCCTTTGATGAGCTGCGGATGCACACCCTTATAGAGAGAAGCGATGCATGTGGACGCGGATTTGCGCTGATCGTCTGTTAGAATCGTCTCTTTCAGGGCCACGTGAATCACCCTCCGCCGCCCATTTCGCTTTGAACAGCGCCGTCGAGCGCAGAGAGAGCCTGTATGACCGTTACCCTCAAGACCCCCGAGGACATCGCCAAAATGCGTGTCGCCGGCAAACTCGCCGCCGATGTGCTGGAGATGATCGCCGACTACGTCAAACCTGGCGTGACCACCGAAGAGCTGGACCGCATCTGCCACGACTATATCGTCAACGAGCAGAAGGCCATCCCTGCGCCACTCAACTATAAAGGCTTCCCGAAGTCGATCTGCACTTCGATCAACCACGTGGTCTGCCACGGCATCCCCAACGAAAAGCCGTTGAAGGATGGCGACACCCTGAACATCGACGTCACCGTCATCAAGGACGGCTACCACGGCGATACCAGCCGCATGTTCCATGTCGGCAACGTCCCGGAGTGGGCCCAGCGCCTGTCGAAAGTCACCCAGGAATGCATGTACATGGCCATCGAACTGGTCAAACCGGGCTGCCGCCTGGGTGATATCGGCGAAGTGATCCAGAAGCACGCGCAGAAGAACGGCTTTTCGGTGGTGCGCGAGTTCTGCGGCCACGGTATCGGCAAGGTGTTCCATGAAGAGCCACAGATCCTGCACTACGGCCGTGCTGGCACCGGCATGGAGCTGCAAGCGGGCATGACCTTCACCATCGAGCCGATGATCAACCAGGGCCGCGCCGACACCAAGGTGCTGGGCGATGGCTGGACCGCCATCACCAAGGACCGCAAGCTGTCGGCCCAGTGGGAGCACACCTTGCTGGTGACCGAGACTGGTTACGAGATCTTTACCCTGCGCAGCGATGACACCATCCCTCGCGTTTCCGCCTGAGCCGAACACAGCCTATAGCTATAGATAGAAAGGAAAGCCATTCAATGCCGCAGGTGGATCCCGAACTCTTCGACCGTGGCCAGTTCCAGGCGGAACTGGCCCTGAAGGCAAGCCCCATCTCGGCATTCAAGAAGGCAATCCGCCAGGCCCACGAAGTGCTCGACCAGCGCTTTCGCAGCGGCCGGGATATTCGCCGACTGGTGGAGGACCGCGCCTGGTTCGTCGATAACATCCTGCAAAAGGCCTGGGAGCAGTTCGACTGGAGCGAAGATGCCGACATCGCCCTGGTGGCGGTAGGCGGTTATGGACGCGGCGAGTTGCACCCCTACTCCGACATCGATCTGCTGATCCTGCTGGACAGCGCCGACCATGAGGTTTTCCGCGACTCCATCGAGCGGTTCCTGACACTGCTGTGGGACATCGGCCTGGAAGTCGGCCAGAGCGTGCGCTCGGTGCAGGAATGCGCCGACGAGGCCCGCGCCGACCTGACGGTGATCACCAACCTGATGGAAAGCCGCACCATCGCTGGCCCCGAACGCCTGCGCCAGCGCATGCTCGATGTCACCAGCACAGAGCACATGTGGCCGAGCAAGGACTTTTTCCTGGCCAAGCACGCCGAGCAGAAGGCCCGTCACCACAAGTACAACGACACCGAGTACAACCTGGAGCCCAACGTCAAGGGCTCGCCCGGCGGGCTGCGGGATATCCAGACAATCCTGTGGGTTGCCCGCCGCCAGTACGGCACGCTGAACCTGCGGGCCCTGGCTGGCGAAGGTTTCCTGGTGGAAAGCGAAAACGCCTTGCTGGCCTCCTCCCAGGAATTCCTCTGGAAGGTTCGCTACGCCCTGCACATGCTGGCCGGACGCGCCGAAGACCGCCTGCTGTTCGATCACCAGCGCTCCATCGCGAGCCTGCTGGGTTTCGAAGGCCAGGACGCCAAGCAGTCCATCGAAAACTTCATGCAGCAGTACTACCGGGTGGTGATGAGCATCGCCCAGCTCAGCGAACTGATCATCCAGCACTTCGAGGAAGTCATCCTCGCCCCCGAAGACGAAGAACCGCCGCAGCCGATCAATTCACGCTTCCAGCTCCACGACGGCTACATCGAAGCGCGTCACGACTATGTGTTCCGCCGCACGCCGTTCGCCATGCTGGAAATCTTCGTGCTCATGGCCCAGCAGCCGGAAATCAAGGGGGTGCGCGCCGACACCATCCGCCTGCTGCGGGAAAACCGCCATCTGATCGATGAGGATTTCCGCCACGACATCCGCAACACAAGCCTGTTCATCGAGTTGTTCAAATGCCGGATCGGCGTGCACCGCAACCTGCGGCGCATGAATCGCTATGGGATCCTCGGACGCTATCTGCCGGAGTTCGGTTTCATCGTCGGGCAAATGCAACACGACCTGTTCCATATCTATACGGTCGATGCCCACACCCTGAACCTGATTAAGCACCTGCGTAAGTTGCAATACACGCAAGTGTCGGAGAAATTCCCACTGGCCAGCAAGCTCATGGGCAAGCTGCCCAAGCCTGAGCTGATCTACATGGCGGGGCTGTACCACGACATCGGCAAGGGTCGCCAGGGCGATCACTCCGAGATCGGCGCGGTGGATGCCGAGGCGTTCTGCCAGCGCCATCAACTGCCGGTATGGGACAGCCGGCTGATCGTCTGGCTGGTGCAGAACCATCTGGTGATGTCGACCACGGCCCAGCGCAAGGATTTGTCCGACCCGCAGGTGATCCACGACTTCGCCCAGATCGTCGGCGATGAAACGCGCCTGGATTATCTCTACGTGCTGACCGTGGCGGACATCAATGCCACCAACCCGACCCTGTGGAACTCCTGGCGCGCCAGCCTGTTGCGCCAGTTGTACACCGAGACCAAGCGGGCCTTGCGCCGTGGCCTGGAAAACCCGGTGGACCGCGAAGAGCAGATCCGTCGCACCCAAAGCGCGGCCCTGGACATCCTGGTGCGCGGTGGCACCGACCCGGACGACGTCGAGCAGCTCTGGTCACAACTGGGCGATGACTATTTCCTGCGCCATACCGCCGGCGACGTGGCCTGGCACAGCGACGCGATCCTCCAGCAACCGGCCGATGGCGGGCCTTTGGTGTTGATCAAGGAAACCACCCAGCGCGAATTCGAGGGCGGCACGCAGATCTTCATCTATGCCCCGGACCAGCACGACTTCTTCGCCGTGACCGTGGCGGCGATGGACCAGCTCAACCTCAACATTCACGACGCCCGGGTCATCACCTCCAGCAGCCAGTTCACCCTCGACACCTACATCGTGCTCGACACTGACGGCGACTCGATTGGCGACAACCCAGCGCGGGTCAAACAGATTCGCGATGGCCTGACTGAAGCCCTGCGCAACCCGGCGGATTACCCGACCATCATCCAGCGCCGGGTGCCGCGCCAGCTCAAGCACTTTACATTCGCCCCCCAGGTGACGATCCACAACGACGCCCAACGCCAGGTCACCGTGCTGGAACTCAGCGCCCCGGACCGCCCGGGCCTGCTGGCGCGGATCGGTCATATATTCCTGGAGTTCGACTTGTCACTGCAAAACGCCAAGATCGCTACCCTCGGCGAACGGGTGGAAGACGTCTTCTTCATCACCGACGCCCATGGCCAGCCGCTGTCCGATCCACAGCTGTGCAGCCGCCTGCAGGAAGCGATCGTGCGGCATTTGAGCGTCAACCAGGAACCCGATATCAACCTGACGCGTATCAATATCTGAACGAATCCCCCCTGTGGGAGCGAGCCTGCTCGCGATGACGGCGGAATATCCAGCGTCGATGTTTCCTGACGCACCGCTGTCGCGAGCAACCGCGCTCCCACATTGAACGAGGCCCCCGATGAACAACGCTCTGAACCAGTTGCAGCCCTACCCGTTCGAAAAGCTCCGCGCCTTGCTCGGCAGCGTCACGCCTAACCCGGACAAACGCCCGATCGCCCTGTCCATCGGCGAGCCCAAGCATCGTTCGCCGAGCTTCGTGGCTGAAGCCCTGGCCAGCAATCTGGAAAAAATGGCCGTATACCCGACCACCCTCGGTATCCCGGAATTGCGTGAAGCCATCACCGGCTGGTGCGAGCGCCGTTTCAACGTGCCAAACGGCTGGCTGGACCCGGCGCGCCACGTGTTGCCGGTCAACGGCACCCGCGAAGCCCTGTTCGCCTTCACCCAGACCGTGGTCAGCCGTGGCGACGATGCCCTGGTGGTCAGCCCCAACCCGTTCTATCAGATCTATGAAGGCGCGGCGTTCCTGGCCGGCGCCAAGCCGCACTACCTGCCGTGCCTGGACGAAAACGGCTTCAACCCGGATTTCGACGCGGTTTCGCCGGACATCTGGAAACGCTGCCAGATCCTGTTCCTGTGCTCCCCTGGCAACCCGACCGGCGCGCTGATTCCGGTGGATGTACTGAAGAAACTCATCGCCCTGGCCGACGAACACGACTTCGTCATCGCCGCCGACGAGTGCTACAGCGAGCTCTACTTCGACGAACAAACCCCGCCGCCAGGGCTGCTCAGCGCCTGCGTCGAACTCGGTCGCAAGGATTTCAAGCGCTGCGTGGTGTTCCACAGCCTGTCCAAACGCTCCAACCTGCCAGGCCTGCGCTCCGGTTTCGTGGCCGGCGATGCCGACATCCTCAAGGGTTTCCTGCTGTACCGCACCTACCACGGCTGCGCGATGCCGGTGCAGACCCAACTGGCGAGCATTGCCGCATGGAACGACGAAGTGCACGTACGCGCCAACCGCGCGCTGTACCGGGAGAAATTCGACGCAGTACTGGAGATCCTCAGCCCGGTACTGGACGTACAGCGTCCCGATGGCAGCTTCTACCTGTGGCCGAATGTGGCGGGCGATGACGCGGCGTTCTGCCGGGACCTGTTCGAACAGGAACACGTGACTGTCGTGCCGGGTTCGTACCTGTCCCGCGATGTGGATGGCGTCAACCCAGGCGCCGGACGCGTGCGTATGGCCCTGGTCGCGCCGCTGGCTGAATGTGTGGAAGCGGCCGAGCGGATTCGCGCGTTCATTCAGCGTCGGGGTTAATCCCGCATCAGGACTTGAGTCGACCGCTGTTGTGGCGAGGGAGCTTGCTCCCGCTGGGCTGCGTAGCAGCCCCAAAGCAGTCAACTCAATCTACCTGACATACCGCGTTGCCCTATTTCAGGGCCTCTTCGCGCCCCAGCGGGAGCAAGCTCCCTCGTCACAGGGGTTTGGTGTCGACCCATATCTGTGAACACCACAAATCTTCTGTGGGAGCGGGCTTGCTCGCGAAAGCGGTGGTTCAGCTTGCATCCATGTTGGATGGGCCTACGTCTTCGCGAGCAAGCTCGCTCCCACAGGGGCTGGTGTCGATCACAAGTTCTGTGAACAACACGCATCCACTGTGGGAGCGAGCTTGCTCGCGATGAGGCCGGCACTGTTACATCAAGTCCGAAGCTCTACCCGATCCAAAGCCTTGTTCGCCAACAACATCCCCAACTCAATCATCTGGGCCACTCCCAATGCTACATGTCGTCGCGAGCCGTCCTGATCGAAGGCAAGGTCATTGAGCATTGCATTGGCAGACGCCAGGGTTTCGCCAAGATTGGCCAGCAACACTTCGGTGTCGATACCGTCAGCCACAGTGAATAACTGTACTGAGGGTTTGGGTTCTGGCTCGCTGTCGCCAGGTTTGAGGTATTGATCCAGCACACGATCAGCGGCTTCTTGCAATTTTTCGGGTGCGTAATCGCCGTAAGGGAAAGTGGAGGCCGGCTTTGGAGGATTTGGAGTTTCTTTGATCATGTAATGCTCCTAAGGTGTTGGAGCTGCCACAAAGTCTTCTCACGGACCTAGAGAGTGGCAGCCGTACGCGGGGTGAGAATCCGGGCCAACACCACCAAACCCGGCCATGCCGAAACATGCCCGCGCACAGCCGCCATAACATGATGCATGACGAAACGCGCCTGCACTTTATATGGCCGGCGCCTATGCGCATAGTGGGTGTTCGGATTCTCACGTCCGGTCGCTGAATTGGCAGCGACACCCAGAGGCTAGAGCCCTCGCTTCCGACGGACAACCTTAAAAACTTGTCGGAAACTTCGGTGCGTCTGTCAGACAACAATCTGTCTGCTCAGACAAGAAAAGAAATAAAACGTACCGCGAACGCCAAGCCTTTGATTTCGCCCACGTAGTACCACCGACAGACCTCATTTAACGCTGTGACGAGGGTTCAAGCTGGCTTGAATTCGCTATCGCTGGTAGCCATAATCGACCCCGTCACCAGCGAGAGCTGGCAGGAGTCTGGGTCCCTCTCGAGGTTGACCCAGCGGCGCAGAAAGGGCGAAGCAAGCTCAACTGCGTGTCGATTGAAGCCGCCTTCGGGCGGCTTTGCTTTTTATGAGGATAAGGAATGCCTCTCTATTACCATCCCAAGCAAGGCGATGTTCTTCTTTGCGACTTCACGCGGGGCTTTGTTGCGCCTGAAATGCTGAAGATCCGCAAGGTGGTGGTGATCTCTCCTACTGCCACACACAGTCGCAAGCTCTGCACTGTGGTGCCGATTTCCTCCACAACGCCACAAACTCAGCAGGACTGGCACCACCTGCTCCGCACCAACCCTCTCCAGTCCGATGGCTACAAAGAGCTGTGGGTGAAGTGCGACATGATTTATACCGTGAGTTTTGAACGTCTGGACAAGCTGCATAAAAAGACTCGATCCAAGGGCCGAGAGTACTTCGTTCCTCGCCTGGGCTCTGAAGACATGCAAGGCGTGATCGCCGGTGTGAAGGCCTACCTTCCGCTCTAACCCCAACCGTTATTTCCCCAACCCCAAATTCGCCTCCGCCAGATCCAACTCCCCCAGCACCTCTCGCAGCACATCATCCCCAATCTGGTGGTGACGGCTGAGGCGATACAACTCCAGCCGCTGCGCCCGATAGGCCTTCAAGCGCAGCCGGCGTTCCAGCAGGTCCATTTCGAACGCCAGCGCCTGGGCTTCGGCGGAGTCGTTGAACACCTCCAACTGATGGCGATATTCAGACATCAACCGCGCCTTGACCTCGGTCGCCAACGCCGCCTGGGCCGCGTCTGGCGTGCTGGCTGTCTCGCTCGGTTCCTCCACCTCGAGCGCGTGGATCGCCGCTTCAGCGGTTTTGCGCCAGGCATCGCGGACTTCGGCGCGGCGCTGGTCATCGGGGCTTTTCTCGATACCTCGCAGCAGTAATGGCAGGGCGATGCAGGCGGCGATCAATGACAGCAGAATGACTCCGGCGGCAATGAAGATCAGCAAATCTCGCTCGGGAAACGGTTCGCCCGTCGCTAGCAATATCGGCACCGACAGCACGCCCGCCAGCGTCACCGCACCGCGCACCCCGCCGAAGGTCAGCAACCAGCAGGAGCGCGCGGTCGGCACGAAGGTCAGTTCACTCTCGCCACGCCCGCGACGCAACAGCCCGGACAGCCGCCAGGTGCTTTGCACCCAGACAAACCGCAGCACCAGCAACACCAGGGAAATCGCCACCACGTCCAGGCAAAGGTAGAACAACGTCGGCCACAGGGTGGCTTCGTGGCGGGTCACCGCCTTGATGATGTCCGGCAATTGCAAGCCCAGCAGCAGGAAGATCAAGCCGTTGAAGGCGAATTCCAACAGCGACCAGACACTGCGATTGAGCAACCGTGTGCCGGTCTGACGCGGCAGTAGGTCGAGCCAGCTCTGCATCATCCCCGCCGCCACCGCCGAGAGAATCCCCGAGGCGCCCAAGCGTTCAGCCAGCACATAGGCCGCGAACGGCAGCAGCAACATGAACACCACGTGGGTGGCCGGATCGTCCCAGCCGCGCGCCACCATCCAGGCCCGCAAGCGCCCCAACAACCCACTCAGGACCACGCCAACCAGCAGCCCGCCAACCGCCACCAAGACAAAGGTCAGGCTCGCATTGGCCAGGGAAAACACCCCGGTGATGGCCGCCGCCAGGGCGAACTTGAAGGTCACCAGGCCCGACGCATCGTTCATCAACGCCTCGCCCTGAAGCACGTGCATCAGCGGCGCGGGCAAACGGTCGCGGGCAATCGCCGACACCGCCACCGCGTCGGTCGGCGACAGCACGGCAGCCAGGGCGAAGGCCACCGGTAGCGGGATGCTCGGCAGCAGCCAATGAATGAAGTAACCGGCGCCCACTACCGTAAACAACACCAGCCCCACCGCCAGCGTCAGGATCGGCCCACGCAGGCGCCACAACTCGCGCTTGGGCATGCGCCAGCCGTCGGAGAACAGCAGCGGTGGCAAGAAGAGAAACAGGAACAGTTCGGGATCGAGAGCCACATGCAGGCCCAGGGACGGCCAGGCCAGCACAGCACCGGCACCGATCTGCACCAGGGGCAACGGCAGCGGGATCAGCCGTCCGATCAGGCGCGAAACGCCCACCAGCATCAACAGGATCAGGACGGTATAGGCGCTTTGCATAAACGGGTTTCCAATTACAGCGACACACACATCCGGCAACAGCTTGCCGTTGAAGTGCCATATTAACCGCTTAGCATGAGCCTGGCCGTTACACCTATGTCGCAGCCTGCCTCCTGGGAGCGAACCTGCTCCGGGCGGCGATCCGACGATAGCGGTTTAGCAGTTGACATTGATGCTGGCTGATCCGACGCCATCGCGAGCAAGTTCGCTCCCACAGGTTTTGCTGCACATCAACCTGGGCCGTCGCGAAACCGTCCGGTCATGGCATAATCCTTCACCTTTTACTTTCAGCACCTGCAAAGGGGGCAATTCCTTGACCGATTCAAGCAAAACGTTGCACCTTTTCGGCATCAAAGCCTGTGACACCATGAAAAAGGCGCGCACCTGGCTCGATGAACACGCTGTACGCTACGACTTCCACGACTACAAGACCGCCGGCATCGACCGTGAGCACCTCACCCAATGGTGCAACGAACATGGCTGGCAAGTGGTGTTGAACCGGGCCGGTACGACCTTTCGCAAACTCGACGACGAACGCAAAGCCGATCTCGACCAGACGAAAGCCATCGAACTGATGCTCGCACAACCCTCGATGATCAAGCGCCCGGTGCTCGATCTCGGTGACCGAACCCTGATTGGCTTCAAGCCAGATATTTATGCGGCAGAGATCAAGTAAGCCTGCCCAGTCCATTTTGTAGAGGTAATTTCATGTCCACTACCCTGTTCAGCCTGGCCTTCGGTGTCGGCACTCAAAACCGTCAAGGCGCCTGGCTGGAAGTGTTCTACGCACAGCCGCTGCTCAATCCGTCGGCTGACATCGTCGCAGCCATCGCACCGATTCTCGGCTACAGCGACGGCAACCAGGCCATCACCTTCACCACCGCCCAGGCTTCGCAACTGGCTGAAGCCCTCAAGGGCGTCGATGCCGGGCAAGCCGCGCTGCTGACCCGCCTGGCCGAAAGCCACAAGCCGCTGGTCGCCACCCTGCTGGCCGAAGATGCCCAACTGAGCTCCACCCCCGAGGCTTACCTCAAGCTGCACCTGCTGTCCCACCGCCTGGTCAAACCTCATGGCCTGAACCTGGCCGGCATCTTCCCGCTGCTGCCGAACGTGGCCTGGACCAGCCAGGGTGCGATCGACCTGAGCGAACTGGCCGAACACCAGCTCGAAGCCCGCCTGCGCGGCGAGTTGCTGGAAGTGTTCTCGGTGGACAAGTTCCCGAAAATGACTGACTACGTGGTTCCGGCCGGCGTGCGTATCGCCGATGCTGCGCGGATCCGCCTGGGCGCCTACGTGGGCGAAGGCACCACCGTGATGCACGAAGGTTTCGTCAACTTCAACGCCGGCACCGAAGGCCCGGGCATGATCGAAGGCCGTGTCTCGGCGGGCGTGTTCGTTGGCAAAGGCTCGGACCTGGGCGGCGGTTGCTCCACCATGGGCACCCTGTCGGGTGGCGGCAACATCGTGATCAAGGTTGGCGAAGGCTGCCTGATCGGCGCCAACGCCGGCATCGGTATCCCGCTCGGCGACCGCAACACCGTGGAGTCGGGCCTGTACGTGACCGCCGGCACCAAGGTCGCGCTGCTGGACGAGAACAACCAACTGGTCAAGGTGGTCAAGGCTCGCGATCTGGCCGGCCAGCCCGACCTGCTGTTCCGCCGCAACTCCGAGACTGGCGCAGTGGAATGCAAGACCCACAAATCGGCCATCGAGCTGAACGAAGCACTGCACGCCCACAACTAAGCCGCTTCACACCATCACCTGTGGGAGCGAGCTTGCTCCCACAGGGTCCGGCGTAACTCCAGCAGGGCCCGAAAGCATGTTGATTCCCTCCCCCTGGCGCGCCGACTTCCCGGCCATCGCCGCCCTGCAACGGCAAGGCCAGACTTACCTGGACAACGCCGCCACTACGCAAAAACCCCAAGCGCTGCTCGATGCCCTGGCGCATTACTACGCCAATGGCGCGGCCAACGTGCACCGGGCGCAGCACTTGCCGGGAGCCCACGCCACCCAGGCGTTCGAAGACAGTCGCCGCAAGGTCGCGCAATGGCTCAATGCCGAGGATTGCGGGCAGATCATCTTCACCCACGGCGCCACTTCGGCGCTGAACCTGCTCGCCTATGGCCTGGAGCATCTGTTCACCCCTGGCGATGAAATCGTTATCAGCGCCTTGGAACATCACGCCAACCTGCTGCCGTGGCAACAACTGGCCGAGCGCCGTTCGTTGACGCTGGTGGTGTTGCCGCTGGATGCCGATGGGCTGATCGATCTCAGTGCCGCCGCCGAACTGATTGGCCCGCGTACACGCTTGCTGGCGGTGAGCCAGTTATCCAATGTTCTGGGCGCCTGGCAGCCCTTGCCGGCGCTGCTGGCACTGGCCAAGGCCCAAGGCGCGTTGACGATAATCGATGGCGCCCAAGGCGTGGTCCATGGTCGCCATGACGTACAGGCCCTGGAGTGCGATTTCTACGTATTTTCCAGCCACAAGCTCTACGGCCCCGATGGGCTAGGCGTGCTGTTCGGCCGCAACGCAGCGCTTGAGCAACTGCGCCATTGGCAGTTCGGCGGCGAAATGGTGCAACAGGCCGATTACCACAGCGCCACCTTCCGCCCGGCACCGCTGGGTTTCGAAGCGGGCACGCCGCCGATTGCCAGCGTGATCGGTCTGGGGGCGACCCTGGATTACCTGTCCGCTCTCGACTCGCAAGCACTCATCGACCATGAAGCCGGCTTGCATGACTACCTGCTCCACGGCCTGCTGGCGCGCAACGGCGTGCGCCTGGTGGGCAACCCGCGCCTGGCCCTGGTCAGTTTTGTGGTCGAAGGCGTGCACAACGCCGACCTGGCCCACCTGCTGACCGAGCAAGGCATCGCCGTACGCGCCGGGCATCACTGCGCCATGCCACTGTTCAGGCATTTGCATCTGGTGGGAGCGATTCGGGTGTCGCTGGCGCTGTACAACGACTCCGCCGATATCGAACGCTTCTTCGAGGCTTTGGACCAGGCTTTGGAGCTGCTGCGATGAGCCTGTCGACCGAGGCCGCTGCGGCGCTGCAGATTTTCCAGGACGCATCGAGCTGGGAGCAACGCGCCCGGCTGTTGATGCAATGGGGCGAACGCTTGCCACCCTTGAACGATGCGGACAAGTGCGACGCCAACCTGGTCAGTGGCTGTGAAAGTCAGGTGTGGCTGGTGGGTCAGCTGCATGACGGACATTGGCAATTTGCCGCCAGCAGCGATGCGCGGTTGATCCGTGGGCTGGTGGCGTTGCTGCTGGCGCGGGTCAACGGGTTGTCCGCTGAAGAGTTGCAGCAGGTGGATTTGCCGGGGTGGTTCAATGCGTTGGGATTGTCGCGGCAGCTGTCGCCGTCGCGTAGTAATGGCTTGAATGCGGTGTTGAAGCGGATGTTTGAGTTGACTGAATAATCGCCATCGCGAGCAAGCTCGCTCCCACAGGGATTTGTGTCGTACACAAAATTTGTGTTCCATGAGATCCAGTGTGGGAGCGAGCTTGCTCGCGATGAGGCCATCTGCCCCACCCTCAAACCTGAGGCTTGGCCCTGTCCGCCGGCCGCCGCACACCCGCCACGATCTTATCCACAGCCTTGGTCGCCGCGACCATGCCGAACGTCGCCGTGACCATCATCACCGCGCCAAACCCACCGGCGCAGTCGAGCTTGACGCCGTCACCGACAAAACTCTTCTGCAAGCAAATGCTGCCGTCCGGTTTCGGGTAGCGCAGTTGTTCAGTGGAGAACACGCAGGGCACGCTGTAGTGGCGGGTCACGGTGCGGGAAAAGCCGTAGTCGCGGCGCAGGGTGGAGCGCACTTTCGACGCCAGGGGATCGTTGAACGTACGGTTCAAGTCGCAAACCTGGATCAGCGTCGGGTCGATCTGCCCACCCGCCCCGCCAGTGGTGATGATCTGGATCTTGCGGCGCTTGCACCAGGCGATCAACGCGGCCTTGGCGTTGACGCTGTCGATGCAGTCGATCACGCAATCGATGTTCGGCGTGATGTATTCGGCCATGGTCTCGCGGGTGACGAAATCCGCCACGGCGTGCACCGTGCAATCGGGATTGATCCCCCGTAGCCGCTCGGCCATCACCTCGACCTTGGGTTTGCCGACGGTGCTGTCCAGGGCGTGCAACTGGCGGTTGGCGTTGCTGACACAGACATCATCCAGGTCGTACAGCGAAATCTCGCCCACGCCACAACGGGCAATGGCTTCCGCCGCCCAGGAACCGACTCCGCCCACGCCGACAATCGCCACATGGGCCGCCCGCAGGCGCTCCAGGCCTTCGATGCCATACAAACGGGCGATACCGGCAAACCGTGGATCTTCTGTACTCATGACCATTACCCCAAAAACCGGCGCGCATTATAGGGCTTTGCTGCGGCAATTCGAGCCGGTCGCGAAATGAATCCGACCAATTTCCCTTGTGGGAGCGAGCTTGCTCGCGATAGCGGTGTGTCAGTCAATATTGATGCGGCTGATCCGACGCCATCGCGAGCAAGCTCGTTCCCACAGGTTTTGTATCCCACCTGTCCCGCACCAGGGGACCATGATGGTCGTTTTGCTATAAGATAACCGCCATTTTGTGGGTGTCAGCCTGCCCCCACACTAGCCTTGCGTTCATACTAATATTCCCGGAGTTTTCATGACGGCCCACGCCGACCTCTCGCCGACCCTGCAACTCGCCTGCGACCTGATCCGCCGTCCGTCCGTAACACCGGTGGATGCCGATTGCCAGAAACTGATGATGCAGCGCCTGGGTAACGCGGGCTTTGCGCTCGAGCCGATGCGCATCGAGGATGTGGATAACTTCTGGGCCAGCCACGGCAAGCATGACGGTCCGGTGCTGTGCTTCGCCGGGCACACCGACGTGGTGCCGACCGGCCCGGTGCAGGCCTGGCAGCTCGATCCGTTCGACGCGGTCATCGATGAGCACGGCATGCTCTGTGGCCGTGGCGCGGCGGACATGAAGGGCAGCCTGGCGGCGATGGTGGTGGCGGCCGAACGGTTCGTCGCCGACTACCCGGATCACAAGGGCTCGGTGACCTTCCTGATCACCAGCGATGAAGAAGGCCCGGCCCACCACGGCACCAAGGCCGTGGTCGAACGTCTCAAGGCTCGTCAGGAGCGCTTGGACTGGTGCATCGTCGGCGAGCCGTCGAGCACCACGCTGGTGGGCGACGTGGTCAAGAATGGCCGTCGCGGTTCCCTCGGCGCGAAACTGACCGTGCATGGCAAGCAAGGCCACGTGGCTTATCCACACCTGGCGAAGAACCCGATTCACCTGGCCGCGCCAGCACTGGCAGAATTGGCCGCCGAGCATTGGGACCACGGCAACGACTTCTTCCCGCCCACCAGTTTCCAGATCTCCAACCTCAACTCCGGCACCGGCGCGACCAACGTGATCCCCGGTGACCTGGTAGCGGTGTTCAACTTCCGCTTCTCCACCGAATCCACCGTCGAAGGCCTGCAACAGCGCGTCGCCGATATTCTCGACAAGCATCAGCTGGACTGGCACATCGACTGGGCGCTGTCCGGCCTGCCGTTCCTCACCGAACCGGGGGCGTTGCTCGACGCGGTGTCGTCGAGCATCAAGGACGTCACCGGCCGCGAGACGAAGGCGTCCACCAGCGGCGGCACGTCCGATGGTCGCTTCATCGCCACCATGGGCACGCAAGTGGTGGAATTGGGGCCGGTCAACGCGACTATCCACCAGGTCAACGAACGGGTGCTGGCGGCCGATCTCGACGTACTGACCGAGATCTACTACAAGACGCTGATCAAGTTGCTCGCCTGATGCTCGCTTGCCCGATCTGCAGTGAGCCGCTGAACGCGGTGGACAACGGTGTGGTATGCCCGGCCGGCCATCGGTTCGACCGTGCGCGGCAGGGTTACCTGAACCTGCTGCCGGTGCAGCACAAGAACAGCCGCGACCCCGGCGACAACCAGGCCATGGTCGAAGCCCGGCGCGACTTTCTCAACGCCGGACATTACGCGCCCGTCGCCCGACGCCTGGCGGAACTGGCTGCCGAACGCGCGCCCGGGCGCTGGCTGGACATCGGCTGTGGCGAGGGCTACTACACCGCGCAAATCGCAGAAGCGTTGCCCAATGCCGATGGCTATGCCCTGGACATCTCCCGCGAGGCGGTCAAGCGTGCCTGCAAACGCAACCCGCAACTGACCTGGTTGATCGCCAGCATGGCCCGGGTACCATTAGCGGACGGCTGCTGCCAGTTCCTGGCCAGCGTGTTCAGCCCGCTGGACTGGCAAGAGGCCAAGCGCCTGCTCAGCCCCGGCGGTGGTCTGATGAAAGTCGGCCCGACCGCCGGCCATCTGATGGAGTTGCGCGAGCGGCTGTACGACGAAGTGCGTGAGTACACCGATGACAAGCACCTGGCCCTGGTGCCTTCGGGCATGGTGCTGGACCACAGCGAAACCCTCGAATTCAAGCTGTCGCTCGCCAACGGCCAGGACCGCGCCAACCTGCTGGCCATGACGCCCCACGGCTGGCGCGCCAGTGCCGAACGCCGCGCCAGCGTGATCGAGCAGACCGAGGCGTTCGAGGTCACGGTGTCGATGCGCTACGATTATTTCATTGTTCAATAATTAACCTTGGGCCTCGGGCAACCGCTCGGGGCCAGTTAAATCCGCGAATGGATTTTTCAAGACCGCAGCGAGGACATCCATGCGCCAACCCGATATCGAGATTTACCTCAAGGACGCCGACGTCGACCACAAGGCCATCGCCGCCTGGCTCGGCCAGGCGCTGGGCCCGTGCAGCGATTGGGTGCAGAAAGGCCAGACCTACAAGTGCAAGGCCGGCAACGTCCCCGTGACCTGGCTGCCCAAGGCCGTCGGCAAATGGAACAGCCTCTACCTGGAAAGCGACCAGACCCCGTGGGAAGACGACATCGCCTGCGCCCGCGCCGCCTTCGCCGCACTGAATGTCGAAGTGCGCTGTGCACCTGGCTCGTGGGTGGAAGAAGAAGGTGAAGAGTCGGCGGATCGCTGGATTCGCATCAGCGCCGATGGGGAAGAAGAGATTACCTGGAAGACGGCGTAACAGTCTGGAGGCATGTCGCAACTGCCATGCCCATGACAGATCCAAAGTGAAAGAAGATCCCCTGTGGGAGCGAGCTTGCTCGCGATAGCGGTGTGACAGCCAATGAAGATATTGCCTGATACACCGCTATCGCGAGCAAGCTCGCTCCCACAATGGGTTTTGTCTCACCAGTGAATGCGGTTTACAACCCCACCACATCCTCAGCCTGCAAGCCCTTCTGCCCTTCCACCACCGCGTACTCGACCTGCTGGCCTTCGGTCAGTGAACGGTGGCCTTCACCGCGGATGGCGCGGTAATGCACGAACACATCCGCTCCACCTTGACGCTGGATGAAACCGTACCCCTTGGCGTCGTTGAACCACTTCACACTGCCGGTTTCCCGTGCTGCCATGATGCTCACTCCCATTTTTATTTTTTGAGTCGGCTTTTCGATGGAAAGCCGTACGAACGTTAGCTGCCGTCCAGCCATCTACAAGGGAGGCCGTGGCAGTCACTGGCCGAGTATATGACACACGTAAAAACTCTCAACTGACTTTACTTCGCCGCTTTTTTGCCGATTTTCGACGAATCCGGCACACTAGCGACCGCTTGATCTTATCCACTCATGCAGAAGCCGTATGACCCGCTCCCCGTTCCGCCGTCTTGTGTTTGGCACCCTGCGCCGACTGTTGTACCTCTGGGTTCGCTCCGAGACCATCAACCAGTCGTCCTTCACCCTCAACCTCGACCGCAGTCGCCCGGTGTTCTACGTCCTGCAAGATCCGTCGCTCACCGACCTGGCGGTGCTCGACACCGAGTGCACCAAGGCCGGCCTGCCCCGCCCGGTGCTGCCGGTATCGGTGGGCAACCTGTTGGAACCGGCGGCGTTTTTCTACCTGACGCCGGCGCCGGACTGGCTCGGACGCCAGGACAAACGCGGCGCGCCGCCGACCCTGACGCGGCTGGTCAACGTTCTGACCCACAACGCCGCCGAAGATGCACAGATCATCCCGGTCAGCGTGTTCTGGGGCCAGTCGCCCGACAGCGAATCCAGCCCGTGGAAGCTGTTGTTCGCCGACAGTTGGGCCGTCACCGGACGCCTGCGCCGCTTGCTGAGCATCATGATCCTGGGACGCAAGACCCGCGTGCAGTTCTCGGCGCCGATCCATCTGCGCGAGCTGATCGAGCACGATAAGGGGCACGAGCGCACTGTGCGCATGGCCCAGCGGATCCTGCGGGTGCACTTTCGCAACCTGAAAGCGGCAGTCATCGGCCCGGACATTTCCCACCGCCGCAACCTGGTCAAGGGCCTGCTGAACCAGCCGCTGGTCAAGCAGGCGATTGCCGACGAGGCCGAGCGGGAAAAAATCTCCCCGGAAAAAGCCAAGGCCCAGGCCCTGCGCTATGGCAACGAAATCGCCTCGGACTACACCTACACCGCAATCCGTTTTCTGGAAGTGGTGCTGAGCTGGTTCTGGAACAAGATCTACGACGGTATCAAGGTCAATCATATCGAAGGCGTGCAAAACGTCGCCCAGGGCCACGAAGTCATCTACGTACCGTGCCACCGCAGCCATATCGACTACCTGCTGCTGTCCTACCTGCTATTTCGCAACGGCCTGACCCCGCCGCACATTGCCGCCGGCATCAACCTCAATATGCCAGTGATCGGCAGCTTGCTGCGCCGTGGCGGGGCGTTTTTCATGCGCCGTACCTTCAAGGGCAACCCGCTCTACACCGCGGTGTTCAACGAATACCTGCACACGCTGTTCACCAAAGGCTTCCCGGTGGAGTACTTCGTCGAGGGCGGTCGCTCGCGCACCGGGCGCATGCTGCAACCCAAGACCGGCATGCTCGCCATCACTTTGCGCAGCTTCCTGCGCTCATCGCGCATGCCCATCGTCTTCGTGCCGGTCTACATCGGCTATGAGCGGGTACTGGAAGGCCGCACTTACCTAGGCGAGCTGCGCGGCGCCAGCAAGAAGAAGGAATCGATCTTCGACATATTCAAAGTCATCGGTGCCCTCAAGCAACGCTTTGGCCAGGTGGCGGTGAACTTCGGCGAACCGATCAAACTGGCGGAGTTCCTCGACAGCGAGCAACCCGACTGGCGCCAACAGGAGCTGGGGCCGCAATTCAAGCCGGCCTGGCTCAACGCGACCACCAACCGCCTCGGCGAGCGCGTGGCCCGGCACCTGAACGAAGCCGCAGCCATAAACCCGGTCAACCTCGTCGCCCTGGCGCTGCTCTCCACCAGTCGCCTGGCCCTGGACGACCGTGCCATGGCCCGGGTGCTGGACCTGTACCTGGCGCTGCTGCGCAAAGTGCCGTACTCGCCCCACACTACCCTGCCCGAAGGCGATGGCCGGGCGCTGATCGAGCACGTGAAGGGCATGGACCTGCTGTCGGAACAGAGCGATGCCCTGGGCAAGATTCTGTACCTGGATGAACAGAACGCGGTGTTGATGACCTACTACCGCAACAACGTCCTGCACATCTTCGCCTTGCCGGCGCTGCTGGCGAGTTTCTTCCAGAGCAGCTCGCGCATGAGCCGCGAGCAGATCCTGCGCTACACCCGAGCCTTGTACCCGTACCTGCAATCGGAGTTGTTCATTCGCTGGTCGCTGGAAGAACTCGACGCCGTGGTCGACCAGTGGCTCGAAGCGTTCGTCGAACAAGGCCTGCTGCGCTTCGAAAACGACCTGTACCTGCGCCCGGCGCCGAGTTCGCGGCACTTCGTGCTGCTGACCCTGCTGTCCAAAAGCATCGCCCAGACCTTGCAGCGCTTCTACATGACCGTCTCGCTGCTGCTCAACAGCGGCCAGAACAGCATCAGCGCCGAAGAACTGGAAGACCTCTGCACCGTCATGGCCCAGCGCCTGTCGATCCTGCACGGCCTGAATGCGCCGGAGTTCTTCGACAAGAGTCTGTTCCGCCACTTCATCCAGACGATGCTGGACCTCGATGTGTTGCGCCGCGACGAAGCCGGCAAACTCAGCTACCACGAGCTGCTGGGCGAGCTGGCCGAAGGCGCGGCCAAACGGGTGCTGCCGGCGGAAATCCGCCTGTCGATCCGCCAGGTGGCGCTGCATCGCAGTGAAGATGCGGCGGAGGTCGCCGTCAGTCCTGGCATGTGAAACCTTCGGACCACTCACCCAGAACCATGGAGCGGTTCCGGTGAGCCGATGGAGAAATCAGCGAACTTACTCCGACGCTGCGCAGCGGCTAAAGCGACGTCAAACGAAGAAAAGACCTACAGAGAACTTTGGAACAGGCTTCTAGGATGAGCCCACGTCAATGTCGACGTACTGAAAAGGAATTCAGCATGAATATCATCACGTTAACCATACAACTGCCCGAAGGCCAGCAACTCCCCGAAGACGGTCGCACCGAAGTCAGTGTCCAGAATGCGGCCGGTGCGCAGATCAGCGCCAGCGGTGGCCAGGGCTCCAACGTAGCGCCCAAGGAACCAGTGGCGCAGCAGCCTTGGCAATATCGCTTTCTTGTCGACCCCAAGACAACACGCCTAGGAGAAGAGCTCCTGGTCAAGGCACGCGTGTACCGAGCCGACACCGCTCTTTTTCTTGAGGCCGAACAGGCCTTCACCTGGGATGGCAGCAATCAACACGTTGACATCCCCCTGAGCCTGGCGCCAGCATCGCTGGCTGAAACTGTTCAAGCGCCCGCGTTCGGTTCCTGAGCCGCGACGTCAAGAATGGGGGCTTGGACGCCAATCCGCTAAATGCCCATTGACGCCGGTGTGCTGCTGGCGTCAATGGGCAAGGTACTTCCAATGAAAAAATCAGCTCTGTTTGCATCCATGGCGCTACTGGCCGCTTGCCAATCGGCAACGCCCCCCACCACAACCGCTGCATCCCTCGATGGCGAAGTGTTCTACCTGCAACGCATCGCCCTGCCGCCCAACGCTACCTTGAGCGTGAGCCTGCAAGATGTGTCCCTGGCCGACGCCCCCGCCGTGGTGCTCGATGAACAGCGCGGTCCGATCAAAGGCCAGGTCCCGCTGCCGTTCCACCTCAGTTATGATCCCACCCAGGTCAAGCCCGGCCATCGTTATGCCGTGAACGCCCGCATCGAAGTGGACGGCCAGTTGATGTTCATCACCACCGAACAACACACCGTGCACCTCGATGGCAAAGATCCGCAGCCGTTGAAGATCCGCGTCAACGCCGCACGCTGATTCCTTTTTCAAAATCTCTTCAAGGAAGCTGTCATGCTCCGTCCTACCCTCCGTTTCACCGGCCTGTGCGCAGGCCTGCTGATCTGCGCCAACGCCATGGCCCTGTCCCTGAGCGACCTGTCGCAGAATGATGCCACTGGCGGTCTCAAGGACGCATTGACCCAAGGCGCCCAAGTGGCGGTCAAGCAACTGGGCACGCCCGGCGGTTTCAGCAACAACCCGGACGTGAAAATCGAGCTACCAGGCAAGCTCGGCAAAGTCGCCAGCAAGATGAAGGCCTTTGGCATGGGCGACCAGGTCGACCAACTGGAAACCAGCATGAACCAGGCCGCTGAAGCCGCCGTGGTCCAGGCCCAGCCGATCCTGGTCAATGCCGTGAAGAACATGAGCGTGAGCGATGCCAAGGGTATCCTCAGCGGTGGCCAAGACTCCGCCACGCAATACCTGAACAAGAGCAGTCGCGAGCAGATCCGCGCCAAGTTCCTGCCCATCGTCAAGCAAGCCACCGACAAGGTCGGCCTGGCGCAAAAATACAATGCCTTCGCCGGCCAGGCCGCGACCTTCGGCGTGTTGGACGCCAAGAGCGCCAATATCGAAAACTACGTGACCGAGCAAGCGCTGGACGGGTTGTTCGAGATGATCGGCAAGCAGGAAGCCACCATCCGCAAGAACCCGGCGGCTGCGGCGACCAGTTTGGCGAAGAAGGTTTTCGGTACGCTCTAAGCCCCAACCCAAAACACCTGTGGGAGCGAGCTTGCTCGCGATGGCGGTGTAACAGCCAACAGAGATGTTGAAGCTGATATCGCTATCGCGAGCAAGCTCGCTCCCACATTGGTTTACGGGGTCAGAGGATCAAGGTCAGGTTTTCTTGACCCTGAACCACGCCGCATACAACGCCGGCAAGAACAACAACGTCAACGCCGTCGCCACGATCAACCCGCCCATGATCGCCACCGCCATCGGCCCGAAGAACAGGCTGCGCGACAGCGGGATCATCGCCAGCACCGCCGCCAGTGCGGTGAGCACAATCGGACGGAAGCGTCGCACCGTCGCTTCGATGATCGCCTGCCAGGGCGTCAGCCCTGCCTTGATGTCCTGTTCGATCTGGTCCACCAGGATCACCGAGTTGCGCATGATCATGCCCGACAGCGCGATAGTACCGAGCATGGCGACGAAACCGAACGGTTGGCGGAACACCAGCAGAAACAACGTGACACCGATCAACCCCAGGGGCGCGGTGAGAAACACCATGGCCGTGCGTGAGAAGCTGCGCAGCTGCAGCATCAGCAACGTCAGCACCACCACGATGAACAGCGGCACACCGGCATTCACCGATTTCTGGCCACGGGCCGAATCCTCCACCGTACCGCCCACTTCCAACAGATAACCGTCCGGCAACTCTGCGCGAATCGGCTCCAGGGTCGGGAATATCTGCTGCACCAGGGTCGCCGGTTGCTCCTTGCCGTAAATATCGGCCCGCACGGTCACGCTCGGCAGACGGTTGCGGTGCCAGATCACGCCCTCTTCGAAACCGTATTCCAAGGTCGCGATCTGCGACAACGCAACACTTTTACCATTGTCGGTAGGCACCGCTAGGCTTGGCAGCAACGACAGTTCGGTGCGCTCATGCAGCGTGCCGCGCAGCATGATCTCGATCAGCTCATTGTCCTCCCGGTATTGGCTGACGCTGGCCCCGGTGAGGGAACGTTGCAGGAAGCTCGACAGATTGGCCGTGCTCACGCCCAAGGCCCGGGCACGGTCCTGATCAACATTCAGGTACACCACTTTGCTCGGTTCTTCCCAATCCAGATGCACGTTGGCCACGTAGGGATTTTCTCGAACCTTGGTCGCCACTTTCCGCGCCAGGGCCCGGACTTCCTCAATGTGCTCGCCGGTTACCCGGAACTGCACCGGGTACCCCACGGGTGGGCCGTTTTCCAGGCGCGTGACCCGCGAGCGCAGGGTCGGGAATTGTTCGTTCAAGGTGCTGATCAGCCAACTGCGTAACGGCTCGCGATCTTCGATGGTCTTGGCCAGCACCACGAACTGGGCAAAGCTCGACGCCGGCAGCTGTTGATCCAGTGGCAGGTAGAAACGCGGTGAACCGGTGCCAACGTAAGCCACATAGTTATCGATGCCCGGGTGGCCCTTGAGCAATGCTTCAAGGCGCTTGACCTGTTCGGCGGTGCTACTCAGGGAAGCGCCTTCCTCCAGCTTCAGGTCGACCATGAGTTCCAGCCGCCCCGAGGCCGGGAAGAACTGCTGCGGCACAAAACGGAACAGCACCACCGAGCCGACAAACAACAACACGGTCAGGGTGATGACGGTTTTGCGTCGACGCACGCACCACTCCACCAACCGGCGGACCCGCTGATAGAACGGTGTGCCATAAGGATCGGGCTGGCCGTCAGCAGTGCCGTGTTTAGCCGCGTGAATTTTCGCCAGGTCTGGCAGGAGCTTTTCTCCCAGGTACGGCACGAACACCACGGCGGCCACCCAGGACGCCAGCAATGCGAGGGTCACGACCTGGAAAATCGAACGGGTATATTCGCCCGTGCCCGATTGCGCGGTGGCGATCGGCAGGAACCCCGCCGCCGTGATCAGCGTACCGGTGAGCATCGGGAATGCCGTACTGGTCCAGGCGTAGCTGGCGGCCTTGATCCGGTCGAAGCCCTGCTCCATCTTGATCGCCATCATCTCCACCGCGATGATCGCGTCATCCACCAGCAGCCCCAGTGCCAATACCAGCGCACCGAGGGAGATCTTGTGCAGGCCGATTCCCAGGTAATACATGGCGGCGAAGGTCATCGCCAACACCAACGGAATCGCCAGGGCCACCACCATCCCGGTCCTCAGCCCCAGGGAGAAGAAGCTCACCAGCAACACGATGGTCAGCGCCTCCACCAACACCTGGACGAATTCGCCGACGCCAGTCTTCACCGCCGCCGGTTGGTCCGAAACCTTGCGCAGTTGCATGCCGGCCGGGAGGTTGTTCTGCAGACGGGCAAACTCGCTTTCCAGGGCCTTGCCCAAGATCAGGATATCGCCGCCCTGCTTCATCGCCACGGCCAGGCCGATGGCATCTTCGCCCATGAAACGCATGCGCGGTGCCGGCGGATCGTTGAAACCGCGACGCACCTCGGCCACATCGCCGATACGGAAGGTGCGATCGGCGACACGGATCGGAAAGTTGCGGATCTCTTCTACCGTCTGAAAATTCCCCGAAACCCGTAGCTGTAGTCGCTCGCTAGCGGTTTCGAAGAAGCCTGCAGTCGACACCGCGTTCTGTTCTTCAAGGGCTTGCTGAACGGCTGCCAAAGGCAAGCCAAGGGTCGCCAGCTTGACGTTCGACAGCTCGATCCAGATTTTTTCGTCCTGCAAACCGAGCAGCTCGACCTTGCCCACGTCCTTGACTCGTTGCAGTTGGATCTGGATGCGGTCGGCGTAGTCCTTGAGCACCGCATAGTCGAAGCCGTCACCGGTCAACGCGTAGATATTGCCGAAGGTGGTGCCGAATTCATCATTGAAGAACGGCCCCTGGATGCCCGGCGGCAAGGTGTGGCGGATGTCACTGATCTTCTTGCGGATCTGGTACCAGAGCTCGGGAATCTGCGCCGAATGCATCGAATCGCGAGCCATGAAGGTCACCTGGGACTCGCCCGGGCGGGAAAACGAGACGATCCTTTCGTAATCGCCGGTTTCCATCAGCTTCTTTTCGATGCGCTCGGTGACCTGCCGCGAGACCTCCTCGGCCGTGGCGCCCGGCCAGACGGTGCGAATCACCATGGCCTTGAAGGTGAACGGCGGATCTTCGCTCTGGCCGAGCTTGGTGTAGGAAAGTGCACCGACAATGGCCAACAACAGCATCAGGAACAATACGATCTGGCGATTACGCAGCGCCCATTCGGAAAGATTGAAACCCATCGGGGATTACTCCTTGGCCGCCAGGTTGACCACGCGGTTGGAGCGATCCACCGGCCGTACCTGCTGGCCGTCGAGGAGCACATGCACACCGGCCGCCACGACCCAATCATCGGGGCCGAGGCCTTCGAGTACGGGAACGGTTTTTTCGCCGAAGGCGCCGACGCGCACCGGGACTTTTTTCAGGGTGTTATTGGCATTGACCACCCAGACATATGTCGCGCCGTTCTCGGCAGTCAGGGCAGACAAGGGTACCGACAGCGTCACCTTGTCGGCAGCCTGGATAAACACCCGGGCGCTCTGGCCCAGTTCCGCAGGAACGCTGCCGGCGGTGAAGGCGACACGGGCGGCAAACGTACGGGATTTCGGATCGGCAGACGGTGACAGCTCGCGGATATGCCCGCTGAAACGCTGGTCGGGCTGACTCCACAGCTCGACCGAAACCGGCTGGCCGATCTTGAACCGACCGAAACTTTGTTCCGGCAGGCTGATCAGCACCTCACGCTCGCCATCGGTGGCGAGGGTAAACACCGTTTGACCGGCCGATACCACCTGCCCCACTTCCACCGAACGCCGGGCCACTACGCCATCCTGGGGAGCACGCAGTACCGAGTAACTGGCCTGGTTATTGGCGACGTCGAACTCGGCCTTGATCTGCTTGAGCCGCGCGGCGCCGGAGCGATAAAGATTTTCAGCATTGTCGTATTGCGAGCGGCTGACCATCTGCCGCTCCATCAACGTCTTGTAGCGGTCACGCTCGGAGCGCACCAGGTTCAGGTTGGCCTCGGCGGCAGCGACCTGGGCGCGGGTCGCTTCCAGTTGCAGGCGCACATCCTCGGGATCGAGTTCGGCCAGCGGTTGATTGGCCTTGACCCGCTGGCCCTCTTCGACCAGTCGTCGGCTCACCTTGCCGCCAATGCGAAAGGCCAGGTCGGGTTCGAAACGCGCCCGCACTTCGCCGGGGTAACTGTCCATCGCCTGGGCCGAAGGCTGTGGTTTCACCACCATGGCCGGGCGCACGGCGACGGGCACCGGCTCGTCATGACCACACGCGGCCAACAATAAAGCCAGGCTGACTGGCACGACGAGGGGCAGGGCATAGCGGAACATGACAAGTGACCTTTCGCTAATGGTGCTTGGAATAATTATACTGGCGAGTATGTTATTAATAGCAAACTCACCAGTCCAGTATTAAAGCGAAGAAATGTCGAACAATCTTTCACCCCCCAGCGGCCCCGGTCGCCCGAAGGATCTGGCCAAGCGCCAGGCCATTCTCGACGCCGCGAAACGCCTGTTCGTGAGCATGGGTTACGCCAGCACCAGCATGGACGCCGTCGCCACCGAGGCGGGCGTGTCGAAGCTGACCGTCTATAGCCACTTCACCGACAAGGAAACGTTGTTTTCCGCCGCCGTGATGGCCAAGTGTGAAGAACAGCTGCCGACGCTTTTTTTCGAATGGCCGGACGGCGTTCCGATCGAAAAGGTGTTGTTGAACATCGCCCGCGGGTTCAACCAACTGATCAACAGCGACGAATCGCTGAACCTGCATCGGTTGATCATGGCCCTGGGCAGCCAGGACCCCAAGCTCTCGACGATTTTCTACGAAGCGGGCCCGCAGCGGATGCTCTCAGGCATGGAACGGCTGCTGACCAAGGTCCACCAGAGCGGCGCCCTGTGCATCGATAAACCGCGCAATGCCGCCGAGCATTTCTTTTGCCTGATCAAGGGCGCGGCGAATTTCCGCTTGCTGTCCGGCTGCGGCGCACGCCAGGAACCGGAAGCGGCCGAGGCCCATGTGCAGGAAGTGGTGGGGTTGTTTGTGCGGGCTTATCGGCCGTAGGTCAGCCGTCGGGTATTCGCTGGCTGACAGGCCCTCTTCGCGAGCAAGCTCGCTCCCACAGTTTGATCGAGGGTGCCCACAAAACCTGCATTCACTGCTGATCCCTGCGGGAGCGAGCTTGCTCGCGATGCAGGCGACGCGGTCTCAGGGCTTGAGTGCTTTCTTGGGATAGATGTCGTACCGACTGGATTTTCCATCCAGCCCATGGCTCGGCTTCGGCCCTTCGATGCACGGAGCCTTGCGCGGGCGTTTGACCACCACTCGGTGAGTCGCCAGGGCCAGAGCTGCGGCGAGCAGTGCCGGGGCATCCGGGTCATCGCCGACCAAGGGCCGAAACAGGCGCATTTCCTTCTTCACCAGGGCGGTTTTCTCACGATGAGGAAACATCGGGTCCAGGTAGATCACTTGGGGCGGCTCACCTTCCCAGTTGCGCATCACCTCGATGGAATTGCCCTGGAGCAAGCGCATGCGGGCCACGATGGGCGCCACCTCGAAATCTTCCGCCCCGCGAGCCAGGCCATCTTCCAGCAATGCACCGATCAGCGGCTGGCGCTCGATCAGGCTCATTTCGCAACCCAGGCTGGCCAGCACGAACGCGTCCTTGCCCAACCCTGCCGTGGCATCCAGCACCCGCGGGCGTACGCCCTGGGCGATCCCGACCGCCTTGGCGATCATCTGACCACTGCCGCC
The DNA here is from genome assembly GCF_017968885.1 of Pseudomonas sp. Tri1. Taxonomy (NCBI): domain Bacteria; kingdom Pseudomonadati; phylum Pseudomonadota; class Gammaproteobacteria; order Pseudomonadales; family Pseudomonadaceae; genus Pseudomonas; species Pseudomonas sp. Tri1. Next base: position 1,269,111 of record NZ_CP072913.1, on the reverse strand, counting down.
ACCGTACAACCGACGATGGGCCGCCCCGCCCTCGACGAAGTCCACCCGCACCGGGCCCGGCGCATCCGCGCCCAGTTGCTGCAGTTGCAGGCCCTGTTCGCCGACCTGCAAGGCAAACTCGCCAGCGTCCACCTGCAAAGGCAGGCCAAGCCGCAGGGCCCAGTGCTCGGCCTGCGACTGGAAGGCCGGGGCCAGGGCCTCGACGCGGATGCGACAAGGCGCAGGTTGCTCACTCATGGAAAACACGCTCAAAAAATTAATGATCGGCAAAAATGGCCGATAACAAGGGTGAACGGCATTTTGCCAGAGCTGAGCGTCGACCGAGAAAAATGTCAGACATTCAATCCACATCGATAGGCGTTATCTCCCCTTACGGCGATTACAGCCTGCGTAACACCCAAGCCCTGAGCGGCGTCAGTCACCTGTGGCAGGATTTTTTTGCCCGGGCGCTGGCCGATCAACTGGGGGATAACGCACCGGCGCCTGGCAGCTACCAGCCCGTCGCTCTCGATGAGGCGGTTGAACCGACCCTCGGCGCCGAACTGCTGGAGCACATCGTCAGCCAGCGCACCTGCGAAGTGACCGAAACCCCGGTCAAACCGCCTGAGCCGCTGTTCCTGCCCATCGCCGAATTCGAACTGGACCTGCTGGACAAGCCTTTCCCACCCTTCCCACCGGAAGAAATCGCCGCCCAGCAAAAACAGCAGACCTTCGAGAGCAACTGGGTTCGCCCACTCGTGCTCACCGCCGGTCAACCGCTGCCGGAGCCCGGCCCGGCGCCGCAACCGCGTCCACTGCACCTGCCGATTGCCGAGTTCGAGCTCGACCTGCTGGACAAGCCCTTCCCGCCCTTCCCGGAAGAGGAATTGGTGGCGCAACAGAAACAACTGGACTTCGACACCCGCTGGGCACGCCCGATCGTGCTGCAGAACCTGCGTATCGCCGCCTGACCCGTTCAGGACGCTAGCGACAGATCCACCATGGCCCGACATCCAGATGAAAATGGTTGCGGTGCGCCGCGTTGTAATCCGGACTCAACACCACACTGAACATATCGCAAGCGCCGTCGCGGGCCTGGCGTAGAAACCGTGCATCGGCATTGTCCTTCGGCCAGTCCTTGAGCACGTTGATCGTACGGCCATCGGCCAGACGAAACCCGGCGATGTCCAACGCACTGGCCGTAGCGTGCTGGCTGCGCGCGCCACTTTCACGACCGTACATGTTGCGGCAGGCGAAACTGCCAAGGTGATCGACCCGCGTGATTTTCTGCCCATAGACTGCCGTTGCTGCTGGCTGCAACGCATGACGCTCGAACAGCGCGAACGCCACCGCCAACGGGCAACTGGCGAGAAAACTGCTGCTCAGCGCCACCTCACCGCCCTGCACCCTCAGCACATTGGTCAGCGGGCACGTCGAGTTGGCGCCGCTGTCGGCCTGGCGGGCGGTGTGCAGTCCCGAGGTAGCGAGGGCCTGGTCACACAGCTGCGGGTCGTTGCGCAGGGCCATGAGCTTGTAGCGGGTCAACAGGTTGGGGGGAACGTTGACGTCCAGGGGCGCCCAGGGATTCCATTGCGGCGGCAGCGACAGCCAGCCGCGCCATACCGCCAGCGCTGCGCAGGCAACGACCAGCGCCAATACCGCAAAGCCTTTCAAAAACCGCACGACAACGCCTCGGGCATCAACCCTTGAATAATTGGTTTGCCTGCTTGAACGGCATCGAGCGGCGAGTGAAGGTGAACGTGCCCTGCTGCTGGATTTCTTCAGCGGCGCGGAAGAACTCGCCATACGCGGCCAAGGCCAGGGCCGAGCCGACGCTGATGCGCTTGACCCCCAGCTCACTCAACTGCGCCACCGTCAGGTCCAGCGCCCCGGACATCAACACGTTTACCGGTTTTGGCGCCACGGCCTGCACCACCGCGAGCACTTGCTTGGCGGTGCTCAAGCCCGGGGCGTAGAGCACGTCGGCACCGGCGTCGGCGAAGGCCTTGAGGCGACGAATCGTGTCATCCAGGTCTGGATTGCCATGCAGGAAGTTTTCCGCCCGGGCGGTCAGCAGGAACGGGTACGGCAAACTGCGCACGGCGTCGGCGGCGGCCTTGACCCGCGCCACCGCATGTTCGAAGCAATAGATCGGGCTGTCTTCACGCCCCGTGGCATCTTCGATGGAGCCGCCCACCGCGCCGGCCTCTGCGGCACGCAGCAAGTTGCGGGCGCACGCGTCGGGAGCATCGGCAAACCCGTTCTCCAGATCGACCGCTACCGGCAGGTCAGTGGCAGCGACAATCGCCCTGACGTTGGCCAAGGTGTCTTCCAGGCCCAACGCACCATCTGGCCGCCCCAGGGAGAAAGCGTGACCGGCGCTGGTCGTCGCCAAGGCCTCGAAGCCAAGACTGGCCAGCATCTTGGCGGAACCGGCATCCCATGGATTGGGAATGACAAAAGCCTCCTCGCGTTCGTGCAAGGCCTTGAATGCCTGGGCTCGACGGGTTTGCGCATCCATGTAGTTCGCTCCTGGGCAGAGAGAGTTTGGCCTCAGAGCAAACCCAGTTGCTCGGCGGCGGGCTCTCTATATAGCTCAGGCAGGGCCGGCAAGCCAGGCAAACGACTCATCAAGCGAGTGTGGAAGTGTTGCGCAAGTTTCGCCGCCAGCAGGTTGTCGGCGGTGTGCAGGAAGATATAGGGCGTGCGTCCCTCTTCGATCCAGCCAGCGATTTTCTCCACCCAGGGTGTCAGGAACGGCTCGTTGGCCTCCAACACCGGATGACCGATGAAGCGCACCTGCGGGCATTGGGTGAACGCCGTTGGCCGGGGCGGTACGCGAGGCTTTTTCGATTGCGCGTGGAGCACGGCAGGATCGGTCGAGGTACAACTGAACAAGGCCCGGGGATCGAGGCAGATGCGTTCGACGCCACGCTCGAGCAACAGGCGATTGAGGCGCCGTTCGGCATCGCCCTTGGCGAAGAATTCATCGTGCCGGACTTCCACGGCCAAGGGCCGCTCGAAGGCGTCGATGAACCCAGCCAACTCTGGCAATCGATTTGGGGTAAAGGCTTTGGATAACTGCAACCAGAATGGCGACACCCGCTCGCCCAAGGGGCTGAGCAGTTGCAGGAAGGTTTCGCAGGCCGTCAGGCGCTCGCGCAAATCGCCATTGTGGCTGATGTCACCGGGAAACTTGGCGGTGAAGCGAAAGTGCTCGGGCATGGTCTCGGCCCAACGTTGCACGACGGCCGCGGACGGGCTGGCGTAGAACGTCGTATTGCCTTCCACGGCATTGAACACTTGGGAGTAGAGATTCAGGAAGTCGGAGCTTTTCGCGCCCTGGGGATACAGGTAATCACGCCAGGCGTTTTCGCTCCAGGATGGGCAGCCCAGGTAGTAAGGCAACCGCATCAGATGTAGAGGTCGAGTCCCAGCACTTCCATATCCCAATCGACGAAACCGGCGGTGCTCAGGTAGCTGGCCAGGGCCGTGGCCACGCTGCGGCTCATGGAACGGTGATACAGCATGTCTTGCTGACGGGCGGGAAGATTGCTCAGGCGTTGTGCGGAAGCTTTGGCGGCGCGGGCGGCCAGTTGCTCTTCGGACGGGAACTCCAGTTCGCCATCGACATCATCGAAGGACTCAGGCTCAGCGGCTTTGCCTGCACGAGGCTTGCGCTTGAGGGGATAGGACTGGGATGAAACGCCGTCTATACGCATAACAGAATGCTCGGTATCAATGATGGCAATTTAGCGGCACTTTCGCGACCGCGCAAATGCGCAAGTGATAACTAGAACACATAAAGCCAAAAAGGTTTAAAAACCGGCGGAAAAAGTGACGACTGGCGATATTGGGTGTGACTTTTGGCGCAGGAAATGACTTTTGGCTGGGGACGTCGGATAGCGGGGCTGTGAAAGATCGTTCCTCACGCTCTGCGTGGGAACGATCGAATGGGGTGAGGTTATTTACCGTTCGGACTTGGGTGTTGCAACCTTGTCCCGCAGGTACACCGGCTGGGCATCGTCAGCCGGGATGGCTTCGCCGCGGGCCCAGGCAAAGCGGGCCAGGGCCAGCAGGTCTTCGGCGTGCGGCAGCATCGAGGCGTCCTGGCCGCTGAGGTTGACGGTAATTCGCTCGCCGTAGCCCCAACCGGTACCCGCGCCGAACCAGTCACCGTCGGCCCCGCTCGGCAAAGCCGCGGCTTCGGGTGGCAATACCGCCTCAGCACCGACCAGGCGCATCTCACCGTCGGTTTCGCGATAGCAACCCCAGTACACCTCATCCATGCGCGCATCGATGGCCGCCGCGACTTGGCGCGCGCCCTGTTCGCGCAAGGCTCGCTGGGCCAGCACCGCCAGGTTCGACACCGGCAACACCGGTCGCTCCAGGGCGAACGCCAGCCCCTGCACCACGCCGATGGCGATGCGCACGCCGGTAAAAGCCCCCGGCCCACGGCCAAAGGCAATCGCATCCACCGCCTGCAAGGTGGTCCCGGCATCGCTGAGCAATTGCTGGATCATCGGCAACAGCTTTTGCGCATGCAGGCGCGGGATCACCTCGTAATGGCTCGTGACCTTGCCGTCGTGCAGCAAGGCGACGGAGCAAGCTTCAGTCGCGGTGTCCAGGGCCAGCAAGGTGCTCATCGATGTGTCCGTAAATCAGGTGGGAAAAAAGTGCGCCAGTATAAACAACTACGACCCGCAAGCGGGCCGTAGTTAGTGCAACTGATCAGACTTTTCAGCTCAGCGCTTCAAGCACCTTGCCGGTGATCGCATCGACCGAACCAACGCCCGGGATATGGCTGTATTTCGGCTTGCCGTGAGTCTTGGCCGACAGCTCCTGGTAGAACGCTACCAGCGGCTTGGTCTGGGAATGGTAGACCGACAGGCGATGACGCACGGTTTCTTCGGTGTCGTCCTTGCGCTGCACCAGGTCTTCACCGGTGACGTCGTCCTTGCCGGCAATTTTCGGCGGGTTATAGACGGTGTGATAGACACGACCGGACGGTTCGTGGACGCGACGACCGGCAATGCGCTGGACGATCTCTTCGTCATCGACCGCGATCTCGACCACGTGATCGAGCTCCACGCCGGCCGTCACCAGGGCTTCGGCCTGGGGAATGGTGCGCGGGAAACCGTCGAACAGAAAACCGTTGGCGCAATCGGCTTGAGCGATACGATCCTTGACCAGGGCAATGATCAGGTCATCCGACACCAGGCCACCGGCATCCATGATGCTCTTGGCCTTGACGCCCAGCTCGGTGCCAGCCTTGACTGCGGCACGCAGCATGTCGCCAGTGGAAATTTGCGGGATACCGAATTTTTCGGTGATGAACTTTGCCTGAGTACCTTTACCGGCCCCGGGAGCTCCCAGCAGAATGACGCGCATCGATGTGCTCCTCAATTTTTTTATGTAAAACGCTCGGATTCGCCTCGTGGGGCCAATCGCGGAAAAACAGGATCGTGACCGCCCAAACGGCCAAAGGCTGATCAAGATACACAGCAGGCCCGACCCACACAAGCCGCCGAAAGTCGGAGGAACCCGCGCCCGATGCGACCTTCGGAGGAGGTAGCGAGAGGCGCAACCGGGCCTCGAACTGTCGCCTCGCCGCCCCGCTGGCGCCCCTCCCGTACCACGCCCGGGAACACCGGGCGAGCCGTTTCGGCGCGCTGGCTAACCTTAGCCGGTATTGCGCAAACCGGCGGCAATCCCCGCCACAGACACCAGCAACGCCTGTTCCACGGGGCTGCCCTGGGCAACCTCCTGCTGGCGCGAGCGTGCCAGCAGTTCGGCCTGCAACAGGTGCAGCGGATCGAGGTAGGTGTTGCGCAAGCGAATGAATTCCAGCGTGGCAGGGCTATGTGCCAGTAGTTGCGACTGACCGGTCAACCCCAAAACCACCGAGCACGCCTGCGACAATAGGTCGCGTAAATGCGCACCCAAAGGTCGCAGCCCAGGCTCCACCAAACGCTCATCGTAGGAGCGCGCAATGTCGGCGTCAGCCTTGGCCAGCACCATCTCCAGCATATCGATGCGGGTACGGAAGAACGGCCACTGTTCGCGCATCTGCCCCAGCAGCTCGCCTTCGCCGCGCTCCAGGGCCTTGCTCAGGGCGGTTTCCCAGCCGAGCCAGGCTGGCAGCATCAGGCGGGTCTGGGTCCAGCCGAAGATCCACGGGATCGCCCGCAGGCTTTCGATGCCGCCAGCGCGACGCTTGGCCGGGCGACTGCCCAGGGGCAGGCGTCCGAGTTCCTGTTCCGGCGTGGATTGACGGAAGTACTCGACGAATTGCGGATTCTCCCGCACTACGGCGCGGTAGGCGCTGACGCCGTCGGCGGCCAGTTCGTCCATCAGATGCCGCCACTGGGGCGTGGGTGGCGGCGGCGGCAGCAAGGTCGCCTCAAGCACAGCGGCGAGGTACAGGTTGAGGTTCTGTTCGGCGATGTCCGGCAGGCCGAATTTGAAACGAATCATTTCACCCTGTTCAGTGGTACGGAAACGCCCGGCCACCGAGCCCGGCGGCTGGGACAGGATCGCCGCATGGGCCGGGCCGCCGCCACGGCCCACGGTGCCACCGCGACCGTGGAACAACAGCAGTTCGACTTGCTGTTCGCGGCAGATGTCCACCAGCCGTTCCTGGGCACGATATTGCGCCCAGGCCGCCGCCGTGGTCCCAGCGTCCTTGGCCGAGTCGGAATAGCCGATCATCACTTCCTGGGGCCCTTGCAGCCGTGAGCGATAGCCAGGCAACAGCAGCAAGCGCTCGATCACCGGCCCAGCGTTGTCCAGGTCGGCCAGGGTTTCGAACAGCGGCACCACCCGCATCGGCCGCAACACGCCGGATTCTTTCAACAGCAGTTGCACCGCCAGTACATCGGAGGCCGCGCCGGCCATGGAGATTACGTACGAGCCCAGGGACGCCGCCGGTGCCGCCGCCACTTCCCGGCATGTAGCCAGGACTTCCGCCGTATCGGCCGACGGTTTGAAATGGGCGGGCAGCAGCGGGCGTCGGTTGTTCAGCTCGTCCAGCAAGAAGCTGATGCGCTGCTCCTCGCTCCAATCCTCATAGCGACCCAAGCCCAGGTAATCGGTGATTTCGGTCATGGCGGCGGTGTGGCGAGTCGAGTCCTGGCGCACATCGAGGCGCACCAGGAACAGCCCGAAGGTCACCGCCCGACGCAAGCAATCGAGCAGTGGTCCGTCGGCGATCACGCCCATGCCGCATTCGTGCAGGGAGTGGTAGCACAGCTCCAAGGGATCGAGCAGTTCGCGGTTGAACTGCAACACTTCGGCGCTGGCTGGCGTGGGCGCCTTCAAGGAGGCTTGGGCCCAGTTGCGGGTAGCACGCAGGCGCTCGCGCAATTGCTTGAGCACCGCACGATAGGGTTCGGCGCTGTCGCCCGCCTGGGCACGCAAGGCCTCGCTGGCGTGCTGCATGGACAGCTCGGCGGCCAGGTGATCGACGTCGCGCAGGTACAGGTCCGCCGCCATCCAGCGCGCCAGCAACAGCACCTCGCGGGTCACGGCGGCGGTGACATTCGGGTTGCCGTCACGGTCGCCGCCCATCCACGAAGCAAAGCGGATCGGCGCGGCCTCCAATGGCAGGCGCAGCCCGGTGGCGGTGTGCAACGCCTGGTCGGCCTTGCGCAGGTAATTGGGGATGGCTTGCCATAGCGAATGCTCGATCACCGCAAAGCCCCATTTGGCCTCGTCCACTGGGGTCGGGCGGGTACGGCGGATCTCTTCGGTGTGCCAGGCTTCGGCGATCAGTCGTTGCAGGCGTTCATGGATCTGCGCGCGCTCGGCACTGGTCAGGTCGCGATGATCCTGGGCCGCCAGTTGCGCGGCGATGGCGTCGTATTTCTGGATCAGCGTGCGACGGGCCACTTCCGTCGGGTGAGCCGTGAGGACCAGCTCGATCTCCAGCCGGCCCAATTGCCGCGCCAGGGACTCGGCACCATGGCCCTCGGCCCGCAACCGGGCGAGCAGCTCGGGCAACACCCGCGCCTCGAAGGGTTCGGGCTGCGACTCTTCGCGGCGATGGATAAGTTGGTATTGCTCCGCAATGTTGGCCAGGTTGAGGAACTGGTTGAACGCCCGCGCCACCGGCAGCAGTTCGTCTTCGCTCAATTGGTTGAGGCTGGCGCTGAGTTCGGCGTCCACGGAACCACGTCGGTCAGCCTTGGCACCCTTGCGGATCTGCTCGATCTTGTCGAGAAACGTGTCCCCGTACTGTTCGCGGATGGTGTTGCCCAGCAGCTCGCCGAGCAGGTGAACATCCTCGCGCAAGCGGGCATCGATATCGGTCATCAGCAGGTCTCCAGCAAAAAGGTCCGGACAGCGATCGGGTTAGACGCATGAGATAGATGCATTTGAGGCAGATGCACTTGAGACAGATGCACTTGAGACAGAGAGTGCCGATGCCAACCGTGTATGACAAGCGACGAAGGGACTTTAAACCTTGCAGGACAAAGCTAGTCTCATGAATAAGCCACACAACGGCTTGCCACTCACCGCGCCTGCCACGAGCAGGCTTATTGAGGCCATCATGAAAATCCGTGAGCTCGCCCAGCATTGGGAAGAAAACGCCAAGGGTCGCCTGACCCAGACTGGCTATACAATTCACCTGGACGTAGAGGCCGCCGCACGCCTGGCCGCGATCTGCGACATGTACCCCAAGCGCCACCCCGAAGAACTGCTGGGTGAGTTGATCGGCGCGGCGTTGGAGGAGCTGGAAGCGAGCTTTCCCTACATCAAGGGTTCGCAGGTGGTGGCCACCGATGAAGAAGGTGACCCGCTGTACGAAGACGTGGGCCCGACCCCGCGATTCCTCGCCTTGTCTCGCCGGCATCTGCACGAACTGTCCTCGCAGGACGACAAGCCCAAACACTGATTCTTCCACCCCAGAAAGCGACATCCCGGCGCTGCTCCTTGCTCCTGCAGCGCCGGGAATACCGCTGCGCGCCTGGAAAGTTCAGCTTTTCGCGCGCTGACCGTTCAGTCAGCAATTCTTTTGGCGATTGGCCATCTTCTCTGAACTTTTGAAAAACGCCTCGGGTCACACCGAGTAACCATACTGGAACGGGCGTTTAAATAAACGTGCCCTGGCGCCAGCGCCAAAAACAGACGTCACGGCTTCGGTACCAGCATGGATCAGTTGTTTTTCAGGAGTTTTCCAATGGAGTTGAAGCCTATGAATACCTGCACTGCCAAACCCTCATCCACTGGCCTGCGTGGCCTGAAGTTGGCTGCCCTGGCTATCGGTAGCAGCTTCATCCTCGCCGGTTGCGCCGGCAATCCACCTTCGGAGCAGTACGCGGTGACCCAATCGGCGGTCAACAGCGCCGTCAGCGCCGGCGGTACCGAATTCGCCGCGGTGGAAATGAAGTCGGCCCAGGACAAGCTCAAGCAGGCCGAGATCGCCATGCACGACAAGAAGTATGACGAAGCCAAGCGTCTGGCCGAACAGGCCGAGTGGGACGCCCGTGTCGCCGAGCGCAAGGCTCAGGCCGCCAAGGCCGAACAAGCCCTCAAGGACTCTCAGAAAGGGGTTCAGGAACTGCGTCAGGAAGGCATGAACAAGGTTCAGTAAACCGTTCACGCCACGACGTACTTCTCATTGATAAAAGGACGACAGATTATGATGCACAAACACTTGATGATGCCCGCCCTGCTCGCTGCCTGCGTAGCCCTGGCCGCTTGCTCCCACGACCCGAACGCGAACCTGGAACAGGCTCGCACCAACTACAACGGTCTGCAGGCTGACCCGGCGGCGACGAAAGTAGCTGCACTGGAAACCAAGGACGCCGCCGACTTCCTGGCCAAGGCTGACAAGGCCTATATGGACAAGGAAGACGAAGCCAAGGTCGACCAGTTGGCCTACCTGACCAACCAACGCGTCGAAGTGGCCAAGCAGACCATTGCCCTGCGCAACGCCGAAGCCGAGCTGAAAAACGCCGGTGACGAACGTGCCCGCGCCTTGCTCGACGCGCGTAATGCGCAGATCAAGCAATTGCAGGACAGCCTGAACGCCAAGCAGACCGAACGCGGCACCCTGGTGACCTTCGGCGACGTGCTGTTCGCCACCAACAAATCCGACCTGCGCGCCAGCGGTATGACGAACGTGAGCAAACTGGCGCAGTTCCTCCAGGAAAACCCGGACCGCAAGGTGATCATCGAAGGCTACACCGACAGCACCGGTTCGGATTCCTACAACCAGTCGCTGTCCGAGCGTCGTGCCGGCTCCGTGCAACTCGCGCTGATGAAAATGGGCGTCGATCCGGCGCGCATCGTGACCCAGGGTTACGGCAAGGAATTTCCGGTGGCCGACAACACTAGCGTCTCGGGCCGTGCCATGAACCGTCGGGTGGAAGTGACCATCTCCAACGACAACCAGCCAGTGGCCCCGCGTTCGACCATGAGCGCCAACTGACTCGCTGACTGCAACTGAAAAGCCCCGCCTGAGTTAATCGGGCGGGGCTTTTTCATGCCTGCACAAGGTGGGCTGTACACATGCCCTGTGGGAGCGAGCTTGCTCGCGATAGCGGCAGGTCACTCGACATCGGCGCTGACTGATCCACCGCTATCGCGAGCAAGCTCGCTTGTATGTTTAGACTTGAAGGGGTGGGCGGGACTAAAAGCTCGATTCCGACTCTAGCCAGTACGGACCGTGGGAGACTTCTCGTTCCGCCCTTTCTACCTAAAGCGCCGATAAGGAATTCATCGGTAAAACCGACGATAGAGGCAAGCCAGCGCAAAGGTAGACCCCGACAAGCACCTAAACCCTAGCTCCGAGGATTCGTCATGACAATCCTTAACTCACCAACGGTTATTGGTATCGATGTAGCGAAGGCCGAAATCGTCGTTTACCGCGAAGACCTGAAAATCACTCAAGCCATCGCCAACAATCGAGAAGCTCTTGGCCGGTGGCTCAAAACGCTACCAGCCCAAAGCTCGATTGCGCTGGAAGCCACCAGTTTTTATCACCTGGACACAGCTGAGCTGGCCCATGGAATGGGGTTTCATGTTTACGTTGTGGATCCTTATCGGGTGGCCCATTACCGTGAAAGTATTGGGCTGCGGGCTAAAACTGATCCTTGTGATGCGCGTTTGCTGGCTCGTTATCTAACGAACGAGCAAGCAAGGCTGCGTATCTGGAGCCCACCTCCAGAAGCCTACAAAGTGTTAAAAAACCTGCTTAGAAAACGTGCGGCACTCATCAAGGCCCGCGTCAGTATCGTGCTGAGTTTTTCGAACGAACCGTGCCTAAAGGACATCTTGGCCCGGCAGTTGGAGGTCTTCAAAGAGTCCGATCAGGCCATTCAGAAGCTAATGCGTGAGGCCAGCCAAGCGGTAGGGATCACTGAAAACATCAACCGCTGCAAAGCCATTGAAGGGATTGGTGAACTGACGGCCATTGGCTTGGCGACCGCATTCATGCGCGGTCACTTTGTCAGTGGCGATGCATTCATTGCTTTCTTGGGGATGGATTTGCGTCCAAAAGACTCAGGGAAGAAGCACAGTCCTCGTCACTTGAGCAAAAAAGGGGACGGGGAGCTACGACGCCTGGCGCACAACGCCGCGATGGCGGCCTGTCGGTCTCCTGCCTGGAAACCTTACTATGAGGCCTTCTTGGCACGAGGCCTGGCCAGAACTCAGGCCTTGGTTATCCTCGCCCGCAAGTTGTGTCGGGTAGCATTCGCCCTGATGAAAAATCAGAGCGAATACCAACCAAATTCACGGTTGCAGGGTTCCCCTGCAACATAGAATCTCCCACAAGGGAATGGTGGCGTCCTTGGGATTTGGTTACGGCTGGAGCTTCTGTGGCGTTTCCTGGCCCATGCAACGCACCGCGCGCTTCTTCTCGTTGATCAGCACGCCGGTCAGGCCTTTCTGTTCGGTATCGAACAGCACCAGTACACCGTCGATGCACTGGGCCACCTGGGGCGCCGGTTCCAGGGCGACTTTGTAGTCTTCGCCCGGCACGGTCTTGAGCATGGTGAATTGGTTGAGCAGCAAGGCGTCCTCGGGTTTAGCGAAGTGCAGGTAACCGTAGTACCAGAGCACCCCGACGGTGCCGAGGATGCTGCAGATACCGGTGATGATCAGGGGGATGGCGTTACGTTCTTCGCTCATTGCGGGCTCTCTGGAGATTCAACAGGTGATTTCGGATAATTCGGCACTTCACCCAGGCGGCGCAGGCCGTCGAAGTGCTGGGGGTCGTCGAGGTAGCGCAGCATCACCGTGCGCCAGACCGGGTCGGCGAACGTTTGCACATGCCCGCCGCGGGTCAGTTGCAGGACCCGCGGCGGCGGCGCAGCTTGATACAGACGGATGCCATTGGAAAGAGGCACGATGGGGTCATCCAGGCTGTGGTAGATCAGCTTCGGTACGCCGGTCAGTTGCGCCACGGAAGCGATCGCGCTGTCACCGTCGGGCACCAGCCAGGACAGCGGCACCTGGAACGCCCAGGTCAACCACGAAGTGCTCAGGGCGAAACGCCCGACGTCGCGATAGCTGGCCGGCACGCCATCCAGTACCAGGGCCTTGAGTTGCTGTTGGCGTTGCGGATGCTCGACCAGATAGTGCACCGCCAACGCGCCGCCCAGGCTCTGGCCGAGCAGTACCAGCGGCTTGCCTTGGACTTCGGGCGACTGGTCGAGCCATTTGAACGCCGCGTCGATGTCCTGGTAAATCGCCGGCAGGCTCGGTTCGCCTTCGGACAAGCCATAACCGCGGTAGTCAATCATCAAGACCTGATAACCCTGCTCCGGCAACCACCAGCTCCCACCCAGGTGCCAGGCCAGGTTGCCGCCGTTGCCGTGCAAGTGCAGCACCGTGCCCTTGACCGCCACGCCTTGTTTGACCGGCAACCACCAGCCGTGGAGCTTGAGACCGTCGGCGGTGGTCAGGGTCACGTCGCGGTACTCGAGCTTGGCCCGCTGCGGGGTGAACGGCAGGCCGTGCTCGGGGTAGAACAGCAGGGAGCTGCAACCGCTCAGGGCCAGCAGCAGGCATAAGATGCCGAGGGTTCGCATCCGGTGAAACCTCGCAAGTCAGAAGTTAAACGCAGCCCCCCTGTGGGAGCGAGCTTGCTCGCGATAGCAGTAGGTCAGTCACAGCTATATTGACTGAACTGGCGCTATCGCGAGCAAGCTCGCTCCCACAGGGGGTTGGTGTTGTGATTAAAGGATATTGGAATAATCCGCCTCGATCCGGTCCAGGCTCAGATGGTTCAGGAAGTTGGAGAAACACATCCAGGCCGACAGCGCGTTCATGTCGCGGAACTGCTCGGGCAGGTATTTGGGCGGCACGACCAGGCCTTCATCCACCAGTTGCCGCAGGGTACGCATGTCCTCGAGGGTGGTCTTGCCGCAGAACAACAGCGGTACCTGTTCCAGCTTGCCCTTGCGCACGGCCAACTGAATGTAGTTGTAAACCATGATGAAGCCCTTGAGGTAGGACAAGTCTTTGGTGAATGGCAGACCGGTCGGCACCGAGCCACGGAAAACCCGACTGGCATTGCCGTAGCTTTCGGCCATTTCAAAACCCTGCTCGCGGAAGAACTCGAATATCTGCAGGAAATCGGCCCCCTCCTCCACCATATGAATGGCCCGGGTACGGTTGGTGAGTTTGCGCAGGCGACTCGGATAGGAAGCGAAGGTGATGATTTCCATCAGGATCGCCAGGCCTTCCTGGGTCACGGTGGACGACGGTGGCCCCTTGGACAGGAAGGTGCAGATCGGCTGGTTCAGGCCGTTGAGGGTGGTGCCGACGTGCACCAGCCCTTCGTGGACCTCCAGGGCCCGCACGTCACGCTCGTTGAACATCGCATCGGTGCGGATCTTGATGTAGTCGGCGCCCGCCGCGGCATCGGCCACGATCCCGTCGGACTCAAACACCCGGATGGTTTCCTCGGCTTCGCCGAATACCCGGTTGAGGCGATGTTGCAGCAGGCTGACGGCGTCCTTGGCGGTGAGGATCTTCGGTTCGTCCTTCAAATCGCCACGGCCATCGATGTTGTTCAGATAGTCGGACAACATCAGGCCCAAGTCGGCCAAAGTCGGGTCGCCGGCGTGAAAAGCGTCAGAGGCAGCGCCGTACAGCTCCTGGGAGATCAGCCCGAAATCCTCGGTGCCGCGTGCTTCGAGCATGCGCACCACCATGCGGTATTCCTTGCACATGCGGCGCATGATCTGGCCAACCGGGTTGAACTGCCCGAGTTGGCGGGTGATGTCGCGCTCGATGTTCTGGAACTCCAGCTTCACCTTGCTGGAGTCGAAGGACAGCGGCCGGTTGAGATAATAATCGCGGTCCACGGCGGGCATTTCCTTGCCCTTGGCCTTGAGAAATCCCTTGCGGATGCTGTCATCCCATTTCACCGCGTCGAGAATGCGAATCGGCGTTTGCGCCAGCACAATGCGATCGGACAAGGTGCGTATCGTCTGCTGGTAATCGTCCACCCGGAACTCCTGTGAAAAAACGTCCGCTTGTTGCAATTATTGGGATTTGTCCAGCCGCTGGTAGCGCACGGCCTCCGAGAACACATCGGAATTGGCCGGGTCATCGAGGTAACTGAAGACTTTGCTCATGTCGCTGTCCACCAGTACGCCATCACCCTCCTCGCTCTGGTTCGGCTGGCCGCTGAGGATCTTCTGGCCGATGGCCTGGTTGACCTGTTCCAGGTCCAGGTTGTAGACCACCAGCTCTTGCTTGTCGGTCAACTCGAAACCGGCGATCACATAATGCCCGCCAAACCGGGCCGGCACCTTGGCCGACAGGTACCAGCGGCTGCCATGGCGGGAAACGGTCAGCGGGATAGCTTCGCGCTCCTGGGGCCTGGCCCTGAAATAACTGATGGCCTGGTAGCGGTGCTTGCCGATTTCGGTCAGTTCCAGGTTCAACGGCTCGCCCCAGGCGTTGGTACTGGTCCAGTGCCCGAGCAGGCCCTTCGGTGCGGCATCGCTATCGGGCAATGGTGCCTTGAACGATACCAGACAGCCACTGAGCAGCAGCAACGACACGGCCATTACAACGGCACGCCAGGCTTTCATTTGAACTCCCTATGGTAGGCGGCGCCTTGTCCTTGATCGTTCCCACGCTCTGCGTGGGAATGCAGCCATGGACGCTCCGCGTCCACTGTGACGCAGAGCGTCACGGGATTCATTCCCGCGCATAGCGTGGGAACGATCAGTTCGGGGTTACACCGACGCCAGTACCAGGTGCATGTAGCGGGTCAGGATGCCGAGCATTTCTTCTGCCGCTACCGGCTCGGCGCCATTGAGCAAGCCCTGATATTCCATCCGTCCGATAATCGCCGTCAACACTTTGGCATCCTGTTGCGGTTCGCGCGAGCCCAATACCTGGAAAAACTGACAGGTACCGTGCAACAGGATCTGCTGGTGGGAACGCACCAACTCCGCCAGGCGCGGGTTGAGCAGCGCCTCTTGGCGGAACGCCTGTTCGGCCATCAGGTACTCGCGACGACTGTCCAGTTGATGCTGCACGTAATCGGCGGTCAGCCGGGCAATGTCGTCGGCCAGTTGCGAACGGGATTCGGCGCTGCCGTCCCCGTAGGCAACCATTTCCCGCAGCAGGCCTTCATTGTTGGTCCACAGTTTGGCCATGAACGCCGCGCTGCGTTCCACGTACTGGGCGAAGGTATCGGTGAGCAGGTCATCGATGTCCTTGAAGTAGTAGGTGGTAGCCGACAGCGGCACACCCGCCTCGGCGGCCACGGCGCGGTGGCGCACTGCCCGCACGCCATCGCGCACGACAATGCGCATGGCCGCATCGAGAATCTCCTGGCGGCGCTGTTCACTGCCCTGTCGGCTGGCCTTGCGACCCTGGTACTGAACACTTTCAGCGACAGCAGTGGCGACGCCCGCTGCACCTTCTGGAGCCATTGCACGATTCACGACAGGTCTTTCCTCGCTATTTCGAAAGTAACCAATTGATACGTTTGTACCAGACAGGCAATAAAAAGCCGCCCTTCCAGGCGGCTTTTTATTTGAAACACTTACGCTTGAGGCCGCATGTGCGGGAAGAGGATCACATCCCGGATCGACGGTGAGTTGGTCAGCAACATCACCAGGCGATCGATGCCGATACCTTCGCCAGCGGTCGGCGGCATGCCGTATTCAAGGGCACGCACGAAGTCGGCATCGTAGTGCATGGCTTCATCATCACCAGCGTCCTTGTCGGCTACCTGGGCCATGAAACGCTCGGCCTGATCTTCGGCATCGTTGAGCTCGGAGTAGGCGTTGGCGATCTCGCGGCCACCGATGAACAGCTCAAAACGGTCGGTAACGCTTGGGTTCTCGTCATTACGACGGGCCAGCGGCGAGACTTCGAACGGGTACTGGGTGATGAAGTGCGGTTGTTCCAGCTTGTGCTCCACCAGCTCTTCGAAAATCATCACTTGCAGCTTGCCCAGGCCTTCGAAGCCGAGCACCTTGGCACCGGCTTTCTTGGCGATGGCACGGGCCTTGTCGATGTCGTTCAGATCATCGGCGGTCAGTTCAGGGTTGTACTTGAGGATCGAATCGAACACCGACAGGCGCACGAACGGCTCGCCAAAGTGGAACACCTTGTCGCCGTACGGCACGTCGGTGCTGCCCAGGATCAACTGCGCCAGCTCGCGGAACAGTTCCTCGGTCAGGTCCATGTTGTCTTCGTAGTCGGCGTAGGCCTGGTAGAACTCGAGCATGGTGAACTCGGGGTTGTGCCGGGTCGAAACACCTTCGTTACGGAAGTTGCGGTTGATCTCGAAGACCTTCTCGAACCCACCGACAACAAGCCGCTTGAGGTACAGCTCCGGGGCGATACGCAGGAACATTTCCATGTCCAGGGCGTTGTGGTGGGTCTCGAACGGCTTGGCCGCCGCACCGCCGGGAATGGTCTGCAGCATCGGCGTCTCGACTTCCAGGAAGTCACGCTTCATCAGGAAGCTGCGGATGTGGGCGATGACTTGCGAGCGCACGCGGAACGTCTGGCGCACGTCTTCGTTGACGATCAGGTCGACGTAGCGCTGGCGATAGCGCTGCTCGGTGTCGGTCAGGCCGTGGTGCTTGTCCGGCAGCGGGCGCAGGGACTTGGTCAGCAGGCGCACGCTGGTCATTTCGACGTACAGGTCGCCCTTGCCGGAACGGGCCAGGGTGCCTTCGGCGGCGATGATGTCACCCAGGTCCCAGGTCTTGACGGCGGCCAGGGTTTCTTCCGGCAGGGTCTTGCGGTTGACGTAGACCTGGATGCGCCCGGTCATGTCCTGGATCACCATGAACGAACCACGGTCGAGCATGATGCGACCAGCTACCTTGACGGGAATCGCCGCCTCGGCCAGCTCTTCCTTGGTCTTGTCCGCGTACTTCTTCTGCAAGACGTCGCAGTACGCGTCGCGGCGGAAGTCGTTGGGGAAGGCCTGGCCCTTGGCGCGCTCGGCAGCAAGCTTTTCCTTGCGCAGGGCGATCAGGGAGTTTTCTTCCTGTTGCAGGGCTTGCGGGTCGAGTTCTAGGTCGCTCATGTCTTTAATGATTCCATCACAGGTTCGTTGCCCCCGGCCCCGGGGCCGGAGTTTGCGCACAAACCGCGCGCCTTAGAGCAAGCGTGCTTGTGCGCCGCATGGGTGTCGCGTTACAGCCCTTGTTTGAGGCTCGCCACCAGGTATTCGTCGATGTCACCGTCGAGCACCTTGTCGCAGTCGCTGCGTTCGATGCTGGTGCGCAGGTCTTTGATCCGCGAGGCGTCGAGTACGTACGAACGAATCTGGTGACCCCAACCGATATCGGATTTGGTGTCTTCCAACGCCTGGGACGCTGCGTTGCGCTTCTGCACTTCCTGCTCATACAAGCGGGCCCGCAACATTTTCATCGCGGTGTCTTTGTTGGCGTGCTGGGAGCGCTCGTTCTGGCAGCTGACCACGGTGTTGGTCGGTACGTGGGTAATCCGTACGGCCGAGTCGGTGGTGTTAACGTGCTGACCACCGGCCCCGGAGGAACGGTAGGTGTCGATGCGCAAGTCCGCCGGATTGATGTCGATTTCGATGTTGTCATCGATTTCCGGCGAAACGAACACCGCCGAGAACGACGTGTGGCGACGGTTGCCGGAATCGAACGGGCTCTTGCGCACCAGACGGTGCACGCCAATCTCGGTACGCAGCCAGCCAAAGGCGTATTCGCCCTTGATGTGCACGGTGGCGCCCTTGATCCCGGCGACCTCACCGGCCGACAGTTCCATGATGGTCGCGTCGAAACCGCGTTTGTCGGCCCAGCGCAGGTACATGCGCAGCAGGATGTTGGCCCAGTCCTGGGCCTCGGTGCCACCGGAACCGGCCTGGATGTCCAGGTAGGCGTTGTTCATGTCCATCTCGCCGCTGAACATGCGGCGGAATTCGAGTTTGGCCAAAGCCTCCTCGAGACGTGTCAGCTCGGCGACCACATCGCCGACCGCGCCTTCATCGTTTTCTTCGACGGCCATGTCCAACAGGTCGCGGCAGTCGGCCAGACCGCTGGACATTTCGTCCAGGGTCTCGACGATCTGCGCCAGCGCAGCGCGCTCGCGGCCCAGTTCCTGGGCATAGGACGGGTTGTTCCAGACATTCGGATCTTCAAGCTCGCGATTGACTTCGGTCAGACGCTCATGCTTTTGATCGTAGTCAAAGATACCCCCGAATAGTTTCGGAGCGCTCGGACAGGTCCTTGATGGTGTTAAGGATCGGGTTGATTTCCATGGCGGGCAGCACTCGTTGGCGAACTTTTGAAAGCCGGCGAGTATAACGTAATCAAACGCCAGCGGCAGCCCGCCTGGCGGCTTTAGGGGCAATGAGGTTCAAGACCGAGCCAAATACACAACCCTGTGGCGAGGGGACTTATCCCGCGGGGCTGCGAAGCAGCCCTCAAACCCGACAACCCGGTGTATCAGGCCAATTGAGTTGACTGCATTGGGGCTGCTGCACAGCCCCGCGGGGATAAATCCCCTCGCCACAGATACATTCCTTTGCCACAAATAGCTCTTCGCCCGGCAGGAGGTCTATTCGAAGCCCACCCGATTACGCCCATTGTGCTTGGCCATGTACAACCCCTTGTCCGCCGCCGAAATCAGCTGCCGGCAATCGCTACCCTGCTGGGGGGTGAGGGTCGAGACGCCGACGCTGACGGTCAGGTTTGCATCGTCATCGGGAGTGGTATGCGGGATTTTCAGGGCGACGACGCTCTGGCGCAGCTTTTCGGCCATCAGCCGGGCGCCGCCAGGCGAGGTGCTGGGCAAGACCAGAGCGAACTCCTCACCACCGTAGCGGGCCGGCAGGTCGGACGGACGACTGCAGGCATCACGAATCGCGGTGGCAACCTTGCGCAGGGCCTCGTCGCCCTCCAGGTGACCGAAATTGTCGTTGTAGGCCTTGAAGTAATCCACGTCGATCATCAACAGCGACAGTTGGGTCTGGTCGCGCATCGCCCTGCGCCACTCCAGCTCCAGGTACTCATCGAAATGCCGGCGATTCGACAGCCCGGTCAGCCCGTCGGAATTCATCAGCCGTTGCAGCACCAGGTTGGTATCGAGCAACTGCTGCTGGCTGACTCGCAGCGCGCGGTAGGCCGCGTCGCGCTGCAACAGCATCATGTAGGAGCGCGAGTGATAACGGATGCGCGCCACCAATTCGATGTTGTCCGGCAATTTGACCAGGTAGTCATTGGCGCCAGCGGCAAACGCGGCGCTCTTGATCAGCGGGTCTTCCTTGGTGGACAGGACAATGATCGGAATGTCGCGGGTGGCCGGATTGTTGCGATATTCGCGCACCAGGTTCAGGCCGTCGAGGCCGGGCATCACCAGATCCTGGAGAATCACCGTTGGCTTGATGCGAACGGCGTGAGCGATGGCCTGGTGAGGATCGGAGCAGAAGTGGAAGTCGATGTTGTCTTCATTCGACAGCCCGCGCCGCACCGCCTCGCCAATCATCGCCTGGTCGTCGACGAGCAGGACCATGGCGGCATTCTCATCACTCTTGAAATCGTCGAGCTGTAAATCATTCATGACGGCTTACCTGAGTAAGGCTTGGGGCAAAAGCGCGAGGGTTCATCATTGGCTAAAAATCTCCACCAGCCGTGGTGCAATTTTGTCCAGCGCAAGAATCTGCGCGGCCGCATCGATGGCCGCCGCCGCTTTGGGCATGCCATACACGGCGCTACTGCGCTGGTCCTGGGCGATCGTCACATAGCCCTGCTGACGCATGAGTTTAAGCCCTTGTGCACCGTCGCGGCCCATTCCGGTGAGCAAAACGCCCACCGCATCACCGCTCCAGAACTGGGCGACACTCTCGAAAAACACATCGATGGAGGGCCGATATATCTCGTTGACCGGCTCCGCGGTGTAGGCCAGGGTGCCGTCCTTCAATAAACGTAGATGGTGGTTGGTCCCGGCCAACAACACCGTGCCGCTTTGCGGCGTCTCGCCGTGCAGCGCCAGGCGGACCTTGTGCCCCGATGCACTGCTCAGCCACTCGGCCATGCCGGCGGCAAAGACTTCGTCTACATGCTGGACCAGCACGATGGCCGGGGCAAAGTCCCGGGGCAGCGCCTTGAGCAACAACTCCAGCGCCGCTGGCCCGCCAGCCGACGAGCCGATGGCCACCAGGCTTTTGCGCGATACCGAGGAACGCTGGGCCGCCGGGGCGGAGCGCTCACGATTGCCGCGTTCGCCGATCAGCCAACCGATATTGGTGATCTTGCGCAACAACGGCGCCGCCGCGTCCGCGGGATTACCCACGCCCAGGGCCGGCGTATCGACCACATCCAGCGCACCATGCCCCATCGCTTCGAACACCCGGTGGACGTTCTGCTGGCTGTCACCGGTGACGATCACAATGGCGCATGGGGTTTGGGCCATGATGCGGCGGGTGGCCTCCACGCCATCCATGATCGGCATGAACAAGTCCATCAGGATCAGGTCCGGGGTGTATTCGGCGCAGCGCTGCACCGCCTCGGCCCCGTTGGCGGCCACCCAGACCAGTTGATGCGCCGGCTCGAACGCCAGTGCGCGGCGCAAGGCTTCGACCGCCAGGGGCATGTCATTGACGATGGCGATCTTCAAGCGCGGGCTCCTCCGATCAATTCGACCACGGCATCGAGCAAGGCGTCATCGTGGAAACTCGCCTTGGCCAAATAATAGTCGGCTCCTGCGTCCAAACCACGGCGGCGGTCTTCTTCGCGGTCCTTGTAGGACACCACCATCACCGGCAGCGATTGCAACCGATTGTCCCGCCGCAACAGCGACACCAGTTCGATGCCGTCCATGCGCGGCATGTCGATGTCAGTAATCAGCAGGTCGAAGTCTTCCGAACGCAAGGCGTTCCAGCCGTCCATCCCGTCCACCGCTACCGCCACATCGTAGCCGCGATTGAGCAACAGCTTGCGTTGCAACTCGCGCACGGTCAGGGAGTCGTCCACCACCAGGACCCGCTTGCGCGCGACCTGGGCCTGGTTCTGCCGGGCAATGCGCTCCAGGCGTCCGGTGTCGAGCAGCTTGTCCACCGAGCGCAGCAAGTCTTCGACATCGACGATCAACACCACCGAGCCGTCGTCCAGCAAAGCCCCGGCGGAAATGTCCTGGACCTTGCCCAGGCGTTCGTCCAGGGGCAGCACTACCAGGGTCCGCTCGCCAATGAAGCGCTCCACCGCCACGCCATAGAACGCCTCGCGTTCGCGAATCACCACCACCTTGAGGGTCTGGCCGCTGTTCTGCGCGGCCGGGCGATTGAGCAACTGGCTGGCGGCAACCAGCCCCACATGCCGGCCTTCATGCCAGAAATGCTGACGGCCTTCGACCTGCACGATGTCCTCCGGCGCCAGGTCGCACATGCGTTCAATGTGGGCCAGGGGAAAGGCATAGGCTTCATCGCCAACTTCCACCACCAGGCTGCGCACCACCGAGAGCGTCAACGGCACCTCGAGGTGAAAACGACTGCCCTCGCCCGCCGTCTGCTCCAGCACCACCGCGCCACGCAACTGCCGGACCATGTGCTGGACGGCGTCCAGGCCAACCCCGCGCCCGGACACTTCAGTGACTGTGTCGCGCAGGCTGAAACCGGGCAGGAACAGGAACGTCAGCAACTCTTCTTCGCTCAAACTGGCGGCGGTCTGCTCCAGGGAAAGCCCGCGCGCGACGATGCTGCGGCGCACCCGCTCCAGGTCCACGCCGGCGCCGTCGTCCGCCAGCTCCAGCACCAGCAGGCCAGCCTGATGGGACGCCCGCAAGCGGATCAGGCCTTCGGCGGGCTTACCGGCCAGCACCCGTTGCTCCGGGGTTTCGATACCATGGTCCACGGCGTTACGCAGCAGATGGGTCAGCGGCGCTTCGAGCTTTTCCAGTACGTCGCGGTCGACCTGGGTT
Source organism: Pseudomonas sp. Tri1 (assembly GCF_017968885.1). NCBI lineage: Bacteria > Pseudomonadati > Pseudomonadota > Gammaproteobacteria > Pseudomonadales > Pseudomonadaceae > Pseudomonas > Pseudomonas sp. Tri1. Next base: position 1,246,746 of record NZ_CP072913.1, on the reverse strand, counting down.
TTCTCGCCTTCAATCTCCAGGCGCACCTGTTTGCCCAGGCTGCGGCCCAAGTCCCGCACCATCCGCGCCTGGCCCGAGAGCACATCGGCAAACGGGCGCATACGACAGGCCAGCGCCGTGTCGTACAACACCTGCGCCCGTTGGCTGGCCTGCCAGGCGAACTCGTCCAGTTCGGCGTGCTTTTGCGCCAGCAATTGCTGGGTTTCAGCCAGCAGGCGCCGGGCATCGCCCAAGGCCTCCTGGGCCTGCAAGCTCAGGGCGTGGTCCTTGAGGTGCAGATTTAACGCTTCCAGGGCGCGCAGGCCGTTGCTCTGCTGGCGCTTGAGCCGCTGCATCGTCGCCAGCCAGGGCTTGAGGCGCTGGGTTTCCACCAGGGATTTGCTCGACAGGTCCAACAGGCTGTTGAGGCGTTCGGCCGTGACCCGCAGGACCCGCTCGCCGCCTTCGGTGACCCGCTTGGTTTTGGGGGCCGGCTCCGTTGCTGCGGTCGGTTCGGGTTCGGGCAACTCGACACGGGCGGGCTCGACAGGTCGTTCGATTGCTGGCGCCACTGCCGCCGGGGCCTGCGCGGCATTGGGGTCGAGCAAACGTCCCATCAGCGCCACGTAGACGTCAACGTCCGAGGCGCCGACGTCGTTGCCTGGCGTAGCGATACGCGTCAGCAGGTCAGTGCCTTGCAGCAAGGCGTCGATGTGTTCGGCGCTCAGAACCAAGCGGCGCTCCTGGGCGCTGACCAGGCAATCTTCCATCACATGGGCCACGCTGACCCCAGCGTCGACCCCGACAATCCGCGCCGCGCCCTTGAGGGAATGGGCCGCACGCATGCACGACTCCAGATGATCGGCCTGGGTCGGATCGCGCTCCAGGGCCAGCAGGCCTGCGCTCAGTACTTGGGTCTGGGCTTCGGCTTCCAGGCTGAACAGCTCCAGCAACGAGGCGTCGCGCATCTGATCGGGGGTCATGACAGGCTCCGGGTCACGGCGGACAGTAGCTGTTCTTCGTCCAGCCAGCGCAGGCTGCGGCCCTTGTACTGCAATACGCCACGGGTGAACTTGCCGGCCGATTGCGACGCACTCGCCAGAATGCGTTCGTCAATGGCATGAATGCCGTCCACCTCATCCACCGGCACCACCACTGGCCCGCCTGGGGCCGCGACTATCAACATGCGCGGCATGATTCGTCCGCCGGCAACCGCTGTCCCGCCGGGCTCCAGGTCCAACAGTTCCACCAGCGACAGACACGCCACCAGCGCGCCGCGCACGTTCGCCACGCCCAACAAGGCCCGCGAACGCTGGTGCGGCAACGAGTGGATCGCTTGCAACGGCGCCACTTCCACCAGGCTGCGAGTGGTCAGGGCCAGCCATTCTTCGCCCAGGCGGAACAGCAACAGCGAGCGCGTGACGACATCGCTGTCTACCGGCACAAGGACCAGGTCCCGGTCGTCGCGGGGCAAGGCATAGCGGTCGAGCAAGCGGGTGGCGGCCGCCGAATACACCGGGCAATTGCGGCAGTGAATATGCTCGGGCAACAGCGCACAGGATTTGTCGCCATGTACCCCGATGCGATTCCAGCAGTCGTCGATGGCCTGGGCATCGTCATGGGTGACGCTGTAGAAAACCGAACCGCTCATTGTTTACGCTCACTGTCCGCCGCGCGCCCGCTGCGGGCGGCGCGTTCCTGCAATCGACGGGCTCCGGCCTCGTCTCCCTGGGAAGCCAGCAGCGCCGCCAGATGCACCAGGGCCTCGGCGTGTTGCGGTTCAAGATAAAGCGCCTTGCGATAATAACCCAGGGCCTCAAGGGCGCTGCCAGCCATGTCGCTGAGCAAACCCAGCCAATAGAACACCTGGGCCGCAGGGGCGTGGCTGCGCAGGTACTGCTCACAGGCTACGCGGGCTTCGGCGCTTTTGCCGCTGTTGGCCAGGGCAGCAATATGGGCCAGCAATGTCGCGGCGTCGCTGCTCTTCGGTTCGGCAATCGGCGTCACGCTGGTGGCAAACGGCCGAGGTCGGGGGGCCGGAGGGACAACCCGATGCGGCTGACGCACCGGCAATGGGGTCGGCAGCAAGACCGGCAACGGTTGTGGCTCGGGCGCGCCTTGGCGGCTGAAAGCGAACGACTGGGCAATACCGATCGAGCGCATGCCCAGGCGCCCGAGCAAACTGCCCTCGGCGGGGCCGATAAACAGCACGCCGTCCTGATGGGTCAGGCGCTTGAGCACCTCGAATACCTGCTGCTGGGTCGGTTGGTCGAAATAGATCAGCAAGTTGCGGCAGAACACAAAATCATAAGGTGCTTCGTTCACCAGCAAGGCCGGATCCAGCAGGTTGCCCACTTGCAAGCGCACCTGTTCGCGCACCCGTTCAGTGAGGCGATAGCCTTCACTGTCGGCGATAAAATGCCGCTCGCGAAAAGCCAGGTCGGCGCCACGAAAGGAGTTTTTGCCGTAGCAAGCGGCCCTGGCCCGCTCCACCGACAGCGGGCTGACGTCCAGCCCATCGACCTTGAATTGATGCGGACCAAGCCCGGCGTCCAGCAGGGCCATGGCAATGGAATAGGGCTCTTCGCCGGTGGAGCACGGCAAGCTGAGGATACGCAGCGCCCGCAGGTGGCGGATCTCGGCCAGACGCTTGACGGCCAGCTTGGCCAGGGTCGCAAAGGATTCGGGATAGCGAAAGAACCACGTCTCGGGGACGATCACCGCCTCGATCAGCGCTTGTTGCTCCTGGGCCGATTGCTGCAGGCATTGCCAATACTCATCGGCGGTTCGCCCCGGTTGGGCGCTGGTACGCTGGCGCAGGGCGCGCTCGATGATGGCGGTGCCGACGGAGGTGACATCCAGGCCGATGCGTTCCTTGAGGAAATCGAAAAAGCGCTGGTCGTTGTTCATGACAGGGCCTCGAGATCATCGAGGTTCAGCGGCGGCGTCGGGAACAAAACGCCGCGGACCGACTCATCAAGCAGGTCATTGACGCGTACCCATTGCAGCAGCCCCTGGGCATCTTCGCGCACCGGGCCGAGGTACGGCGCCTGTCGATTATCCAAGCCATAGGGTCGAAAATCCGCCGGATCGCAGCGCAAGGTGTCCGTAGCCTGCTCCAGGATCAATCCCAGCACCTGCATCGACGACGATATTTCGTGCCGGTAGTGCACCAGTACCAGTCGTGTGCTGGTACGGGCCTCGGCGCTGTGGCCGAAGGTCAGGCTGCATAGGTCGATCACCGGCACCACCGCGCCGCGCCAGGCGAACACCCCCGCCACCCAGGCCGGCGCCCGGGCAATCGGCTTGAGCGGCAGGCGCGGCAGCACTTCCACCACATCGATGGCCTGCAGGGCGTAGCGCTCGTCACCGATGCGAAACACCAGGAACAGCATTTTCCGGGCCGCCGACGCGGCGCCATGTCTGGCCTCGAATTCGCTCATCAGACTTTGAAACGCGAGACGCCACTGCGCAGCCCGACGGCCACCTGGCTCAGTTCGTCGATGGCGGAACTGGCCTGGCGCAGGGACTCCACGGTCTGGCTGCTGGCATCGCCCAGTTGCACCAGGGCGTGGTTGATCTGCTCGGCACCGGTGGCCTGGGCCTGCATACCCTCGTTGACCATCAATACCCGCGGTGCCAGCGCCTGGACCTGATGAATGATCTGCGACAGCTGCTCGCCGATCTGTTGCACCTCGGCCATGCCACGGCGCACTTCTTCGGAGAACTTGTCCATGCCCATCACCCCTGCCGACACCGCAGACTGGATCTCACGCACCATCTGTTCGATGTCATACGTGGCCACGGCCGTCTGGTCGGCCAGGCGCCGCACTTCGGTGGCGACCACGGCGAAACCACGACCGTACTCGCCGGCTTTCTCGGCCTCGATGGCGGCGTTGAGGGACAGCAGGTTGGTCTGGTCGGCCACTTTGACGATGGTGACCACCACTTGGTTGATGTTGCCGGCCTTCTCGTTGAGGATCGCCAACTTGGCGTTCACAAGGTCTGCAGCGCCCATCACCGAATGCATGGTTTCTTCCATGCGCGCCAGGCCTTGCTGCCCAGATCCGGCGGCCACCGAAGCCTGGTCGGCAGCAGTAGAGACTTCAGTCATGGTGCGCACCAGGTCACGGGACGTGGCGGCAATCTCTCGCGACGTCGCACCGATTTCGGTGGTGGTGGCGGCGGTTTCGGTCGCCGTGGCCTGCTGCTGGCGGGAAGTCGCAGCGATCTCGGTCACCGAGGTGGTGACCTGCACCGAAGAGCGCTGGGCCTGGGCGACCAACGATGTCAGCTCGGCCATCATGTCGTTGAAACCGGTTTCCACCGCGCCGAACTCATCCTTGCGCGCCAGGTTCAAGCGTCCACTCAGGTCGCCGCTGCGCATGATCTCGAGGATTTCCACGATGCGGTTCATCGGCGCCATGATCGCGCGCATCAGCAACAGCCCACAGAGTAAGGCGACAATCAATGCGACGAGAAACGACAGCCCCATGGCCACTTTGGCCGCCGTCACAGCATCGCCAATGGTCCCAGTGGCTTGTTCCGCCAGCTCGCGATTGCGCTCGATGATGTGATTCAAGTGCCCCCGACCGTCGAGCCATGCCGGCGTCAGCTCTTTCTCCAGGGCCAGCCGTGCGCCTTCGTAATCCTTGCGCTGATACAGGTCCAGGACCTTTGCCAATGCCTGGTTGAACGCCTGGTGATTGGCTTCGAACTCGTCGAAAGAGGCTTGGTCGGCAGGATTCTGGATCAGCTTTTGATAGTTCTGGATTTCCTCGCGCAGATGTTGCTCGAAGCCCTGGTAGCGGGCCTTGTCCTCGGCCGTGACTTCTCGATGCCCCGAAAGGCCGACGATCTGCTGGGTCAGGACGTAGCTGTCGACCCAGCCGCCGCGAATCATGGAGCTGTAATACACCCCCGGCACCGCATCGGCACGCACCCGCTCTTCACTGTCCTGGATTTTCAACAACCGTGAATACGAGACGATCACCATCAGCAGCATGATGGCGATGATCACCGCAAAACTCGCCAGGATACGTTGGCGCAACGTCCAGTTCTTCACAGTAAAACCTCGGGCACTTGAAAATGCTGGGGAGTATAGCCGAGGGCAGCGTTGCGTCTGTATGGCGCTGTGGGGTGATTTTGGCGAGGCCGAAGTTCACCGTTTTCTCAAAATGAGCAATGCCCCCTTGTGGGAGCGAGCCTGCTCGCGATAGCGGTGCATCAGCCAACGATGCTGTGACTGACCGGGCGCCATCGCGAGCAAGCTCGCTCCCACAGGAAAATGCGTTGGATACAGGACTGTCAAACGACACAAAACCATTGCGGGAGCGAGCCTGCTCGCGATAGCGGTGCATCAGCCAACGATGCTGTGACTGACCGGGCGCCATCGCGAGCAAGCTCGCTCCCACGGGAAAATGCGTTGGATACAGGACTGTCAAACGACACAAAACCATTGCGGGAGCGAGCTTGCTCGCGATAGCGGTGCATCAGCCAACGATGCTGTGACTGACCGGGCGCCATCGCGAGCAAGCTCGCTCCCACGGGAAAATGCGTTGGATACAGGACTGTCAAACGACACAAAACCATTGCGGGAGCGAGCTTGCTCGCGATAGCGGTGCATCAGCCAACGATGCTGTGACTGACCGGACGCCATCGCGAGCAGGCTCGCTCCCACGGGAAAATGCGTTGGATACAGGACTGTCAAACGACACAAAACCATTGTGGGAGCGAGCTTGCTCGCGATAGCGGTGCATCAGCCAACGACGCTGTGACTGATCGGGCGCCATCGCGAGCAAGCTCGCTCCCACGGGAAAATGCGTTGGATACAGGACTGTCAAACGACACAAAACCATTGCGGGAGCGAGCTTGCTCGCGATAGCGGTGCATCAGCCAACGATGCTGTGACTGACCGGGCGCCATCGCGAGCAGGCTCGCTCCCACGGGAAAATGCGTTGGATACAGGACTGTCAAACGACACAAAACCATTGTGGGAGCGAGCCTGCTCGCGATAGCGGTGTATCAGCCAACGATGCTGTGACTGACCGGGCGCCATCGCGAGCAGGCTCGCTCCCACAAGGACTGATGTTGGGATTGTTTTATAGAGCTGCCTGCCGAACCTGCTTCTCCAGCTCCACCTTCAACCCCGGTTCCAGCTTGAGTTGGCGTGCCAGTTCATCGAGGTAGGATTTCTCCATGAAGTTTTCCTCGTCCACCAACATGACGCTGGCGATGTACATCTCCGCGGCCATTTCCGGGGTGCTGGCAGCGCGGGCGACGTCGGTGGGGTCCAAGGGTTTGTTGAGTTCAGCGTGCAGCCAGTGTTGCAGTTCCTGGTCATTATCGAGCTTGGTGAATTCGCCTTCGATCAACTGGCGCTCACGCTCGTCCACGTGGCCATCGGCCTTGGCCGCTGCCACCAGCGCCTTGAGGATCGCCTGGCTGTGCTGCTCGACCTGTGCCGGGGGAACGCGATCCAGGGTCTGCGGTTCGGTTTTCGGTGCGTTGCCCTGCTGGGCCTGCCAGTTGCCATAGGCTTTGTAGGCGATCACGCCCAAGGCGGCCAGGCCACCATAGGCCAGGGCCTTGCCGCCGAAGTTGCGGGCTTTCTTGTTGCCCAGTAGCAGGCCCATGGCCCCGGCGGCCAACGCCCCGCCACCCGCGCCGGAAAGCATCCCGCCCAGCCCTCCGGAGCCGCCGAGCAAGCCGCCCAAACCGCCTGACGACTTGCCCTGGGCACCGCCAGCCTTGTTCTGCAACATTTCCTGACCGGACTTGAGTAGCTGATCGAGCAATCCACGGGTGTTCATTTAAGACCTCCACACATTCGGGTTAACCGGATCATTAAGGCCCCCAGCCTAGAACGAAAGTGCCCGGTCTCCTCAGCGAGATTGCTTCGAGATGTTGCCTGAAGCGCTCACTGAGCCTCAAAAAAAACGATATACACTCAGATCATTCGATAAAACCGCCTACCGGATATTCGTCCATGATGACCCTGCGCCAGATCCGTCATTTCATCGCCGTAGCCGAAACCGGTTCGATCTCCGCCGCCGCGCAAACCGCATTCATTTCCCAGTCCACCTTGACCCTGGCCATCCAGCAACTGGAACAGGAAATCGGTGTCAGCCTGTTCAATCGCCACGCCAAGGGCATGACCCTGACTCACCAGGGGCATCAATTCCTGCGCCAGGCCCACTTGATCCTGGCCACCGTCGACAACGCCAAACGCAGCCTGCAACAAAGCACCGACCAGGTGGCCGGCCAAGTCACCATCGGCGTCACCAGCCTGGTGGCCGGTTATTACCTGGCGGATCTGCTGACCCGCTTCCAGCGCGCCTACCCCAATGTGGCGATCCGCGTGATGGAAGACGAACGGCCGTACATCGAGCATCTGCTGGTCAGTGGCGAAATTGACGTCGGGGTACTGATCCTCTCCAACCTCGAAGACCGTCACGCCTTGCAAACCGAAGTATTGACCCATTCGCCCCACCGCTTGTGGCTGCCGGCCCAGCATCCGCTGCTGGAACATGACAGCATCAACCTGGCCGATGTCGCCCGCGAGCCGCTGATCCAACTCAATGTCGATGAGATGGACCGCAACGCCCAGCGCCTGTGGCGCGGTGCCGGCCTGCAACCGAAGATCACCCTGCGCACCGCCTCGACCGAAGCGGTGCGCAGCCTGGTGGCGGCCGGATTGGGGGTGTCGATACAGCCAGACATGACCTACCGCCCGTGGTCGCTGGAGGGCGACATCATCGAGGCGCGCCCGATTGCCGACCTCAGCCAGACCCTCGATGTGGGCCTGGCCTGGCGCCGGGGCACCGCGCGACCGGCGTTGGTCGATCCGTTTTTGACTGTCGCCCGGGAACAACCCCATGGTGGACGCAAGCCATCTATTTAATCGAATGCAGCCTTGAGTATTTAGAATTTGTCGGGTTTAAGGCTGAGCACTAGTCTTGCTGCATCACTGACAGCAGTAGCCCCCCCTTTTATAGAGAACGCGAACATGGCTGGCACGCAAACTCCGTTGTGTACCGCGTTGCTGATCGACGGGGAATTGGTCCCCGGTGACGGGTTTGTCGAGCCGATCCTCAACCCGGCCACAGGCGAAGTCCTGACACACATCGCCGAGGCCGGCACCGAGCAGGTTGAGGCCGCCATCCTGGCCGCCCACCGTGCCTTCGCCGGATGGTCGCGTACCACGCCGCAACAGCGCTCGAACCTGCTGCTGGAGATTGCCAGTGCCATCGAGAAAAACGCCGACTACCTGGCCCGCCTCGAATCCCTGAACTGCGGCAAGCCGCTGCACCTGGCACGCCAGGATGACCTGAACGCCACAGTGGACGTGTTCCGTTTCTTTGCTGGCGCCGTACGCTGCCAGACCGGCCAGCTCAGTGGCGAATACCTGCCCGGCTACACCAGCATGGTGCGCCGCGACCCGATTGGCGTGGTGGCGTCCATCGCGCCGTGGAATTACCCGATCATGATGGCCGCGTGGAAGATCGCCCCGGCCCTGGCCGCCGGCAATACGCTGGTGTTCAAACCGTCGGAACACACGCCGCTGTCAGTCCTGGCCTTGGCGCCAACACTGGCCGAGATCCTGCCACGAGGTGTGATCAACATCATCTGCGGGGGTGGCGAAGGGGTCGGCAGCCATCTGGTCAGCCATCCCAAAGTGCGCATGGTTTCGCTGACCGGCGATATCGTCACCGGGCAGAAGATCCTCCAGGCGGCGGCGAAAACCCTCAAGCGCACGCACCTGGAGCTGGGCGGCAAGGCGCCGGTGATCGTGTGCAACGACGCCGACCTCCAGGCGGTGGTCGAAGGCGTGCGCACCTACGGTTATTACAACGCCGGGCAGGATTGCACCGCAGCGTGCCGGATCTACGCCCAAGGCGCGATTCATGACCGCCTGGTGGCCGAGCTCGGCGCGGCGGTCAGCAGCCTGCGCTTTGCCGGCAAGCGCGATGCCGACAATGAAATCGGCCCGCTCATCAGCACCCGCCAGCGCGACCGGGTCGCCAGTTTCGTTGAGCGCGCCCTCGGCCAACCGCACATCGAGCGAATCACTGGGGCGGCCGTGCATTCTGGCGCCGGTTTCTATTACCAACCCACGCTGCTGGCCGGCTGCAAGCAAAACGATGAAATCGTCCAGCGCGAAGTGTTCGGCCCAGTGGTCACCGTGACCCGCTTCGACGAACTCAGCCAGGCAGTGGACTGGGCCAACGACTCCGAGTACGGCCTGGCGTCCTCGGTGTGGACCCAGAACCTGGACAAGGCGATGCAGGTGGCGGCGCGACTGCAATACGGCTGCACTTGGATCAACAGCCACTTCATGCTGGTCAGCGAAATGCCCCACGGCGGCCTGAAACGTTCGGGTTATGGGAAAGATCTGTCCAGCGATTCGCTCCAGGACTACAGCGTGGTGCGCCACATCATGGCCCGCCACGGCCAGCATCTGTAGATAACAGCACTACTCTAATAACAGGCCTTCAATGGCGCTTCACCCCGTTGAAACACTGCCCCGACCATAATTAAAGCAAGAGGGATTTCCATGTACGCGCACAAGACCGTATTGCTCAGCGCAATTACCACCGCGCTGTTGACCAGTGTCAGCCTCCAGGCCGCCGAACCGCTCAAGGCCGTTGGCGCCGGCGAAGGCCAACTGGATATCGTCGCCTGGCCGGGTTACATCGAACGCGGTGAAAGCGACAAAGCCTACGACTGGGTGACCGGTTTCGAGAAGGAAACCGGCTGCAAGGTCAATGTGAAAACCGCCGCGACGTCCGACGAAATGGTCAGCCTGATGTCCAAGGGCGGCTACGACCTGGTCACTGCCTCGGGTGACGCCTCGCTGCGACTGATTGCCGGCAAGCGGGTGCAGCCGATCAACACGGCATTGATCGCCAACTGGAAGAACCTCGACCCACGCCTCAAGGATGCACCGTGGTATGTGGTCAACCAGCAGACCTACGGCACCCCGTATCAGTGGGGCCCGAACGTACTGATGTACAACACCGAGGTATTCAAGCAGGCACCGACCAGTTGGGGCGTGCTATTCAACGCCCAGAACCTGCCCGACGGCAAGCCGAACAAAGGTCGTGTGCAAGCCTACGATGGCCCGATCTACATCGCCGACGCGGCGCTGTACCTCAAGACCGCCAAGCCAGAACTGGGGATCAAGGACCCGTACCAACTCGACGAAGCGCAGTACAAGGCCGTGCTGGAATTACTGCGGGCCCAGCAACCGTTGATCCACCGCTACTGGCACGACACCACCGTGCAGATGAGCGACTTCAAGAACGAAGGTGTGGTGGCGTCCGGCGCCTGGCCGTATCAGGTCAACGGCCTGATGAACGAAAAACAACCGATCGCCTCGACCATTCCGAAAGAAGGCGCCACCGGTTGGGCCGACACCACGATGCTGCACGCCGAGGCCAAGCACCCTAATTGCGCCTACAAGTGGATGGACTGGTCGCTGCAACCCAAAGTCCAGGGTGACGTGGCCGCCTGGTTTGGCTCGTTGCCAGCGGTGCCGGCGGCGTGCAAGGGCAGCGAGCTGCTCGGTGCCGAAGGCTGCAAGACCAACGGCTTCGACCAGTTCGACAAGATCGCCTTCTGGAAAACCCCGCAGGCCGAGGGCGGCAAGTTCGTGCCGTACAGCCGCTGGACCCAGGACTACATTGCGATCATGGGTGGGCGGTAAGCCTCTGTCGGCTTAGGAAACCCAGCTGAACACCGCTCTTGTGTGGGAACAAGGCTTGCCCGCGATGAAGATGACGCGGTCTCTCGGGGAACCGAGGCGCCTGTATCGCGAGCAAGCATTGCTCCCACAGATCCGATGTCCGGCCCCCACCAACAATCCAATAGAAGTCGCGCTTTCTGGAGCCCCGCACCATGACGCTTGCAGTCCAATTCACCCAGGTATCCCGTCAGTTTGGCGAAGTGAAGGCCGTTGACCGGGTTTCCATCGACATTCAGGACGGCGAGTTCTTTTCCATGCTGGGCCCTTCCGGCTCAGGCAAGACCACCTGCCTGCGCTTGATCGCCGGGTTCGAACAACCCAGTGCCGGCTCGATCTGCATCCATGGCGAAGAAGCCGCCGGGCTGCCGCCCTATCAGCGGGACGTCAACACGGTGTTCCAGGATTACGCGCTCTTCCCGCATATGAATGTGCGCGACAACGTGGCCTACGGTTTGAAAGTCAAAGGCGTCGCCAAGGCCGAGCGCATCAAGCGCGCCGACGAAGCACTGGAGATGGTGGCCCTGGGTGGCTATGGCGAGCGCAAGCCGGTGCAACTCTCAGGCGGCCAGCGTCAACGCGTGGCCCTGGCCCGTGCCCTGGTCAACCGCCCGCGGGTGTTGCTGCTGGACGAACCGCTGGGCGCCCTCGACCTGAAGCTGCGCGAACAGATGCAGGGCGAGTTGAAGAAACTGCAGCGCCAGTTGGGCATCACCTTCATTTTCGTCACCCACGACCAGACCGAAGCCTTGTCGATGTCCGACCGCGTGGCGGTGTTCAACAAGGGCCGCATCGAACAGGTCGATACACCGCGCAACCTGTACATGAAACCGGCAACCACTTTCGTCGCTGAATTCGTCGGTACTTCCAATGTGATTCGCGGTGAACTGGCCCGAGAACTGAGCGGTTCCCCACAGCCGTTCTCGATCCGTCCGGAACACGTGCGCTTCGCCGAGGGCCCATTGGCCGCTCATGAAATAGAAGTCCACGGTCTGCTTCACGACATCCAATACCAGGGCAGCGCCACGCGCTACGAGTTGAAGCTTGCCAACGGCCAGACCCTGAACCTCAGCCAGGCCAATACCCAGTGGCTCGACAACACCGCCCAGCACCAGACCGGCCAGCACCTGAGCGTACGCTGGGCGCGGGAGGCGATGGTCGCACTGCATGATACTGTCGGCAGTGAGGTGTGAGATGAACACCCTGGCCATCAACCAAACGCCTGCATCCGGTTCGCCGTTGCGGCGTTTTTCCAACCTGCTGTACCGCCGCCCCAACCTCTACCTGTCGATGTTGCTGGTGCCGCCGTTGATCTGGTTCGGTGCGATCTACCTGGGCTCGCTGCTGACCTTGCTCTGGCAGGGCTTCTACACTTTCGATGACTTCACCATGGCGGTCACCCCCGACCTGACCCTGGCGAACTTCACGGCACTGTTCCAACCGTCGAACTTCGACATCATCCTGCGCACCTTGAGCATGGCCATCGTCGTGTCCATCGCCAGCGCCATCGTCGCGTTCCCGATTGCCTACTACATGGCGCGCTACACCAGCGGCAAGACCAAGGCGTTTTTCTACATCGCGGTGATGCTGCCGATGTGGGCCAGCTACATCGTCAAGGCCTATGCCTGGACGCTGCTGCTGGCCAAGGGCGGCGTGGCGCAATGGTTCGTCCAGCACCTGGGGCTGGAACCACTGTTGCAGTTCGTTCTGGGGATTCCCGGCGTGGGCGGCAGCACCTTGTCCACCTCACACCTGGGACGTTTCCTGGTGTTCGTCTACATCTGGCTGCCGTTCATGATCCTGCCGATCCAGGCGTCCCTGGAACGCTTGCCACCGTCGCTGCTGCAAGCCTCGGCAGACTTGGGCGCCAGACCGCGCCAGACGTTCATGCAGGTGATCTTGCCGCTGTCGATCCCGGGCATTGCCGCCGGCTCGATCTTCACCTTCTCGCTGACGTTGGGGGATTTCATCGTGCCGCAATTGGTGGGCCCGCCGGGTTATTTCGTCGGCAGCATGGTCTACGCCCAGCAAGGCGCCATCGGCAACATGCCCATGGCCGCGGCGTTCACGCTGGTGCCCATTGTGCTGATTGCCATCTACCTGTCTATCGTCAAGCGCCTGGGGGCTTTCGATGCACTCTGAAAAATCATCCTGGGGCCTGAAGATCGCTGCGTGGGGCGGGCTGGTGTTCCTGCATTTCCCGATCCTGATCATCTTCCTCTACGCCTTCAACACCGAAGACGCCGCGTTCAGCTTTCCGCCCAAGGGCCTGACCCTGAAGTGGTTCAGCGTCGCCTTCGCGCGCCCGGATGTACTGGAGGCGATCAAGCTGTCGCTACAGATCGCGGCCATCGCCACGCTGATCGCCATGGTGCTCGGTACGCTGGCCTCGGCCGCACTGTACCGTCGCGACTTCTTCGGCAAGCAGGGCATTTCGCTGATGCTGATCCTGCCAATTGCCCTGCCAGGCATCATCACCGGCATTGCCCTGCTGGCGACCTTCAAGACCCTGGGGATCGAGCCTGGCATGTTCACCATCATCGTCGGTCACGCGACCTTCTGTGTGGTGATCGTCTACAACAACGTCATCGCCCGCCTGCGCCGCACGTCCCACAGCCTGATCGAGGCCTCGATGGACCTGGGTGCCGACGGCTGGCAGACCTTTCGCTACATCATCCTGCCCAATCTCGGCTCGGCGCTACTGGCTGGCGGGATGCTGGCGTTTGCGCTGTCGTTCGACGAAATCATCGTCACCACCTTCACCGCCGGCCACGAACGCACCCTGCCGCTGTGGTTGCTCAACCAGCTCAGCCGCCCCCGCGACGTGCCGGTGACCAATGTGGTGGCGATGCTGGTGATGATAGTAACGATGCTGCCGATACTGGGCGCTTATTACCTGACCCGGGGCGGTGAGAGCGTGGCGGGGAGTGGCGGGAAATGATCAACGGTGATCGCTCACTGTGGGACCGCAATCCTGTGGGAGCGAGCTTGCTCGCGAAGGCGTCGTGTCAATCGCTGTAAAGGGTGAATGATCCACCGCTATCGCGAGCAAGCTCGCTCCCCACAGGGGACTTGGAAACCTTCAAGAGGACATGAACATGCAAACCAAACTGCTGATCAACGGTCACCTGGTAAACGGCGAAGGCCCCGGCCAGGCTGTGTTCAACCCCGCGCTGGGTCGGGTGCTGGTGGAAATCAATGAGGCCAGCGAAGCCCAGGTCGATGCCGCTGTGCGTGCGGCCGACAGTGCCTTTGAAAGCTGGTCCCAGGTCCCGCCCAAGGACCGTTCCCTGCTGTTACTCAAACTGGCCGATGCCATCGAAGCCCACGGCGAAGAACTGGCAAAACTGGAATCGGACAATTGCGGCAAACCCCTGAGCGCCGCGCTGAACGACGAGATCCCGGCGATCGCCGATGTGTTCCGCTTCTTTGCCGGCGCCAGCCGCTGCATGAGCGGCTCGGCGGGCGGCGAATACCTGCCGGGGCACACCTCGATGATCCGCCGCGACCCGGTGGGCGTGGTCGCCTCCATCGCACCGTGGAACTACCCGCTGATGATGGTCGCCTGGAAAATCGCCCCGGCCCTGGCCGCCGGTAATACCGTGGTGCTCAAGCCGTCGGAACAGACCCCGCTGACCGCGTTACGCCTGGCGGAACTGGCATCGGAAATTTTCCCGGCAGGTGTGCTCAACGTGGTGTTCGGTCGTGGGCAGACCGTCGGCCAGCCGCTGGTGACCCATCCAAAAGTGCGCATGGTGTCACTGACCGGCTCCATCGCCACCGGCGCAAACATCATTTCCAGCACTGCCGACAGCGTCAAGCGCACGCACATGGAGCTGGGCGGCAAGGCCCCGGTGATCATTTTCGACGACGCCGACATCGACGCGGCGGTGGAAGGCATCCGCACCTTCGGTTTCTACAATGCTGGCCAGGACTGCACCGCCGCGTGCCGCATCTATGCCCAGCAAGGCATCTACGAGCAGTTTGTCGAAAAGCTCGGCGCCGCAGTGAGCAGCATCATGTATGGCCTGCAAACGGCGCCGGACACCGAAATGGGGCCGCTGATCACCGCCCAGCACCGTGACCGCGTGGCAGGGTTCGTCGAACGGGCCATCGCCCAGCCGCATATCCGCCTGATCACCGGTGGCAAGGCGGTGGAGGGCAACGGGTTCTTCTTCGAACCAACGGTATTGGCCGACGCCCAGCAGGACGACGAAATCGTCCGTCGGGAAGTTTTCGGCCCGGTGGTATCCGTCACCCCCTTCGTCGACGAAGCGCAGGTACTGGCCTGGGCCAACGATTCGGACTATGGCCTGGCCTCATCGGTGTGGACCGCCGACATCGGCCGCGCCCATCGCCTGTCGGCACGCCTGCAATACGGCTGCACCTGGGTCAACACTCACTTCATGCTCGTCAGCGAAATGCCCCATGGCGGTCAGAAACGTTCCGGCTATGGCAAGGACATGTCCATGTATGGGCTGGAGGACTACACGGTGGTGCGGCATGTGATGTTCAAGCATTGAAGCCAAGACAACGTTAGCAACACACGCTCGCGCTCGCCCTGCCTGCGCGCTGCCAAGGTTTTCGTCGACTGGTGCACGCTCGCCGGTTGACGGAAATCCTGGCAGGACCTAGCGCGTCGACAACGTATACACCTTGGAGATTAGCCATGGCCTCGCCCGTTTTGTCCTTTCGTGTGGAAGAAGGCCTGGCCATCATCACCGTGCTTGATCAGAATCTGGAAACACTGCGCATCGCATCCACCAGGTAGCGCATAGCGATCCGGTCGTTTTCCGACAGTTCCCGATAGCGCTCCACCAGCCTTAACTCTTCCAGGCTGAGCCGGCGCGTCCTGCGCGGGTTGATCAGGCCTGGAAAGATCCCCAGCATTTCGGTAATGCCCTGTATTTTTGTCATGAACGTTGTCCTTCTGTACGTCGAATGGCCTGATAGCGCCGTCTGCATCGCGGATCGAACCGTCTATCAAGCTAAAGAATAGGGAGGATTCATAGCGTGAAAAGGGAGTTTTAGAGTAATTAGTCAAAAAAAGCCGAAATCCTGATAAAAAAAGAAATATCTGTAAGAAAATTTAACTAAGCCGCGCTTTCCTTTCTCTATATGCCCGCATATCCCCTATGATTTTGCCCCTTGGTGAACCGATCCAGCTCTCAGGTATCTGTTCTAACGTCTGTTGCGTTTGGCCAAAGGCATGTTCGAACTCCTTCATCAATCTTCGCGGCCAGGAACGGCTCGGGATTTTTTCGAGAAAGGTTGTATCTATGCACCGCAGGAACCTGCTCAAGGCCTCCATGGCCTTCGCCGCCTACACCGGACTTTCGGCCTCCGGCCTCATGGCCGCACGCGCCTGGGCTGCCGATCAGACCGCCGATGGCGAAGCCCGTCCTTTCGATTTCAATGCCCTGAAAGACCAGGCCCGGCAACTGGCCGCGAGCCGCTACGTCGACACTAAGCAAGTCCTGCCGCAAACCCTGGCCCTGATGTCGCCCCTGCAGTTCAACGCGATCCAGTACGACGCCAACCACTCCTTGTGGAACCAGCTGGACGGTCAGTTGGACGTGCAATTTTTCCATGTCGGCATGGGCTTCAAGCAGCCAGTGCGCATGTACAGCGTCGATCCCAAGACCCGCCAGGCCCGTGAAGTGCACTTCCGCCCGGAGCTGTTCAACTATGAGAAGACCACGGTCAACACCTCGCAGCTGACCGGTGACCTGGGCTTTTCCGGGTTTCGGGTGTTCAAGGCACCGGAGCTGGATCGTCACGACATCCTTTCGTTTCTGGGGGCCAGTTATTTCCGCGCCGTGGACGCCAGTGGCCAATACGGGCTGTCCGCCCGCGGATTGGCCATCGACACCTACGCCAAGAAACGTGAGGAGTTCCCGGACTTCACCAAGTTCTGGTTCGAAACCCCGGACAAGAACAGCACCCGTTTCGTGGTCTACGCCCTGCTCGACTCCCCCAGCGCCACCGGGGCCTATCGGTTTGACATCGATTGCCAGCCGACCCGCGTGGTGATGGAGGTCGATGCGCACATCAACGCCCGTACCGCCATCGAACAACTGGGTATCGCCCCCATGACCAGCATGTTCAGTTGCGGCACCGTCGAGCGGCGCATGTGCGACACCATTCACCCGCAAATCCACGACTCCGACCGCCTGGCCATGTGGCGCGGCAACGGCGAATGGGTGTGCCGCCCGTTGAACAACCCCGCCAACCTGCAATTCAATGCCTATGCCGACAAGGACCCGAAAGGCTTCGGCCTGGTGCAGACCGACCACGACTTTGCCAGCTACCAGGACACCGTGGACTGGTACAGCAAGCGCCCGAGCCTGTGGGTCGAGCCTACGACAGCCTGGGGCGAAGGCTCTGTCGATCTGCTGGAAATCCCTACCACCGGCGAAACCCTGGATAACATCGTTGCGTTCTGGACACCGAAAAAACCGGTGGCTGCCGGTGATTCACTGAATTATGGCTACAAGCTCTACTGGAGCGCCTTGCCACCGGTGAGTACGGACCTGGCGCATGTCGACGCGACCCGTTCAGGCATGGGCGGCTTCATCGAAGGCTGGGCACCGGGCGAGCATTACCCGACCGTCTGGGCACGGCGCTTTGCCGTGGACTTCAGCGGTGGCGGCCTCGACCAATTGCCCCCGGGCACTGGCATCGAACCGGTGGTGACCTGCTCCCATGGCGAGGTGAAGGACTTCAACGTACTGCTGCTGGATTCGGTCAAGGGCTACCGGATCACCTTCGACTGGTACCCGACCGACGATCGCGTGGACCCGGTGCAGATGCGCCTGTTCATTCGCACCAAAGACCGGACCTTGAGTGAGACTTGGCTGTACCAGTACTTCCCACCGGCGCCGGATAAGCGCAAGTATCCCTGAGATTGATTCGGCGTCTGGACTGGCTCGCGATGAGGCCGGTACAGCCACCGAATACTCCTGTCCGATAAACAAAAGCCCCGGCCAAATCGACCGGGGCTTTTTGCGTTACCAAACACTCAATCGCGCAAATCCGACTCATGAATCGGCTGGTCCCGATGCGTGGCCCGCTGGTACTGCGCCGGCCACGTGGCCTTGCGTCCGCCCAGGTCATCATCGGCGTGCAGGGCCCAGTACGGATCACGTAACAATTCCCGGGCGAGGAAAATGATGTCGGCCTGGCAGGTACGCAGGATGTGCTCGGCCTGAGCCGGTTCGGTAATCATGCCGACGGTGCCGGTGGCAATTTCCGACTCCTTGCGCACCCGCTCCGCGAACCGCGTCTGGTAACCCGGGCCGGTGGGGATCTCCGCATTCGCGGCAGTGCCGCCCGATGACACATCGATCAAGTCCACTCCCACGGCCCTGAGTCGTCGTGCCAGCTCCACGGTTTCATCCGGGTTCCAACCGTCCTCGACCCAGTCGGTGGCAGAGACGCGCACGAACACTGGCAACTCTTCAGGCCAGACGGCCCGCACCGCTTCGGTCACTTGCAACACCAGGCGGATACGGTTCTCGAACGAGCCGCCATATTGATCACGCCGCTGATTGCTCAAGGGCGACAGGAATTGGTGCAACAGATAGCCATGGGCCGCGTGGACCTCGACCACTTTGAAGCCCGCCGTGAGGGCACGTTTGGCCGAATCGACGAATGCCTGGACAACACCGGCGATCTGCCCTTCGTCCAGTTGGGCCGGCGGAGTGTGTTGCGGGTCGAAGGCAATCGGGGACGGACCCACCGGCACCCAGCCGCCGTCTTCCGGTTTTACACTGCCGTGCTTGCCCAGCCACGGGCGCCAGGTGCTGGCCTTGCGCCCGGCGTGGGCCAGCTGAATACCCGGCACGGCGCCCTGAGCGGTGATGAAACGGGTGATGCGTTGCAGAGGCTCGATCTGTTCGTCGTTCCACAGCCCCAGGTCCTGGGCAGTGATGCGGCCATCTGCGGTGACCGCGGTGGCCTCGGTGAACACCAGGCCAGCACCGCCCACAGCACGGCTACCGAGATGCACCAGGTGCCAGTCGTTGGCCAAGCCATCGGCGCTTGAATACTGGCACATCGGCGACACCGCGATGCGATTGGGCAGGGTCAATTGGCGAACGGTATAGGGTTCCAGCAGCAGACTCATGGGGCACCTCTCGAATCAGTGGGCAGGCTCCAGGGTTCTGTTTGAAAAGTCGACGAGTGACAAAAGGTGCAACACCCGCCCCCGCGGGCAACGAAAAATCGACAAGACGTCACAACGGCTATCAAGCAGTGCTTAGAGCCTAGTCGACAACCCGGGATCAGGGTGGGTTCAGAATTAAAAACCGACAGTGTGGCGCAATGCTGTTCACGCAAGGCTTGCCTGAATTCCTGTGGCAAGAGAGCAAGCTCCCTCGCTACAGGGCCCGGGGACGATAGACGGGGGTATGCCTACCGCGGCTCGATGTGGGCAATCATCAACTGCACCGTTTCCTGGCCGCGGAACTCGTTGAGGTCGAGTTTGTAGGCCAGTTCGACCCAGCGCACGGTGGGGTTTGGCCAAACCTCACGGTCGATACCAAAGGCGATGCCATCGAGTTTCACCGAACCACACTCGCTCTTGAGCACCACCTTCAGATGCCGTTCGCCCACCACCCGCTGCTCCACCAATTGAAACAGGCCGTGGAACATCGGCTCCGGGAAATGCTGGCCCCAGGGGCCGGCGTGACGCAGCGCCCGGGCCAGTTCCAAGTGGAATTCCTCCACCGCCAGGGTGCCATCCGACAGCAGGCGTCCGGTCAGGTCTTCTTCGCGCAATTGCCGACGCACTTCAGCGTCGAATGCCTCGGCGAACAAAGGGAAATTCGCTTCCGGCAAGGTCAGGCCCGCCGCCATCGCGTGACCGCCGTACTTGCTGATCAGGGTCGGATGCTGCGCCGCCACGACACTCAGCGCATCGCGAATATGAAACCCTGGCACTGAGCGACCCGAGCCCTTGAGCAAACCGTCGCCGGCATCGGCAAAGGCGATGGTCGGACGGAAATAGCGCTCTTTCATACGCGAGGCGAGGATGCCGATAACCCCTTGGTGCCACTGCGGATCGAACAGGCACAAACCAAACGGCATCGACTCCACCGGCAGGTCCTTGAGCTGGGCCAGGGCTTCGCGCTGCATGCCTTGCTCGATGGATTTGCGATCCTGGTTCATGCCGTCCAGCTGCGCCGCCATCTCCCGCGCCAAGGCCGCATCGTCGGTGAGCAGGCACTCGATACCCAGGCTCATGTCGTCCAGGCGCCCCGCCGCATTCAGACGCGGACCGAGGATAAACCCGAGGTCCGTGGAGGTGATGCGCGAATGATCACGCTTGGCCACTTCGAGGAGGGCCTTGATACCGGGACGAGCACGCCCAGCGCGAATCCGCTCCAGCCCCTGGTGCACCAGAATGCGATTATTGGCGTCCAGGGGCACCACGTCGGCCACGCTGCCCAAGGCCACCAGGTCCAACAGTTCGCCAATGTTCGGCTGGGGTTTGCTGGCATACCAACCCAGGCCGCGCAGACGAGCCCGCAGCGCCATCAGCACATAAAAGATTACCCCGACACCCGCCAGCGCCTTGCTCGGGAACTCACAGCCCGGCTGGTTCGGGTTGACGATAGCATCGGCCATCGGCAGTTCGAGGCCCGGCAAGTGGTGGTCGGTGACCAGCACATTGAGCCCCGCCGCTTTCGCCGCCGCCACGCCTTCCACACTGGAAATGCCATTGTCCACGGTGATCAGCAACTGCGGCTCACGAGCCAGGGCGACTTCGACGATTTCCGGAGTCAGCCCGTAGCCATACTCGAAGCGATTGGGCACCAGATAGTCGACATGGGCCGCGCCGAGCAAGCGTAGCCCGAGCATGCCCACGGTGCTGGCGGTCGCACCGTCGGCATCGAAATCGCCGACGATCAGGATCCGCTGGCGTTGCTCCAGCGCCACCACCAACAGATCCACCGCCGCGTCGATGCCCTTGAGTTGCTGATAAGGAATCAAACGCGCCAGGCTCTTGTCCAGTTCAGCCTCGGACTGCACGCCACGGGCCGCATACAGGCGGGTCAACAGCGGCGGCAGGTCACCGAGAAATGGCAGGGTGTCGGGTAGCTGGCGGGGTTCTATGCGCATGGGGTGACGGATATTTCTCTATGGATCGTAGGGATTGTGTCTATTGCACTGTCCAGCATTGCGGGATCAGCCGCGCTCACCCAGCAACCATTGCAACTGCACTTCATGCTGGCCACGGTCGTCGGTCACGAAAATCGTTCCTTCGCTGATCATTACATCCCACTTGATTACGCGAGGCATGTCCTGGGCCAGGGTTTCGAGCACTTCTTGAGGCACAGCGGCGATGTTGACGTTCTTCAGATTCTTGACGGCCGGGATCACCTTGCCCTCCCAGACCCGTAGGCTGCCGTAGGCCAGCAGGCTGGTGCGCTCGGTGCGACGCGAGCACCAGGTCAGGCGGTCGGCGTCGGGCTGGCCGACTTCGATCCAGTGCAACACACGGTCATCCAGGCTTTTTTCCCACAAGGCGGGTTCATCGACGTCTGACAGACCACGTCCGAATGCCAGCAATTCGTTGTACCAGAAAGCGTAAGCCAGCAGACGCACGGTCATGCGCTCCTCGGTTTCCGAGGGATGGCGGGCAATGGTCTGCTTCACGTTCTCGTACACATTGCGGTCGAGGTCAGTGAGGTTCAGTTCAAACTTATAGGTCGTGGACGGCTGGGCCATGAACGGGCTTCTTGATACGAGGAAAGGCGGCAAGTCTAACCGATGACACGGGCAATCCACGAATTGCCGACCATCAACCTGCGGCGACTGACACTGGCCTATGATAAAACGCTCTATTCGTTCTGCTTTTGTCCTACAGGATTTCTCATGTCGCTAACTGCCAAACCCCTTGCCGGCGTCAAAGTCATCGAACTGGGTACCTTGATCGCCGGGCCTTTTGCCTCGCGCATCTGCGGTGAGTTCGGTGCCGAGGTGATCAAGGTCGAATCGCCTGACGGCGGCGACCCGCTGCGCAAGTGGCGCAAGCTGTATGAAGGGACATCGTTGTGGTGGTTCGTCCAGGCGCGCAACAAAAAATCCCTGACCCTGAACCTCAAGCACCCTGAAGGCCTGACGATTCTGAAAAAATTGATCGGCGAAGCCGACATCCTGATCGAGAATTTTCGCCCCGGCGTGCTGGAAAAGCTCGGACTGGGCTGGGATGTGTTGCACGCACTGAATCCGAAACTGGTAATGGTCCGGCTTTCAGGCTTCGGCCAGACCGGACCGATGAAAGACCAGCCCGGGTTCGGCGCGGTGGGTGAGTCCATGGGTGGACTGCGCTACATCACTGGGTTCGAGGACCGCCCGCCGGTGCGCACCGGAATCTCCATCGGCGACTCGATCGCGGCGCTCTGGGGCGTGATTGGCGCACTGATGGCCCTGCGTCACCGCGAGATCAATGGCGGGGCCGGACAAGTGGTCGATGTGGCGTTGTATGAAGCGATCTTCGCCATGATGGAAAGCATGGTGCCGGAATTCGACGTGTTCGGTTTCATCCGCGAGCGCACCGGCAATATCATGCCCGGCATCACCCCCTCATCCATCCACACCAGCGCCGACGGCAAGCATGTGCAGATTGGCGCCAATGGCGACGCGATCTTCAAGCGCTTCATGCAGATCATCGGCCGTGACGACCTGGCCAATGACCCGCAACTGGCCAGCAATGATGGCCGTGACAGCCGCCGCGACGAGTTGTACGGGGTCATCGATCGTTGGGTCAACTCACTGCCGCTCGATGCCGTTATCGAGCAACTGAACCAGGCCGGGGTCCCGGCCAGCCGGATCTTCAGCGCCGAGGATATGTTCAGCGACCCGCAGTTCCTCGCCCGGGAAATGTTCCTACAGGCCAAGCTGCCAGACGGCAAGGCGTTCAAGATGCCGGGCATCGTACCGAAACTCTCTGACACACCGGGCACCTGCGAATGGGTCGGACCGGCATTGGGGGAGCACAATGCGCAGGTACTCGGGGAGCTTGGCTATGATGCACAGCAGATCGCCAAATTGCGCGCCGACGGAGCCATTTAACGCACCATATGGGATCTGCCGTGAACGAAAAGCTGTGTTCACTGAAGATCAACTGTGGAAGCGAGTCTGCTCGCGATAGCATCGGTTCAGTCGACTTGATGTTGACTGGCACACCGCTATCGCGAGCAAGCCCGCTCCCACACGGGTTCAGCGCTGCTCAGTTGGCTGAGCGAGCTGTAATCTTAAATGCCGGACAAAAAGAAACCCCGAGAAGTGGGGAGACGACTCGGGGTTAAACGTGACCATTCGAGGTCAGTACAACAAGCGACAAGCACCGGAGCACAATGCTCGCTCTTGTTGGTAAAAGATCTGACTCTCCAGAACGTAAGAAGGTTCCCACAAAATCTCGGTCAATTCGGGACAGTCATGACCTTGTCGCGCGCCAGATTGCGCAGCGCCGCGATCACGCAGGGCTCCAGGCGACCCTCGGCAATCAGTACATCGCGGTGCAGACCATCGACCACGTCCGTCAGTTGGCGCTTGTCGGTCAATTGAGCCTGGTTGAACACCCGCTCAACCATGATGCTCCCAGCGGTATTCGTCAGCGTCACCCGGCATTCGCCCTTGGCGCCGGAGGGAGTCAGCGTAACCTGATACGGGCTTAAAGCCTCACCTAGCAATAGGTTGATACTTTCCATTCGCTCACCCTTCAATAGTCCGAAAACAACTGCATGTACCCAGTAAGTGACCGTGGGCTGCAGCAGAAAGTTCGTCAGCGTACCGAGCCGGCACCCCAAACCTGTTCAACCGAGCATGCGCGTCCAATATGACAGGCAAACAACAACCTTCTAGGTAAGCCATTTATGTGGCGACCGGCCTCGCTCAAGCGAGGAATTTGTCGGAGCGGCTCCACCGCCGCCCGACATCCACCCAGCCGCCTAAAATGCCGCGCAGCTGCCCATCGGCCCCGTAGAAGGGCACCGACCAATGGTAAATCTCCCGCAGCCCGCTGTTGAACAGCAACTGCCGATCGACAAATCGAGACTGGCCGGTGCGCAGTTGCTCCATCACTTCCCCATGCAGCAACTGCGCCGTGGCCGGGGGAAACGCTGCTGAGTCGGTCCAGCGCGTACCCCGCAGTTTTTCGAAGCGAGTCGCAAACTGCTCTTCGTAGCTTTTGTTGCACATGACTAGGCGCCCTTCCAGATCACGGATGAATATCGGATCGGGAATGGCATCCATCAAGGCTCTCTGGAGCATCAACTGGTCCTTGAGGACGGCCTCGGCCTTGAGGCGTTGATCGATCTGTGTCTGCAGGCGACGGTTCCACAACAGGGACAGGAAGCCGAACAAGACGACCACGGTCACGCACCAGTAGCCCCAACGAGACATACGCAACCAGATCGATGGTGCCTGGGCTGGGGTAATGCCCGCCATCCATTTGGCGCGCAGGGCGCGCATGTCCTCGGCCGGGAAGATTTCCAGCGCTTTATTCAAGATACTCAGTAACGGAGCCAGGTCTTGGCGCACCGCCAGATAGTCCGGTTCCCACTTGCCCTCAAGGCCACTTCCTACCTGCAGCTGTCCGGCCGGATACAAATGCACCCCGGTTTCATTTTCGATGGTGGCATAGGCCTCCCGGCTCTCCACCAGCGCCCGTGCCTCCCCATACGTCTTGGTCGTGCGCAATTCGATGGCCGGGTAGTCGCGCCTGATTTCCGCCTCCAAGGCATGCCGTGCCGGCAACGCCAGGACCTTGCCCTCAAGCTGCTTCAGCGAATGGAGTACCGACTCCCCGTCGCGGCCGACGAACACCCAGCCGGAACCGCCAAATGCATGGCTGAAACTGAGGAAATCCCGACGCTCATCGTTCATTGCCAGGAGAGTCGTCATGTCAGCCTCGCCATTCTCCAGCATCGTCAGCAACTGACCGGGGGAAAACGATTCCCGATGTACGAACTCCAGCCCTGTCATTTGTGCAATACGCTGGAGAATTTCATGGTTCAGCCCGTCCCACTGCCCCAGTTCATTCTTGAACAGGTACAGCGGAAACTGCATAGAGGCCACGATGACGCGGGGGTTCTCCTTGATCCACTTCAACTCCTGCACGTCCAGAACCACCCGCTCGCCGGGCTCGAACGGTGGCGTTTCGAAGGCCGCCAACTGTGCCGCACCACCCTTCGCCCCCCAGCACATCAAGGCCAGGCCCATCACCCAGCCCAGTGCTGGTTTGCCTTTGATAAAAAACAACATCTGCATTTCCTTCGAGATTACCCGCCCATCCCTCCAAGGGCGAAAACCCGGCCAGTTTGGCATGCAGAAACAAGAAAGCCCGTCAGGAGACGGGCTTCAAAATGTGACAGGTTTCAGCGGTTAGAGCGGCTTGCCGCGGTTGCCATGCTGACTGACAAAGGCCTGCACGGCTTTCAGATCGTTAGGCAACACGGTGCAACGCTCATCTCGCTCAAACAAATCAGAAAGATGAGCAGGCAGCTCAAGTGCTTTTCCTACGCCTGCTTTCTCCACAGCTTCCGGAAACTTGACCGGGTGCGCAGTACCCAGGATCACCATCGGGATATCCAGGCTACGACGGCACTCACGGGCGGCTCTCACGCCGATAGCAGTGTGCGGATCGAGCAATTCACCGCTCTGCTCGAACACCTCGGCAATGGTTTCGCAAGTTTGCGCATCGTCCACCGCCAGGGAATCGAACAGCTTGCGCGCTT
The DNA here is from genome assembly GCF_017968885.1 of Pseudomonas sp. Tri1. Lineage (NCBI taxonomy): Bacteria > Pseudomonadati > Pseudomonadota > Gammaproteobacteria > Pseudomonadales > Pseudomonadaceae > Pseudomonas > Pseudomonas sp. Tri1. The sequence continues at coordinate 1,221,276 of NZ_CP072913.1, read as the reverse complement.
CGGTCCAGCGTTCAGGCTCGACACTGAAACCACCGCCCTGGCGGAAACTGTCCATCAGGCCGGCAATCGCCGCGCCATTGCGCCCGTGCAGGTCGAACAGCAAGCGCTCGAAGTTCGACGAGACCATGATGTCCATCGAAGGCGACAACGTGGCGTGCAGGGTTTCCTTGACGTACTGGTTACCGCTCATGAAGCGATGCAGGATGTCGTTGCGATTGGTGGCGACGATCAATTGATTGATCGGCAGCCCCATGTTGCGCGCCAGGTAACCGGCGAAGATATCGCCGAAGTTGCCGGTAGGCACCGAGAACGACACCGAACGGGCCGGGCCACCCAGTTGCAGGGCCGCATGGAAGTAATAAACGATCTGGGCCATGATCCGCGCCCAGTTGATCGAGTTCACTGCCACCAGCCGCGTACCCTTGAGGAAGCTCTGGTCGGCGAAACTGGCCTTGACCATTTCCTGGCAGTCATCGAAGTTACCCTCGATGGCGATGTTGTGGATGTTATCGCCGAAAATCGTCGTCATCTGCCGACGCTGCACTTCCGAGACGCGGTTGTGCGGATGCAGGATGAAAATATCGACGTTTTCGCAATGCTTGCAGCCTTCGATGGCCGCCGAACCGGTATCGCCGGAGGTTGCACCGACAATGACTACCCGCTCGCCACGCTTTTGCAGCACGTAGTCAAGCAAGCGACCGAGCAGTTGCAGGGCGAAGTCCTTGAAGGCCAGGGTCGGGCCGTGGAACAGCTCCAGCACCCATTCGTTACCATTGAGCTGACGCAACGGTGCGATGGCGTTGTGGGAAAAGACACCATAGGTCTCTTCCAGAATCTTCTTGAAATCGGCGTCCGGAATGCTGCCGGCGACGAACGGACGCATCACCCGGAAGGCCAGCTCGTGATACGGCAGGCCGGCCCAGGAGGCAATTTCTTCCTGGGTGAAACGCGGCAGGTTTTCCGGCACATAGAGGCCGCCGTCGGTAGCCAGGCCAGCCAACAGGACATCTTCGAAATTCAGGGCCGGTGCCTGGCCGCGGGTGCTGATATAGCGCATGGGGCAAACCTTCGGTTTGGGCTTCAAGCTTCAGGCGACAAGCGGCAAGTGAGAAGCGGCTCGGCTTCTACTTGCAGCTTGCGGCTTGGCGCTTGCCGCTAAATTAATTCAAATGTTCAACGCGGATACGGACCACCGGGCCATCGACGCCCTGGAGCGCCTCCAGCGCCTTGATGGCATCGTTGATGCGCTGCTCGACCACACGGTGGGTCAGCAGGATCATCGGCACCAGGCCGTCGTGCTCCTCGACTTCCTTCTGCATGATCGACTCGATGTTGATGCCGCGCTCCGAAAGGATACTCGCCACTTGGGCCAGGACACCCGGATGGTCCTTGGCCTGGATACGCAGGTAGTAGGCACTTTCGCATGCTTCGATCGGAAGAATCGGATGATCCGACAACGAATCCGGCTGGAACGCCAGGTGCGGCACCCGGTTCTCCGGATCGGAGGTCATTGCGCGAACCACATCCACCAAGTCGGCCACCACCGAGGACGCCGTCGGTTCCATACCGGCACCGGCACCGTAGAACAGGGTCGAGCCGGCGGCATCACCATTGACCATCACCGCGTTCATCACGCCATTGACGTTGGCGATCAGGCGGTCAGCCGGGATCAGCGTCGGATGCACGCGCAGCTCGATGCCACTGGCGGTGCTGCGGGCCACGCCCAGGTGCTTGATGCGGTAGCCCAAGGCTTCGGCGTAGTTCACGTCAGCGGTGGTCAGCTGGGTGATGCCTTCGGTGTAGGCCTTGTCGAACTGCAATGGGATACCGAAGGCGATGGACGCCAGGATCGTCAGCTTGTGCGCTGCGTCGATACCTTCCACGTCGAAGGTCGGATCGGCCTCGGCATAACCCAGGGCCTGAGCTTCGGCGAGCACGTCCTCGAAGGTGCGACCTTTCTCACGCATCTCGGTGAGGATGAAGTTGCCAGTACCGTTGATGATCCCGGCCACCCAGTTGATGCGGTTGGCCGACAGGCCCTCGCGGATCGCCTTGATCACTGGAATACCACCGGCCACGGCGGCTTCGAACGCAACGATCACGCCCTTCTCGCGAGCCTTGGCGAAAATCTCATTACCGTGAACGGCGATAAGCGCCTTGTTCGCGGTGACCACATGCTTGCCATTCTCGATGGCCTTGAGTACCAGCTCGCGGGCAACGGTATAGCCGCCCATCAGCTCTATGACGATGTCGATCTCAGGGTTCGTGGCCACTTCGAAAACATCGTTGGTAATCGCAATACCGGTCGTTTGGAACTGAGGCTTTGGCGTGCGCATGGCAATTTGTGCCACTTCGATTCCACGCCCGGCACGCCGAGAAATTTCCTCGGCGTTACGCTGAAGTACGTTGAAGGTGCCGCCACCGACGGTACCTAACCCACAGATGCCTACTTTGACCGGATTCACTCTTGACTCCCCATGAAACGGCCGACGCAAGGTCGGCCGTGAAATACAGCCGCGCAGTAACGCGACTCAGTGTTTAACGGCCCGACGAAGGTTTCGCCGAGCCGATATCTTCAGAAACGGACCACTCATGATCATTTCGCGCCAAGGGCCAGTTTGGCGACTTGTGGCGCCGGCTGGTAGCCCGGAATTACCTGACCATCGGCCAAAACAATCGCTGGCGTACCGTTCACACCTATTGACTGGCCAAGGGCAAACTGCTTGGAAACCGGGTTCTCGCACTTGGCGGCCTTGATTTCCTTGCCGTCGACCATCTTGTCCATCGCCGCTTTCTTGTCCTTGGAACACCACACCGCCTGCAACTGTTCGTCACCCGGCGAGCCCAGGCCCTGGCGCGGGAACGCAACGTAGCGCACTTCGATGCCGCGCTTGTTCAGCTCCGGCACTTCGGCGTGCAGCTTGTGGCAATACGGGCAGGTGGTATCAGTGAACACCGTGATGTGGGACTTGGTTTCACCGACCGCAGGGTAAACCACAGTTTCGGCAACCGGAATGCCGTTGATCAGTTTGGAAATGCCCTGGCGCTCGGTGATCTCGGTGAGATTGACCGGCTTGCCGTCCTTGAGCTCGAACAGGTTGCCCTGGACGATGTACTGCCCGTCGGCGCTGGCGTACAACACCCGGCTGCCCTTGAGCTTGACTTCATACAGGCCGGCCATGGGGCTGGCAGAGATGGCTTCGATCGGCACTTCGAGCTGAAGGTTTTCCAGGCTCTTGCGGATAGCCTTGTCGGCTGCGTCGTCGGCAATGGCAAAGGTACTGGCCAACGCAATGGCGGCGGCGGTGAATAGCTGGATCAAACGCATGGGAACTCCTGAGGCGAACAAATGGGACGGGGAAACGCCGACCCGCAGATTCGGGTTCCAGCCGCCCACTGTGCAAACCGGCAAAGCCTACCACATAAGGCCCGCATGGCCGAATGCCGGTGATACAAGGCATAGGTAGATGCTTTTTCTGTGGGAGCGGCCTGCTCGCGAAAAGGCCAGTACCTGCAGCATCAATGTCGGCTGACCCACCGCTATCGCGAGCAAGCTCGCTCCCACAAGGGATCTGTGGTGAATACTGGATCGGCGAACATTGCTCAACCCCGTGGGAGCGAGCTTGCCCGCGATGGCGGCGGCCCCGACAACAAGCTCGCGCTCATAATAAGTCGCCCTGGGGTTTACCCGCGCGGGTGATGCTTGGCGTGCAGGTCCTGCAACCGCGCCCGGGCCACGTGCGTATAGATCTGGGTAGTGGACAGGTCGCTGTGCCCCAGCAGCATCTGCACCACGCGCAAGTCGGCACCGTGGTTGAGCAGGTGCGTGGCGAAGGCATGGCGCAAGGTGTGGGGCGAGAGGGACTTGCTGATCCCGGCCACCTTGGCCTGGTGCTTGATGCGGTGCCAGAAGGTCTGGCGGGTCATCTGCTCGCCGCGCTGGCTTGGGAACAATACGTCACTGGGGCGCCCACCCAGCAGCTCATGGCGCGCATCGCGCATGTAGCGCTCGACCCAGACGATGGCCTCTTCACCCATCGGCACCAGGCGCTCCTTGCTGCCCTTGCCCATCACCCGCAGCACGCCCTGACGCAAGTTGACCTGCTCCAGCGTCAGGCTGATCAACTCGGTGACCCGCAGGCCACAGGCGTACAAGACCTCCAGCATCGCCCGGTCGCGCTGACCGATGGCCTCGCTGAGGTCCGGCGCCGCCAGCAATGCCTCGACATCGGCTTCCGACAAGGACTTGGGCAGGGGCCGCCCCAACTGCGGCATTTCCACTCGCAGGGTCGGATCTACCGCGATCAGTTTTTCTCGCAGCAAATAGCGATAAAACCCACGCAGGCCAGAGAGAAACCGTGCCGTTGAGCGCGGTTTGTAGTTCTGCTCAAGACGCCAGGCCAGGTGATCGAGGATCAACTCCCGCCCGGCATTGGCCAGTTCCAGGCCTTTTTCCTGCAACCAACCATTGAACAGTGCCAGATCGCTGCGATAGGCATCACGGGTGTTATCCGACAGGCCCTTCTCCAACCACAGGGTGTCGAGAAACTGATCTATCAGCGGGTGATCGATGGCTGGCATAAAAACTCATGAAGGATGCGAGCACAGGCTGCATCGAAATGGAAAATGAAGACAGGCAGAGTGCGCAAAGAGCAAATCGCAGGCAACAAAAAAGCAGCCCGCAGGCTGCTTTTTTTGCATCGGAAGCTGGACTTAAGCCAGTTTTTCCTTGATGCGAGCTGCTTTACCGGACAGGTCACGCAGGTAGTACAGCTTGGCTTTACGCACGTCACCGCGACGTTTCACAGCCATGCTGTCGATTTGCGGGCTGTAGGTCTGGAAAGTACGCTCTACGCCAACACCGTTGGAGATTTTACGAACAGTGAAAGCACTGTTCACACCACGGTTACGCTTGGCGATAACGACACCTTCGAACGCTTGCAGACGCGAACGGTCGCCTTCCTTCACTTTCACCTGAACGACAATGGTGTCGCCCGGGGCAAAGGTAGGGATTTCTTTGGTCATCTGCTCTGCTTCGAGTGCAAGGATGATTTTGTTAGTCATGCTGTGCTCCTAAGGCAAGTCATCGGACTTACCATCGATACGTTGTTAACTATCGTCCCGCTCGCGGATGTATTCCTCGAGCAGCTTCTTCTCTTCTCCAGAAAGCGAGCGGCTTTCCAGAAGATCGGCGCGTCGTTCATAGGTCCGACCAAGGGACTGCTGTAAACGCCAACGCCGGATGTGCGCGTGATTGCCACTTAGCAACACGTCGGGAACACGCTGATCCGCATACACCTCCGGTCGGGTGTAGTGCGGGCAATCCAGCAGACCATCCGTAAAGGAATCTTCCTCAGCGGAATCTGCATGCCCTAAAGCTCCAGGCAGCAGTCGTGTAACCGCATCGATCAGGACCATCGCCGGCAGCTCGCCGCCAGACAGTACATAGTCGCCAATCGACCACTCTTCATCGACATGAGCTTCAATGAAACGCTCGTCAATGCCTTCATAACGGCCGGCAATCAGGATCAATGCATCCGAATTCGCCAGCTCGCGTACCGCCGACTGAGTCAGCTGGCGGCCTTGGGGCGACAGGTAAATCACCTTCGCACCCTCCCCGGCTGCGGTTCTGGCCTGAACCAGAGCGTCTTCCAGGGGCTTGATCTTCATCACCATGCCCGGACCACCGCCAAACGGGCGATCGTCCACAGTGTGATGTCGATCCGTGGTGTAGTCCCGCGGATTCCAACAGGTGAGCTGCAACAGCTCCTGTTTCACCGCGCGGCTGGTTATGCCGTACTCGCTGATGGCGGAAAACATCTCGGGAAACAATGTGATGACTTCAACGCGCAAATTAGCCACGTTTAGAAATCCGCATCCCATTCCACCTTCATCTCGCCTGCCGCAAGGTCGACGGCCAACACGCATTGCTCGGTATAGGGCAACAGGCGTTCGCGATCATCCAGGCTGCCGACGCAAGGCTTGACCACCATGACATCGTTCGAACCGGTCTCGAGCAGGTGATCGATTTTCCCGAGCAATTGCCCAAGGTGGTCGATGACCTTCAGACCCACCAGCTGGTACCAGTAGTACTCGCCGTCGGTCAGTTCAGGGAACAGGTTGCGTGGCACGCAGATCTCGTAACCGGCCAGAAGACGCGCTTCTTCACGATCATCGAGACCCTTGAGCTTCGCGACCAGGAACTTGTCGTTCCCGCGTCCGCTGACCAGCTCAACCTGTTTCACGCTACCTTCGCGCTTGAGCGTCCAGGTTTTGTAGTCCAACAGGTTTTTGATCGGATCAGTAAAGGAATACACCTTCACTTCGCCGCGAACGCCATGAACAGAATAGATCTTGCCGACAACGATCAAATCATCAGCATCTTTTGGCGTCGCGTTCATATTGCTCAGGCCGCAGCCTTAGCCGATTCCTTCAACAACTGAGCAACGCGCTCAGAAGGTTGTGCACCAACGCTCAGCCAGTAGGCTACGCGCTCTTGGTTCACGGACAGACGAACTTCCTGACCACGGGCAACAGGGTTGAAGAAACCAACCTGTTCCTTGTGGGAACCGTCACGCGGGTTGCGGCTGTCGGTTACGGTCAGGTGGTAAAACGGGCGCTTTTTGGAGCCGCCAAGGGCAAGACGGATTGTTAGCATGTGAACATCGTTCCTGTAGTCGGTGCTGCAAATCTAAATGCACAGCGGGCATAGGTGCCCGAAAGGCCGCATATTCTAAGGAATATCCGGACTTTTGCAAATGTCTTTTTCCGGCGCCTATCGGCATGCCTTTCAGATCTGCCATGAAGCCGTCGTTGAAAACGGCCGGTCAGCGCCCGCCGATGGCGGGTTGGCTGGAGATCCCACGTCCCCGTGGGCAGCACCGGCATGACTGCCGGCGCCTGGATTCTTTACATCTTGGGCATGCCGCCGCCGGGCAACATACCGCCCATGCCGCGCATCATCTTGGCCATCCCGCCTTTGGCGGAGAATTTCTTCATCATCTTCTGCATCTGCTTGTGTTGCTTGATCAAGCGACCGATGTCCTGCACCTGGGTGCCGGAACCCATGGCGATACGGCGCTTGCGCGAGCCGCTGATCAGTTCAGGGTCGCGGCGCTCGGCCGGGGTCATGGAGTTGATGATGGCTTCCATCTGCTTGAACTGCTTTTCAGCCGCGCCCTGGGCGTTGCCCATCTGCGCCAGGTTCACGCCACCGATGTTCGGCAGTTTGTCCATGAGCCCGCCGAGGCCGCCCATGTTCTTCATTTGTTGCAGCTGGTCGCGGAAGTCTTCGAGGTCGAAGCCCTTGCCCTTCTTCAGCTTCTTGGCCAGTTTGTCGGCCTTGTCCTTGTCGAGGGTCTGTTCGGCCTGCTCGATCAGGCTGAGCACGTCGCCCATGCCGAGGATGCGCGAAGCGATACGCTCAGGGTGGAACGGCTCGAGCGCTTCGCTCTTCTCGCCCATACCGATGAACTTGATCGGCTTGCCGGTGATGGCACGCACCGACAGCGCGGCACCGCCACGGGCATCACCGTCGACCTTGGTCAGGATCACACCAGTCAGCGGCAGGGCATCACCAAATGCCTTGGCGGTGTTGGCCGCATCCTGGCCGGTCATGGCGTCGACCACGAACAGGGTTTCCACCGGGTTGATCGCGGCATGCAGCGCCTTGATCTCGCCCATCATCTCTTCGTCGATGTGCAGGCGACCGGCGGTATCGACGATGACCACGTCGATGAATTTCAGCTTTGCTTCTTTAATAGCCGCCTGGGCGATGTCCACCGGCTTCTGGCTAAGGTCGGACGGGAAGAACGTCACGCCAATGTCGTTGGCCAGGGTTTCCAGCTGCTTGATGGCTGCCGGACGATAGATGTCCGCGGACACCACCATCACCGACTTTTTCTTGCGTTCTTTAAGGAAGCGCGCCAGCTTGCCGGCCGTCGTGGTCTTGCCCGCGCCTTGCAGGCCGGCCATCAGCACCACGGCAGGCGGCACAGCGCTCAGGTTGAGGTCTTCGTTGGCCGCACCCATCAGGCTTTCGAGTTCGGCCTGGACGATCTTCACGAACGCCTGGCCCGGCGTCAGGCTGCGCGACACCTCGGTGCCAACGGCACGTTCCTTGACCGAATTGACGAAGTCCTTGACCACCGGCAGGGCGACGTCGGCTTCGAGCAACGCCATGCGCACTTCGCGCAGGGTGTCTTTGATGTTGTCCTCGGTCAGTTTCGCCTTGCCGGTGACATGGCGCAGCGTCTGCGAGAGACGGTCGGTTAGGTTTTCAAACATGCGCGATCCTTTCAGGCCCAGATAAGACCGGGATAATGGCGGCCCAGACCGTGAAAAATGTGCTCGGCGAGCCTGCGGCGTGGGCAGGTCGCGGATTATAGCGAAGAAGCGTGCGACGTACACCTCGCTGTCGGTTGTGGTGGTCTTTCGTGCGGTGGGGGTTTATGCCAAACTCAGCGCCTTTCGGGCCTGCCTAACAGGATTTATGCTCCCCTTGTCACCCAGCTTGCTTGCCACTCTCGCCGCCGCTTGCCTTTATGCCGCTGCGACTTTCTATCAAGGCACCCGCCTGGCCACTGGAGCCAAGGCGAACAAACGCCTGCTGGTCACGCTTGGCGTGCTGGCGGTGCTCGGCCACGCGGCCAGCCTTTATACCCATTTGATGACGCCAATCGGCCTGGGCCTGGATTTTTTCAACGCCGCCAGCCTGATCGCCGTGGCCGTGATCGCCCTGACGCTGGTGGCCTGCTCGCGCATCCCGGTGGAAAACCTGCTGGTGCTGCTTTTCCCGCTGGGGCTGACCACGGTGCTGTTGGCGCAGTTCGCGCCTTCGGGCACGGTGCAGATCATCGACGAAGAGCCCGGCATCCTGGCCCACATCCTGCTGTCGATCCTTGCCTACGGCCTGTTCACCATCGCGGTATTCCAGGCCTTGCTGCTGCTGGTGCAGGACCACCAGCTCAAGCACAAGCACCCGTCCGGGCTGATCCGCAATTTCCCGCCGCTGCAAACCATGGAAAGCCTGCTGTTCGGCTTCCTCTGGGCTGGCTGGACCCTGCTGTCGCTGTCGCTGATCTCCGGCTGGCTGTTCGTCGAGAACCTGTTCGCCCAACACCTGGTGCACAAGACCCTGTTGGCCTGCCTGGCGTGGGTGGTGTTCAGCGTGTTGCTATGGGGCCGCAACCGGCTCGGCTGGCGTGGCCATAAAGCGATTCGCTGGACCCTGGCCGGTTTCTGCCTGCTGATGCTGGCTTACTTCGGCAGCAAGCTGGTCCGTGAATATATCCTGCATATCTGACGGACGGCCCTGATGGAAACGTTACCCGCGGGGCCGCTGCTTGCTGTGTTGGTCGTGCTGATCCTCTGGTCGGCCCTGTTCACCGCAATCGAAACCGCCCAACTGCACCTGCTGGCCCAACGAAAGGCCTCGCGCGCCAGCGACAAACCGCTGGTGACGTTGAGTTTCCCCCGGGACAGCCTGATTCTGTGCAATACCCTCTGCCGCACCCTGGCCGTGGTGATCGGCACATTGCTGGGGATTTTTACCTGGCTGGAAAACGGCCCCTGGGCGGCTTGGCTCGGCACCAGCGCGGCCCTGCTGATCTTCGCCGATTATTTGCCACGGACTCTGGCCATCCGCCAGCCCGATGCGGTGCTGGCACTGGGCAATGCCCTGCTCGGCGTCCCCTTGAAGATTCTTTATCCGTTTGCCTGGCTATTGAACGGCATCAGTCAGTTGCTGCTGCGCCCATTTGCCCGCAGGCGCAGCGAAGTACAGCAAAGCGACGACGAAATGCCCGCGCCACCGCGCAACGAGCATGAACCGGAGCACCACGGCAGCCGGTTGCACACGATGTCCGGCATCCATGCCCTGGACAACATTACCGTCAACGACATCCTCCTGCCCCGCAGCGAGGTCGATGGCATCAACCTCGACGACCCCATTGGCGACATCATTGAACAGTTGCGCCTGAACCGTCGCACGCGCCTGCCGGTGTTCCACAGCGACATCAACCAGGTCGAAGCGGTGCTCAACACCCGCCAGATCCGCCATCTGCTGGCGGACGCGAGCCTGACCAAGGAAGCGCTGCTCGCTGCCTGCCACGAGCCTTACTTCGTGCCCGAAAGCACGCCATTGCAGCTGCAATTGTTGAATTTCCACAAGCAGCAACGGCGCCTGGGCATGGTGGTGGACGAATATGGCGAAGTACTGGGTATCGTTACCCTGGAAGACATCCTCGAAGAAATCGTCGGCGAATTCGAAAGCGAGCACAGCCTCGCCAACCCCCACGTCCATCCCCAGCCCGATGGGCGCTTGATCATCGATGGCGCGGCATCGATCCGCGAACTGAACAGAACGCTGGGCTGGCATCTGCCTTGCGACGGCCCCAAGACCCTCAACGGGCTGGTGACCGAAGCCCTGGAAACCATCCCGGAAAGCCCGGTATGCCTGAAGATCGGTCGTTATCGACTGGAAATCATCGAAACTGTAGACAACCGCGTCAGCCAGGTGCTGGTGTGGCATAACAGTTCGGTGCCTGCCGCTTCCTGATTCCCAACAGGCTCAAGGTGAAACACCGTTGTGGCGAGCGGATTTATCCCCGCAGGGCTGCGAAACAGTCCCACAAAGACAATGCGCTGAGCCTGATGCAGCTGGGCTAGCAGGTTGGGGCCCGCTGCGCGCCCCAACGGGAATAAATCCCCTCGCCATAAAAGCTCGTTTCGCCATCAATACATATTGTCGATTCGTTAGCCCCCTTCCTATACTCAAGCCGCTTACCCAGCCCCGTCCGAACCCTGTGCTTACCCAGCACTCAGCCGGTTCCGGCCAACGCATCGGCAAAATCCGCGTCAGCCTTGCGACTGTTCCTACCTGAAACAGCGACAGGACACCCGCCCACATCCTTGGGTGTTCGACCATAATAATTCGCTCCAACGGAGCACATGACTGTCAGGGATAACTGCATGACGACCACCACCTGCAACGAGGCTGTGTCGGCCCAGCCGACGAACTCTGCCACCCGCGTGGCGACCGCGAGTTTTATCGGCACCGCCATCGAGTTCTACGATTTCTATGTCTACGCCACCGCCGCCGCCCTGGTGATCGGACCGGTGTTCTTCCCACAAACCTCAGGTACGGCACAAATGCTGTCGTCCTTCCTGACCTTTGGCATCGCCTTCCTCGCCCGCCCACTGGGCTCGGCGCTGTTCGGCCACTTCGGCGACCGGATCGGGCGCAAGTCCACGCTGGTGGCGTCCCTGTTGCTGATGGGCGTGTGCACCACCCTCATCGGCGTGCTGCCCGGTTACGCCAGCATTGGCGCCTGGGCACCGATCCTGCTGTGCCTGCTGCGTTTCGGCCAGGGCCTGGGGCTGGGCGGTGAATGGGGCGGCGCGGCGTTGCTCGCCACCGAGAACGCGCCCAAAGGCAAACGCGCCTGGTTCGGCATGTTTCCCCAACTGGGGCCATCCATTGGCTTCCTGGCAGCCAACGGGCTGTTCCTAACCCTGGCCATGACCCTGGACGACGAGCAGTTCCGCTCCTGGGGCTGGCGGATTCCGTTCCTGCTCAGTGCCGTGCTGGTGATGGTTGGCCTCTATGTACGGCTCAAGCTCCATGAAACCCCGGTATTTGCCAACGCCATGGCCCGCCAGGAGCGAGTGAAGATCCCGTTGCTCGAGCTGTTCAGCCAGTACTGGGCGCCGACATTGCTGGGCGCGGCGGCAATGGTGGTGTGCTACGCACTGTTCTACATCTCGACGGTGTTTTCCCTGAGCTACGGTGTGTCGACCCTCGGCTACAGCCGCGAAACCTTCCTGGGCCTGCTATGTTTTGCCGTGCTGTTCATGGCCGCCGCTACGCCACTGTCCGCCTGGGCCAGCGACCGCTACGGCCGCAAACCGATATTGATCATCGGTGGCGTGCTGGCGATTGCCTCGGGTTTCCTCATGGAACCCTTGCTGACCCACGGCTCGACCGGCGGCGTCGCACTGTTCCTGTGCATCGAGCTGTTTCTGATGGGCGTGACCTTCGCCCCCATGGGCGCCTTGTTGCCGGAGTTGTTTCCGACCCACGTGCGCTATACCGGCGCGTCGGCGGCCTACAACCTGGGCGGCATCGTCGGCGCCTCGGCGGCGCCATTCTTCGCCCAGAAACTAGTGGCGATGGGCGGCTTGAGCTATGTGGGTGGCTATGTGTCGGGAGCTGCGGTGCTCAGCGTGATCGCGGTGCTGTGCCTGAAAGAAACACGCCATAACGATTTGAACAGGGTCGCCTGAACGAAAGACTGACGCGAACCCGCAGGAGTTACCGCTGGCTGCGATCTTTTGACCCTTCGCTGAGACTCAAGCGTCAGGGGAAAGACCGCAGCCTCGCTTCGCTCGGCAGCTCCTACAGGGCAGAATCGGCCAATGAAATAACAGCTAACAAACGCCCACCATTGAAACCACCCCCCACCTGCCCCATCTAAGACCCATACTCCATTGCGCAGGTGCCCCATGAGCGACCAGCACTCTACTGAAGCCGCGAACGAATACGCTGACTCCGAACACATCGAACACACCGCTTCCGGCACCGGCCTGGCGCTGCCCGGCCAGAACCTGCCGGACAAGGTCTACATCATTCCGATCCACAATCGTCCGTTCTTCCCGGCCCAAGTGTTGCCGGTCATCGTCAATGAAGAACCGTGGGCCGAAACCCTGGAACTGGTGGCCAAGTCCGACCATCACTCCCTGGCGCTGTTTTTCATGGATTCGCCCCAGGAAGACCCACGCCATTTCGACACCTCGGCGTTGCCGCTGTATGGCACGCTGGTCAAGGTGCATCACGCCAGTCGCGAGGCGGGCAAGCTGCAGTTCGTTGCCCAGGGCCTGACCCGCGTGCGCATCCGTACCTGGCTCAAGCACCATCGGCCACCCTACCTGGTGGAAGTCGAATACCCGCACCAGCCGAGCGAACCGACCGACGAGGTCAAGGCCTACGGCATGGCGCTGATCAATGCGATCAAGGAACTGCTGCCGCTCAATCCGCTGTACAGCGAAGAGCTGAAGAACTACCTCAACCGCTTCAGCCCCAACGACCCTTCACCGCTGACCGACTTCGCCGCGGCACTCACCTCCGCTACCGGCAGTGAATTGCAGGAAGTGCTCGACTGCGTGCCCATGCTCAAGCGCATGGAAAAAGTGCTGCCGATGCTGCGCAAGGAAGTCGAGGTGGCGCGGCTGCAGAAAGAGATTTCCGCCGAGGTCAACAACAAGATCGGCGAACATCAGCGCGAGTTCTTCCTCAAGGAGCAGCTCAAGGTCATCCAGCAGGAGCTGGGGCTGACCAAGGACGACCGCAGCGCCGATATCGAACAGTTCGAGCAACGGCTGGAAGGCAAGGTGCTGTCGGCCCAGGCGCAGAAGCGTATCGAAGAGGAGATGAACAAACTCTCCATCCTGGAAACCGGCTCGCCGGAATACGCCGTTACCCGCAATTACCTGGATTGGGCGACCTCGCTGCCGTGGGGCGTGTATGGCCAGGACAAACTTGATCTCAAGCATGCGCGCAAGGTGCTCGACCAGCACCACGCCGGCCTGGACGACATCAAGGACCGTATCCTGGAATTCCTCGCCGTCGGCGCCTATAAAGGCGAGATCAGCGGCTCCATCGTGCTGCTGGTGGGCCCGCCGGGTGTGGGCAAGACCAGCGTCGGCAAGTCCATCGCCGAATCCCTGGGACGGCCGTTCTACCGTTTCAGCGTTGGCGGGATGCGCGACGAAGCCGAAATCAAGGGCCATCGGCGCACCTACATCGGTGCCCAGCCGGGCAAGCTGGTGCAGGCGCTAAAAGATGTCGAAGTGATGAACCCGGTGATCATGCTCGATGAGATCGACAAGATGGGCCAGAGCTACCAGGGCGACCCGGCGTCGGCCTTGCTGGAGACACTCGACCCGGAACAGAACGTCGAGTTTCTCGATCACTACCTGGACCTGCGCCTGGATCTGTCGAAAGTGCTCTTCATCTGCACCGCCAACACCCTGGACTCGATCCCCGGCCCATTGCTGGACCGGATGGAAGTGATCCGCCTGTCGGGCTATATCACCGAAGAAAAAGTCGCCATCGCCAAGCGCCACCTGTGGCCCAAGCAACTGGCCAAGGCTGGCGTGTCCAAGGCCAGCCTGAGCATCAACGACAGCGCCCTCAAGGCCCTGATCGACGGCTACGCCCGTGAAGCCGGGGTGCGGCAGTTGGAGAAACAACTGGGCAAACTGGTACGCAAAGCCGTGATGAAGCTGATCGACGACCCGCAAGCGGTGATCAAGCTCGGGCCGAAAGACCTGGAGGCCTCCCTGGGCAAACCGGTGTTCCGTAACGAGCAGGTGCTGTCCGGCGTCGGGGTGATTACCGGCCTGGCCTGGACCAGCATGGGCGGCGCGACCTTACCCATCGAAGCCACGCGCATCCACACCCTCAATCGCGGCTTCAAACTGACCGGGCAATTGGGGGACGTGATGAAAGAGTCGGCGGAAATCGCCCATAGCTACGTCAGTTCGCACCTGAAGCAATTCGGCGGCGATCCGAAATTCTTCGACGAGGCCTTCGTTCACCTGCACGTACCGGAAGGCGCCACACCCAAGGATGGCCCAAGTGCCGGGGTCACCATCGCCAGCGCCCTGCTGTCCCTGGCCCGTAACCAGCCACCGAAAAAAGGCGTGGCCATGACCGGTGAACTGACCCTTACCGGACATGTACTGCCCATTGGCGGTGTGCGCGAGAAAGTGATTGCGGCGCGGCGGCAGAAAATCAACGAGCTGATCCTGCCGGAAGCCAACCGGGGCAACTTCGAAGAGCTGCCGGACTACCTCAAGGAAGGCGTCACGGTGCACTTTGCCAAGCGGTTTGCGGATGTGGCCAAGGTGTTGTTCTGATAGTCCTGTAGCGCCTGTGCGAGCCTCATCGCGAGCAGGCTCGCTCCCACAGTGGATTTGTGTCGTTCACAACATTTGTGATCCACGCCAAACCCTGTGGGAGCGAGCCTGCTCGCGATGAGGCCATGAGACCCAACACCTTCCCACCTGACACACCTAGTAGCATCTTCGGTTATGCTCGCCGTTCGTCGTGAATGCCGGAGCCATCACCCTTATGTCCATCACCCGCCTGCTCATCCCCTTGAG
Source organism: Pseudomonas sp. Tri1 (assembly GCF_017968885.1). Classification (NCBI taxonomy): domain Bacteria; kingdom Pseudomonadati; phylum Pseudomonadota; class Gammaproteobacteria; order Pseudomonadales; family Pseudomonadaceae; genus Pseudomonas; species Pseudomonas sp. Tri1. The sequence continues at coordinate 1,206,111 of NZ_CP072913.1, read as the reverse complement.
CCTCGCCCTGCTGAGCGCCTGCACCACGCAAAGCGGACGCAACGTGACCGTGGAAAAACTGAGCCAGTGCCCGGTGCGGCTCAATAACGGGCAGAACCTGATTTTGAGCTTGCCGAGCAACCCCACCACCGGTTATCGCTGGGCGATCCAGGATTCGGCCGGCGGCGTGCTCAAAGGCCTGGGCCCCGAGGTTTATCGCAACCCGGAAGACGCCGGCATCGTCGGCGCCGCCGGGGTCTCGACCTGGCGCTTCCAGGCGTTCAACGCCGGCACTGGGCGTCTGCGCCTGACTTATCAACAGCCCTGGGCTCCGGAAGTACCACCCGTGGAAACCTTCGACTGCGCCATTGCGGTGAATTGACCGTGGGTTGGCTGATCCTTGCACTGATGGGCGCAGCCACTTACCTGTACGGCCTGGCCATGCACGCCACGCTGCTGTGTCTGCTGGTCAAGCCTATGCCGGTGCTGGCCCTGCTCGGTTGGCTGCACGATGCGCCGCCAGGCGAGTATCGGCGCTGGATCAGCCTCGGGCTGATTTTTTCGCTGGTGGGCGATGTGCTGCTGGCCTGGCCGGGGGATCTGTTCGTGTTCGGCCTTGGCGCGTTTCTGCTGGCGCACCTGGCTTACCTGAAAGCTTACCTGAGCGACTGTCACCGCCCGGCGCTGTTGCCATTGGCCCTGGCGTTGGGCATCGGCGCGGTGCTGCTGGGGATCCTGGCCTCGAACGGTCTTGGGCCGTTGCTGGTGCCGGTGATTGTCTACGGCCTGGCCATCAGCGCCATGCTCTGGCGAGCGTTGGCGCGGCTGGGCACCGATGTGCCCAAGCGTTCGGCCTGGCTGGCCGCCATCGGGGCGCTGGCGTTCGTTTTCTCCGACAGTCTGATCGGCATCAACCGCTTCGTGGCGCCCTTCCACGCCGCGCCTTACCTGATCATCGTCAGCTATTGGCTGGGGCAATGGGGGATTACAGCGTCGGCGTTCACCCGAAAGCCGCACTGAGCCAAATAATGTGGGAGCGAGCTTGCTCGCGATAATGGTCTGTCAGTCAACATTATGGCTGGCTGAACCATCGCTATCGCGAGCAAGCTCGCTCCCACCGGTTTTTTGGTTAAAATGCCGGCCTTTTCACCACCCATGCCGCTGGAACCGCCGTGAGCAAAGAACCCGATCGCCTATTCGCCCAACCGCTGGCCCAAGTGCCGGACTTCGCCTTCAACGAGGACGTGGTGCGGGTGTTTCCGGACATGATCAAGCGCTCGGTGCCGGGTTACCCGACCATTGTCGAAAACCTCGGTGTGCTCGCCGCCCAATTCGCCCAGCCGGGCAGCGTGCTCTACGACCTGGGTTCGTCCCTGGGTGCGGTGACCCAGGCACTACGCCGCCATGTGCGCACCGACGGTTGCCGTGTCATCGCTGTGGATAACTCGGCGGCCATGGTCGAGCGCTGCCGCGAATACCTCAACGGCCAGGACTCGATGTTCCAGGAGCTGCTGCCCGTTGAAGTGATCGAAGGCGACATCCTCGCCCTGACGTTCCAGCCGGCCTCGGTGGTGGCACTGAATTTCACCCTGCAATTCATCGCGCCGGACCAGCGCACCGCATTGTTGAGCCGCATCCGCCAGTCGCTGCTGCCCGGCGGCGCCCTGATCCTGTCGGAAAAACTGCGCTTCAACGATGCCCAGGAGCATGCGCTGCTCACCGACCTGCATGTGGCATTCAAACGCGCCAACGGCTACAGCGAGCTGGAAATTGCCCAGAAACGCAGCGCCATCGAAAACGTCATGAAGCCCGACAGCCTTGAGGAACACCGCGAACGCCTGTTGGCGGCCGGGTTCTCGAAAGTCGTGCCGTGGTTCCAGTGTCTTAACTTCGCCTCGTTGATTGCCCTGCCATGATTGATCTATCCCCCTCGCCCGCCATCTGGCCGGCACGCCCCTGGCCGATTGGGCCACGACGCTGCAGACGCAACTCGACAGCAAAATGGAAAAGGGCCACGGCGACCTGGAGCGCTGGCAGAGCGCCCTCGATGCCTTGCCGGTGCTGCAACCCAGCGAAATCGACCTGCTGAACGGCCTGACCCTCGACACCGATTGCTCAGACGAAACCCGTGCCCAGATGCGTACCGCACTGATGGGCCTGTCGCCATGGCGCAAAGGGCCGTTCGACCTGTTTGGCGTGCACGTGGACACCGAATGGCGCTCGGACTGGAAGTGGTCGCGGGTGGCGCCGCACCTGGATCTCAAGGGCAAGCGCATCCTCGACGTGGGCTGCGGCAATGGTTACTACATGTGGCGCATGCTGGGTGCCGGGGCCGACACGGTGATCGGCGTCGACCCCAACTGGCTGTTCTTCTGCCAGTTCCAGGCCGTGCAGCGTTACCTCGCGCGGCCCAACGCCTGGCACCTGCCGTTTCCGTTCGAGGCCTTGCCGCCGGAGCTGGAAGGCTTCGACACGGTGTTTTCCATGGGCGTGTTCTACCATCGCCGCTCGCCGATCGAGCATCTGCTGGCCCTCAAGGACTGCCTGGTCAAAGGCGGCGAACTGGTGCTGGAAACCCTGGTGATCGAGGGCGATGAACATCAGGTGCTGGTTCCCGAGGACCGCTACGCGCAGATGCGCAACGTGTGGTTCCTGCCCTCGGTACCGGCCCTGGAACGCTGGCTGCGCCGCGCCGGATTCAGCGACGTGCGTTGTGTGGACGTAAGCCTGACCACCGTGCAGGAGCAGCGCAGCACCGAGTGGATGAAGTATCAGTCGCTGAGTGACTTCCTCGACCCCGCCGACCATAGCAAAACCATCGAAGGGCTGCCGGCGCCGATGCGGGCGGTGATAGTGGCGCGGAAATAGCCCCAGCCTTCCAGGCACTGAAAATCATTGTGGGAGCGAGCTTGCTCGCGATAGCGGTCTGTCAGGCAACATCTTTCTTGGATGTCAGGCCGTCATCGCGAGCAAGCTCGTTCCCACAACAGGTTCAGTCTGTAGGCTTGGCTCTGCGGGCCTTGAAGAACTCACTCAACACCGCACTGCACTCGTCAGCCAACACCCCGCCCTCGAACATCACCCGATGGTTCAGGAAACCCTGGCTGAAAAACTGCCCCTGGCTCTGGACGATACCGGCCTTGGGTTCCAAAGCCCCGTAGACGACCCGGGCGATGCGTGAGTGGACGATGAGGCCGGCGCACATGCTGCACGGCTCCAGCGTCACGTAGAGGGTACTGCCGGGCAGGCGATAGTTGCTCACGGCCTGGGCAGCGGCGCGAATGGCGACCATTTCCGCATGGGCGCTGGGGTCGTGGCCGCTGATCGGGCAGTTGAAGCCGCGCCCAATGATCTCGCCGTCCTGCACCAGCACCGCGCCCACCGGTACTTCGCCCAGGGCCGCGCCCTGGGCGGCGAGGGCCAGGGCTTCGCGCATGAAGTCCTGGTCACGGCTGCGGTCGATGATTCTGGCGGGACGAATCTGGCGCATCACGCCACCTCGATGGCGGCCATCAGGCCGGTTTCCATGTGGTCGATCACATGGCAATGGAACATCCACACCCCTGGGTTATCCGCTACCAGCGCCACCTGCGCCCGCTCGTTCTTGCCCAGCAGGTAGGTGTCGGTGAAATACGGGATGACCTTGTGCCGGTTGGACGCAATCACCTTGAAGCTCATGCCATGCAGGTGGATCGGATGCTGGTACTGAGTCATGTTCTTCAATTCGAAAATGTAGCTCTGGCCTTTTTTCAGCGTGGCGATCGGCCGGTCGGCGCAGGTCTTGTCGGTAATGTCCCAGGCCTTGCCGTTGATCTGCCACAGGCTCGGCGGCTTGCCGTTGTCGACATTGACCGATACTGAACCGACCCATTCGAAATTGAAGTTGAGTTTCTCGGCATTGGCCAGGTCCGGCTCGGACACCGGGTTGGCGGGCAGCGCCGGCGGCCACTGGCCCGGCGCATCGGTGTTGGTCACCGAACGCAGCGTTCCCAGGCGCACCGGGCCATTGCGCAACGACAGCTCTTCCCCGGCTGGCGGCGCCTTGATCGCCAGGCAAATGCGCATGCCCGGGCCAAGCCAGTATTCCTTGCCCAACGGGCGCGGTTCGATGGGGTTGCCGTCCAGCGCATAGATCTGCGCTTCGACGCCCGGAATATTGATCCGGTAGGTCAGGGTGTTGTCCAGATTGAGCAAACGCACCCGGGTGATCTGCCCGGCCGGCAGGTCAATCACCGCTTCTGGTACGCCGTTGATGGTCGCCAAGCGCCCGGCCGTCCCGCCACGGGCCGCTTCACGAGGAATGCTGAAGGCCACGAACTGGCCCTGCTCATCCACGTGCCAACTCTTGAGGCTCAGAGTCTGCTCGTATTTGAAGCCGGTGGGCTCACGCTCCTCGATGATCAGCGGCCCCACCAACCCACGCCCGAGCTCTTCGCTGCTGTTGACGTGGGGGTGATACCAATAGCTGCCGGCGTCCGGCACGCGGAATTTGTAATCGAAGTACTCACCCGGCAGCACCGGCAGTTGCGAGACATACGGCACGCCGTCCATCTCCAGCGGCAAACGGATCCCGTGCCAGTGAATGGTGGTGGCGACCGGCAGGTGATTGATGAAGCGCACCCGCAACCATTCGCCCTGGCGCACCCGCAATTCGGTACCCGGTGCCGACGGACCGAAGGCCCAGGCCTGGGTCTTGTGCCCGGCCACCAGTTCGACGTCCAGGGGTGCCGCGATCAATTCATAGTCGTGACCGGCCTCGGCATCGGCACGCTTGCCCAACCAGTAGCGCGACGCGCCTCCCGCACCCACGCCAACGACAACAAGACCGGTCAGGCCACCGAGTATTTGGCGACGGGTAAAGGACATGAACGCAAGCACCTCTTGAATCCGCGACGGACCGGTGGGCCCGCAAAAGGCGAATACGATACACCCGCAGATGAGAAACAGTAAGGGCTGCAAAAATGAAAAAAACCTTAGGGAACATATCCACAGGGCTATCTCCCTCCGCATCCATCGGCAACGACAAGTAGGCGCTCAATTGATTGATAAAGATCAACGCCATGCCCCTCAGTTAATGGGCAACATCCAAAGGAACAGGCTGACTTGGTTATTCACAGGACGCCTTTGATGGAAGCGCGCGGTCCGATTTCCTTCTCGCCGTTCGACAGGTACATGTTCACAGCCCAATAAACGCTTGACGTGCTCACTCCGCGCCCAAGGATCTGATCGTGACGACCACCCCGAGTAACGATGCAAAACCTTCTTGGCGGCGTGTTGCCGCAAAGGTCCTTCTCGTTCTTGTCATAGTCCTGGCAGGCGGTGCTGGCGGCGCTTGGTATTGGTGGAAGGGCCAGCAGGGCAAGCTGCCAGAGGGGCTGGTATCAGGGAATGGGCGCATCGAATCCGACCAAGTCGACATTGCCGCGAAGTCGGTCGGGCGCATTCAGGAGGTGCTCGTCCGGGAAGGTGACCTGGTCATGGCGGGACAAGTGCTGGCGCGCATCGATACCACGGAACTGCAGGCCCAACGCGCCAAATACGCTGCCGATGTGGCATCAGAGCAGGCCTCGATGCTCGAGGCGAAGGCGACTGTCACTCAACGGCAGGCAGAACTGGCGCTCAAGAAAGCCAAGCTTGGCCGGGCGCTCAAGCTCGTCGAAACCGGCGCGATCAGTCAGGACGACCGCGATCAGGCACAAAGTGAAAACGACTCCGCGCGCGCAGTCCTTGATGCCGCGCAGAGGGCCGTGACAGCCCGCGAACGGTCGGTCGCTGCCGCGCAAGCGCTGGTCGATCAGGTCGACGCCCAGATCGCCGATACCCTCCTGCGCGCACCGGTGCGGGGCCGCGTTCTTTATCGCCTGGCCAACCCCGGAGAAGTCCTTTCAGCGGGAGGCAAGGTCCTGACGCTGATCGATCTGTCGCAGATCTACATGGAAATATATCTTCCCTCCGAGCAGGCCATGCGCGTGCCAATCGGGTCGCAAGGGCGAATTCAGTTCGACGGTGCCGATTTCGCCGTCCCGGCCAAAGTGAGCTTCGTATCGCCAGAGGCTCAGTTCACGCCCAAACAAGTCGAAACCCGCAGTGAACGCGACAAGCTGATGTTCCGGGTCAAATTGCGCATACCGACAAGCCTCATCGAGCGTCACATCGAACAGGTGAAAACGGGGGCTCGTGGCGTCGGCTATGTACGCCTCGATCCGAACCCACCCGATTGGCCGGCCTACCTGCAAAAGCGCATTCAGGATGATCCGGTCGATGCGGGGCCTTGACGATGCCAGCCCGCATACCCTTGATCGCCGATATCCGCGACGTAACCCATAGCTACGGCAAGGTTCGCGCGCTCGATAATGTGTCGCTTCAAGTGCCAGGCGGTCGGATGGCGGGGGGCATCGGCCCTGATGGCGCCGGTAAATCCACACTTCTGGGGCTGATCGCCGGGGCGCGAAAGCTGCAGGCCGGAACGGTCACCGTGCTCGACGGCAGCATGGGAAATGCACGACATCGGCGTTCCGTCTGCACGCGTATTGCCTATATGCCGCAAGGTCTGGGCAGGAATCTCTATCAGGAAATCAGCGTCCGCGAGAACCTGGCCTTCTTTGGTGCGCTTTTCGGTCTGGGCGCGGCGGAATGTGAGGCGCGTACTCGGCGCTTGGCGACCGCGACCGGCCTGCTGCCCTTTCTTGATCGACCGGCGGCAAAACTGTCGGGCGGCATGAAGCAGAAGCTCGGCCTGTGCTGCGCGCTTATTCACGATCCCGATCTTCTTATTCTCGACGAGCCGACGACCGGGGTCGACCCGCTGTCGCGCCGGCAGTTCTGGAATCTCATCGCAGACCTGCGGCGCGAGCGGCCGACAATGAGTGTCATCGTCTCCACCGCCTATATGGATGAAGCGAGCTACTGCGATTGGCTCATCGCGATGGACCACGCAAAAGTGCTCGCCTGCGGCACGGCCGATGAGTTGCGTGAGAAGACCGGTGAACAAGACCTCGAGTCCGTCTTTATCGCCCTGCAACCGGGGCGAAAGTCCACCTCTGGGCGCCTCGTCATTTCGCCGCGCAAACCGAGCACCGAGCCCCCGGTCATTGTCGCGACCAACCTGACTTGCCGTTTTGGCAGTTTCACGGCTGTCGATCACGTCAGCTTCTCCATCGAGCGCGGAGAAATCTTCGGGTTCCTCGGTTCGAACGGCTGCGGCAAGACCACGACCATGAAAATGCTGACCGGATTGCTGGCGCCGAGCGAAGGGCAGGCCCAGGTCTGTGGAAAGCCGGTCGACGCCAACGACCTGTCGATCCGCCAGCGCGTCGGCTTCATGTCGCAAGCGTTCTCACTCTATGGCGAACTCACCGTACAGCAGAACCTCCTTCTTCATGCCCGCCTTTTTCATCTGCCGGCCGAGCGCGCCAAGGAGCGTATCGCCAAACTCCTGATCGACGTCGGTCTTGTCGACTATGCCGACGCTGGAGCCCATTCGCTGCCGCTGGGGATGCGGCAACGTCTTTCCCTGGCCGTGGCGATCGTGCACGATCCCGAGTTGCTGATCCTCGATGAACCCACTTCGGGTGTCGACCCGCAGGCACGTGACGAGTTCTGGAGGCTGCTGGGCGATCTGTCGCGAAACCGCAATGTCACCATCTTCGTCTCCACGCATTTCATGAGCGAGGCGACGCGTTGCGACCGCATCTCATTGATGCACGCGGGGCGGGTCCTGGTCTGCGACACGCCGCAGAACGTCATCGCCCAAAAAAGCGGCGCCGATCTGGAGGAGGCGTTCATCGCCTATATCGAGGACGCCGAGAGCGCCTCCCACGCGCCCGAAACAGCGCCGGCCCAAGGGCAGATCCTCAAGACCGTCGCGACTTCGTCCCCCAGACGCTCGAACTTCATGCCACTGCGACGCCTCCTCGCCTATGCCAAATGCGAGACACTGTCGCTGATGCGCGACCCGGTGCGGCTCGTCTTCGCGTTCCTGGGCTCCTTCATCATGCTGTTGATCTTCGGCTTCGGCGTCTCCAGCGACGTGACCAACCTCACCTACGCGGCGTTTGACCACGACAACACGCCGCAAAGCCGGGCCTATCTGGCGAACTTCTCAAGCTCGCCGTACTTCACCGAAAAGACGCCCATCCACAGCGCCGATGAGATGCAACAGCGCCTGAAATCAAACGACATAACCCTGGCCATCGAGATCGCACCGGACTTCGGGCGCCTGGTAAAACGCGGCTCGGACTGGCAGGTCGCAGCCTGGATCGATGGCGCCAACACCTCCCGCGCCGGCACCATCGAGGGTTATGTCGAGCAGGCACACAACCTGTTCACCCAACAGCGAGACCGAGAGTCCAACGCCCCACAGAGCGCAAGCCCGACCACCAGCATCGAGGTCCGCTACCGTTACAACCCGACCGCCGAGAGCATCTATTCAATCGGGCCGGCAGTGCCGGCTATGCTGCTCATGATGTTTCTCGCCATCCTGATGGCTGTCAGCGTCGCCCGCGAAAAGGAGATCGGCACGATTACGAACTTTTACGCCACGCCTACGACGCGACTGGAATTTCTCATCGGCAAGCAGTTGCCCTACATCGGCGTCGGCATGATCAACTTTTTCATCATGACGGCGACCGTGTTATTGCTCTTCAAAGTTCCGATCAAGGGTGACGCGCTCACCCTGGCCCTGGGCGCGTTTCTCTATGTAGCGGCGGCCACCGGCTACGGGCTGTTCATCTCGACCTTCACCTCGAGCCAGGTCGCCGCAGTATTCGCCGGCGCAATACTGTCGTTGCTGCCGACCATGCAGTTCTCCGGGATGATGCAGCCTGTCTCGACGCTGGAAGGCGGTGCACGCCTGATGGGGTCGCTGTGGCCCACCAGCTACTACATGCATATGAGCGTCGGCGCATTCACCAAGGGGCTTGGTTTCAGCGACATGACAACCGACCTGCTGACACTGACCCTGTTTTGTCCGGTCTTCCTGTTGCTATCCGCGCTGTTCTTGCGCAAACAGGAGAACTAACGTGCGTAGCCTCTCCAACCTATTCTGGCTCGGCACCAAGGAGCTGCGCATTCTCTCGAAGGACATGATGATGATCCTGTTCATCATCTGGTCCTTCGGCTTCAGCATCTATATGCAGTCGACCGGTGGCGGCGAGACCGTCAACAACGCCGCCGTCGCGGTCGTTGACGAAGACCATTCCAGCCTCTCGCGATCGATCGCCGGGCTGTTCTATCCGCCTTATTTCCAGGCGCCCAAGACGATAGGCACCGCCGATATCGACCGCGCAATGGACAAAGGTCTCTACACTTTTGTCGTGGTCATTGCTCCACGTTTTGAAGCGGACGTACGCAAGGGACGCGATGTCGAAGTTCAAGTTAACGTGGACGCCACCGCGGTCCAGCAGGCATCCCTGGGTGCCGGCTACATTCAGAGCATGGTGACCAACGAGGTCAACCGCTATCGGCAGGAAATCAAACATACCGGGGGGCTCTCCTCCGATCTGGTCATCCGCCGCGCCTTCAATCCAAACGGCACGCAATCCTGGTTCCGCGCGGTCGTCAGCCTTGCCGATCAACTGTCGATGCTGATCATTATCCTGACCGGCGCTGCACTCTTGCGCGAGCGCGAGCACGGCACGATCGAACACTTGCTGGTGATGCCGCTCACGGCCTTCGAAATTGCGCTCGCCAAGGTCTGGGCGAACGGATTGGTGATCGTCATCGCCTTCATTTGCTCGCTTTTATTCGTGATCGAGGATCTGCTCGATGTGCCGATAGCTGGCTCACGCAGCCTGCTGGTGCTTGGAACGGTCATCTACGTCTTCGCCACGGCGGCGATCGGCATCTTCCTGGGCACGCTGGCCCGCACCATGGCGCAGTTCGCCCTTTTGATGATCATGACGGTGATGCCGATGATGATGCTGTCGGGGGGGATGTCGCCGATCGAGAGCCAGCCGCAGTGGGTCCAGTACGTGACGTGGTTTTTCCCTTCGCGGCACTATGTAGGTTTCACCCAGGCGATCGTTTTTCGAGGGGCGAATCTGGATATCGTCTGGAAAGAGTTCCTGACGGTCATGGTGATGGGGGTGACCTTTCTCACGATGAGCCTGATGCTGTTCCGTCGATCCGTCGCCACCTTGCACTAGGCGGGTCGGATCCGGAATGGAACACCATCACCCCGCTCGATGAGGCTAGCGTGCCTTGTCAGCGCGTGGCGTAAAAAACGCCAGCACCGCCGCGACGATGAACAGCGCCGGCACGTCGCCGAGTAAGTGCCCCATATGGCGGGTCCCATCCATCTCGACGTCGAAGGACTGCACGGCCATGATCGCGCCATGCACGATACTCGACCATACCGTGAACCAGATCAGGCTCAGGTGTTTCATCGGATCGCGCGACGCCATCAGCAGGAACACGCCGAGGGTCGCGTAGATTCCGACAATCATCAGCGGATAGTGGGAATGGCCGCTGTGCCACGCCCAGCCAGACGGCCACAGGTTCATCAGCGGCCAGATCGCGAATACGGCGATCAGGCCGACAACGATCAAAACCATGCGCAAGGCGGCGAGTCGTTGGGTGTCATTCATGGCAGGCTCCTTATTGCGGCGGGTCTGTTGCCGTAACTGGATGCCCGTGAGTATAGGACGCCCCTCGGGCTTGCCCCCCGTCAACCGGTACCGCCAGTCGCCTTGACGGTGACCGTGAAATCCACCCAGTGCAGAGCGTTCTATGACTCGCTGACTCGATCCAGCCAGGCCTTATGCTCGGGACTTGTATCAGCGGGTAATTCCCGAATATAGGCGTGTAACTCTGCTTGCATACCGAACACCTTCCATACCAGCGGCGCCAAGCGCAATGCCGGGCTGCGCGCCTGCTCCAACTCGCGCAGCATTTGCAGGCTGCGCTCTTTGTATTCGGCGAGTACGTCCGATTGGTAGTCGAGGGCTTTGCCCAATCCGCAGATGTACATCAACTTTGCCACTTCGAGCGTGGGCCAATGGAGCGCCATGTTAAGCGGCCAGTCGAGCATGGCACGCTCCCCCCACATCGAGGATTTGGGCACATGCCCGTTCGCCAGCAGCGTCAACATGAAGGATTGACCCAGCTCAGTCAGGTACACCGGCAGGACTTCGGCCGTGGGACGCAGGTAGAACGAATCCAGCGGCGCCTCGCGCCCCAGTCCAACGCCGGCCAGCAAGCGCGTCTCAAGATCGAGTACCAGCGCGCCGAGGTCTGCCTTCACCGCGCTGCCGCTTTCGGTGGCCGATTTCGTGCGGGTCGCGCAGTCCCAGAGACTCAGGGCAATCTGCCACTGGACTTGGTCATCCTCCCCCGAACAGCCGATTTCGCCGGTGACGAAGTACTTCATCATCGGCGGCACGATATCGAAGAGCGCCTGGCCGTCGGCTTCGGCCCCAGACAACACTGGTCCGCCACCTTCCACGATTTGGATATAGCAAGTGCCTACATGGTCGCTCCAGTAGTGCACGGCTTCGGCCAGGTAAAGAGGAATGGCGCGCGAGAGGCGCCCCAGTTCATCCTCGCGTTGCGATTCGGCGTGTTCTGCCCCGTCTGTGCTTTTGGAAAACGCGAAGAAACCGACCTGCGATGCGCCTTCCGGTTTCTGCGCGAAGAACCAATCGGCGTTGCGCAGACCGTAGTGCCAGATCGGCTGGTTTAACGCCAACGTCGTGAACTTCAGGCTTTCTGGATCGATCGGTACGCCCTGTACATCTTGCTTGCGCATTTGCTCGAAGACTTGCGCAAACTGATCGAGCTGGCTTTTGATCGGCATGAAGCCGAGCGCATACAGGCGGGCGAGCAGCGCCTGGCCTTCATCCGCGTTGCCGAGTTCCTGATAGGCGCGCAACAGGTTGATACCCGCCATCGCGTCGTGCTTGTGCTCGTCGTAGACAGGCCCGATCAGTTCAATGATCAGTGGAATCTGGCCGTTATTGCCCAAGTCGCCCGATATCATCATCAGCGCGCCGCCATCGAACCGCCCCCCGGCCAGAACCTCGGCATAGAGGGCTCGCGCCGGTTCGACGTCGTTGTGCTCCAGATAATGCCGCGCCCGCCACAACTGCGCCCGCCAGCTGCCCGGTAACGCAGCCACAGTACGCAGTGCTTGCAGATAGCCCTCCTCACCTGCTCGCTCCCGCTGAATGGCCGCCCACCAGAGCATGCCATTCTCTAGATTCGGTTCGGTTTGTACCGCGCGCCAAAGCGTCTCATCGGCAAGCGCCTGCTCACCTCGTTCGGTGAATACTTTGGCCAGGTTGGTCAGCAGGGTGCCCGTTGCCCCGACTTTCGCCATCCCCGCACGCAGCGTGGTTTCGGCGGCATCGAGCTGGCCGTTCTCCAGCAGCACGATGCCCTGGATCACGTGGCTGCGCTCGGGATTGCTGTCGATTGCGACAAGTTGCGCAGCGGCCGGAATCAAATCGGCCACGAAACCGTCGTTCAATCCCGAGATAATCAGGCTGTAGAGCTCATCGGCATCGCTCCACTTCTGTTGCAGATTGGGCAGCAAGACGTTGTCGCGCCACTCGTTGCGGGTGATCTTCATCTCACGACCGTAGCTGTCGTAGACCGTGATCAGCTCACTCTCGTCCGACGGGGGCGACGCGTCAGCGTGCACAGAAGAAACAGGTGTCGACGTACGGGATTTCTTGCCGCTCAGCGCGGACAGGATGCGTTTGAACATAATGGCAGTGACACCGTTTCTGAGTATGTCGGCACGGTGTTCTTGGAATGGGAGTTTGCAGTCTTCTAGCGAGCGGCCGACAGCATTGCGCATTCACTTGCAGAGAGCGACGGACAAACGTGGACAAGCCAAGAGCAACGATGGGGAAGCCGGCATTTAAGCACAATTTCAAACACGACTTTACGCAGCTGCTGAGCACAGACACCTTGGCCAGGGCGGCCGGAAGGAGTGAATACGCAGGATGTCACGCGCTTGCCCGGCGCATTTGCCATGGGCGCGGGCGGCCTCGACCGTACGGGCGATCAGGTCCCAAGACGCTCACCCAACTAAAGCTCCCAACTCTTTGAAAGCCACTCCAGGTAAACGTCGGCCTTCTTTCGCAACGTTGACCTGCATCCATGGCCCAGCCATCGTCAGCAAGCTGATATTTCAAGGTAAAGGTAAATTCCATTGTTCTATTCCCCAGCATCGCCATCAGCCCTCCAACGCTGTCACGGCATGTCATTGCAGTTGGAGGCTTGATGAAACTTGGAATGGGCCTGCAGAAATGAAAAAAGCCCTGTGGAAGTTATCCACAGGGCTTTTGATCAAGGCAGGTGCCGAAACCAATACAGGTACCTTCAGCGGTACCGGTATTTACGCCTGACTCATTCCCACTCAATCGTCGCCGGCGGCTTGCTCGACACGTCATACGTCACGCGAGAGATGCCTTCAATCTCATTGATGATCCGCCCGGAAACGGTCTCCAGCAGCTCGTACGGCAGGTGCGCCCAGCGCGCAGTCATGAAGTCGATGGTTTCCACGGCACGCAGGGCCACGACCCAGGCGTAACGACGGCCATCGCCAACCACACCAACGGATTTCACTGGTTGGAACACCACGAAGGCCTGGCTGACCTTGTGGTACCAGTCGGCCTTGCGCAGTTCTTCGATGAAGATGTGGTCGGCACGACGCAGCAGGTCGGCGTATTCCTTCTTCACTTCACCGAGGATCCGCACGCCCAGGCCTGGGCCTGGGAATGGGTGGCGGTAGACCATGTCGTAAGGCAGGCCCAGCTCCAGGCCGAGGCGACGCACCTCGTCCTTGAACAGTTCGCGCAGCGGTTCGACCAGCTTGAGGTTCATCTCTTCCGGCAGGCCACCAACGTTGTGGTGGGACTTGATCACGTGGGCCTTGCCGCTCTTGGCGCCGGCGGACTCGATCACGTCGGGGTAGATGGTGCCCTGGGCCAGGTACTTGATGTTGTCCAGCTTGCAGGATTCGGCATCGAACACGTCGATGAAGGTGCGGCCGATGATCTTGCGCTTCTTCTCCGGGTCGGACTCGCCGGCCAGGTTGTTCAGGAACTGCTCTTCGGCGTTGGCGCGGATCACCTTGACGCCCATGTTCTCGGCGAACATGGCCATCACTTGCTCGCCTTCGTGCAGGCGCAGCAGACCGTTGTCGACGAAGACGCAGGTCAGTTGGTCGCCAATGGCCTTGTGCAGCAATGCGGCAACCACCGAGGAGTCCACACCGCCGGACAGGCCCAGCAGCACGTTGTCGGTGCCGACTTGAGCACGGACCTGGGCGATGGCGTCTTCCGCGATTTTCGACGGGGTCCACAGGGCTTCGCACTCGCAGATGTCGAGGATGAAGCGCGACAGGATACGGCCACCTTGCTTGGTGTGGGTCACTTCCGGGTGGAACTGCACACCGTAGTAACGGCGGTCATCGTTGAACATGCCGGCAATCGGGCAGCTCGGGGTGCTGGCCAGGATGTGGAAGTCTTCCGGCATCTTGGTGACCTTGTCACCGTGGCTCATCCACACGTCGAGGCCGAACAGGCCGTCGGCGTCGATATGGTCCTCGATGCCGTCCAGCAGGCGGCTCTTGCCGACCACGTCAACGCGGGCGTAACCGAACTCACGCAGGTCGGAGCCTTCTACCTTGCCGCCCAGTTGTTCAGCCATGGTCTGCATGCCGTAGCAGATACCGAAGACCGGCACGCCCAGGTCGAACACCGCTTGCGGGCAGCGCGGGCTGTTGGCTTCGTGCACGGACTCGGGGCCGCCGGCGAGGATGACGCCTTTAGGCGCGAATTCGCGAATCGCTTCATCATCCATGTCGAACGGATGCAATTCGCAGTACACGCCGATTTCACGCACGCGGCGGGCGATCAGTTGGGTGTACTGGGAACCGAAGTCGAGGATCAGGATGCGGTGAGCGTGAATGTCGAGGGCCATGACTCATTCTCATGTAGTGAATCAGAAACAACTCGGGGCTGAATGAACAGCCCCGGTGATTAACGTTTTACTGGAGGCCTTAACCTACTCGGTAGTTCGGCGCTTCCTTGGTGATCTGTACGTCGTGGACATGGGACTCGGCCATGCCGGCACCGGTGATACGCACGAATTCCGGCTTGGTGCGCATCTCTTCGATGTTGGCGCTGCCGGTGTAGCCCATGGAAGAACGCAGGCCACCCATCAGTTGATGGATGATGGCGCTCAGGGTGCCTTTGTACGGCACGCGCCCTTCGATACCTTCCGGCACCAGCTTCTCGGCACCCGCGGAGGAGTCCTGGAAGTAACGGTCGGAAGAGCCCTGGGCCTGGGACATGGCGCCCAGCGAACCCATGCCGCGGTAGGCCTTGTAGCTACGGCCCTGGAACAGTTCGATCTCGCCCGGTGCTTCTTCGGTACCGGCGAACATCGAACCCATCATCACACAGGAGGCACCGGCGACGATGGCCTTGGACAGGTCACCGGAGAACCGGATGCCGCCGTCGGCGATCAACGGTACGCCAGTGCCTTCAAGGGCAGCGGCGACGTTGGCGATGGCGCTGATCTGCGGCACGCCGACACCGGCAACGATACGGGTGGTGCAGATCGAGCCAGGGCCGATACCGACCTTGACTGCGTCGGCACCAGCTTCGGCCAGGGCCTTGGCGGCAGCGCCGGTGGCGATGTTGCCGCCGATCACCTGCACTTCCGGGAAGTTCTGCTTGACCCAACGAACGCGGTCGATCACGCCTTTGGAATGGCCGTGAGCGGTGTCGACCACCACCACATCGACGCCAGCCGTCACCAGGGCCGCGACACGATCACCGGTGTCCTTGCCGGTGCCGACCGCTGCGCCTACACGCAGACGCCCCTGGTCGTCCTTGCTGGCCAGCGGGTAAGCCTTGGCTTTTTCGATGTCGTTGACGGTCATCATGCCCTTGAGGGCGAATTTGTCGTCGACGATCAGCACGCGCTCGATGCGGTGCTTGTGCAGCAATTCGCGGACTTCGTCCTTGCTGGTGCCTTCCTTGACCGTGACCAGGCGCTCTTTAGGCGTCATCACTTGACGGACGGTGGCATCCAGGCGGTTCTCGAAGCGCACGTCGCGGGAGGTGACGATGCCGACCAGGTCGCCATCGTGCAGCACCGGAACGCCGGAGATGTTGTGCATGCGGGTCAGTTCGAACAGATCGCGAACCGTGGCGTCAGCCTCGATGGTGATCGGGTCCTTGACCACGCCAGCCTCGAACCGCTTGACCTTGCGCACTTCGGCGGCCTGCTGTTCGATGGTCATGTTCTTGTGGATGATACCGATACCGCCTTCCTGGGCCATGGCAATGGCCAGACGGGCTTCAGTCACGGTGTCCATGGCGGCGGAAACCAACGGTATATTCAGTTCGATGCCACGGGTGAGACGGGTTTTGAGACTGACTTCGTTAGGCAGTACTTCGGAATAACCGGGCACTAGGAGAATGTCGTCGAAGGTCAGAGCTTCTTGGCTGATACGCAGCATCGCGGGGGCTCCCGAGCGGGAAAATGGAAGCGCGCCATTATACTCATGGACCCTGTCTGGCTCAATGTAAAACTCTGTCTATTATTGCCGGGGTGATCGATGGGCTAAATCAATGCCTGACTGCCAACACATTTCCCTGTGGGAGCGAGCTTGCTCGCGATGGCGGGGGTGTCATTCACTTATATGTAGCTGACCCACCGCTTTCGCGAGCAAGCTCGCTCCCACACCGGTTACCGCGTCGCCTCTATAGTTCCACCTTCACCCAACTCACCGGCTGGTCCAGCCAATCGGCGAACTCATCCAGAAACGCCTGCTTGAACCCCGCCTCCAGCCAATTATTGAAAATGAAACCCAAATTCGAGAAGCCGCAGGGCTGCAGGAACAGAAAGCCATTGATGTCGTCTTCGTGGCCACATTCAGGGCAGGTGAAGTTGTCGGTGCGGGCCGGCATCCAGTCTTCCAGGCTTTCGAACAACGCCTCGCCGATTTCCTTGCGGCACTCGGCACAACCCGCTTCCTCCAGAAAGCCTTTGGCCGGGGTGTAGATGCAGCGCTTGGTGATGATTTCCAGGCCATTGATCGCTTCGCCAAACGGCAAGGCTTCGGGGTGCATGACCACGTCGCGGGCACCAGGGGCGATGGCGTGGGCCATGCGATTGCCGGTGCGCCCGCAGGTGGTCAGTTGTTCTTCGACGATATTCTTGCGCACCAGCCAGCGCACAATCGCCCGGGCCCGAGGCTCGTGGACTGGCAAGGTGGAAATTTTCGGGACGATGATGCTTTGCGAGTTCATGGCGAGGCCTGGCTATTCCCCTGGCAGGGTCTGATCAAAGGCCGGCAGCTTAATCCCTGGTGGGGCCAGGTCAAGCACTCAGGTAGCGCCCGATCAATGCGAGGCCGCTGGCAAGCACCAGCCAGGTGACCAACCGCACGAACGCCTCTCGCGACATCTTCATGGTCAAGCGACGCCCTACCCACAGCCCCAGCGCCATGGCCGGCAACAAACACAGCGCCAGTACCAGCAAGGGTAGCTCGGCATACACACCCGCGACGGCGAACAGACTCAGACGCACCACGGTACTGCAACTGATCAGCGCACTTTGGGTGGCACGGGCCGGTTCCTTGGGCAAGCGGCTGTTCAGGTAGATGGCATATAAAAAGCCGCCGCTGCCAAACAATGCGCCGAACATCCCGCCCACCGTGCCCATCGGGAACGCCCATAGCGCCGACAACTGCGCCGGCCGCCTTTTTATCAACAGGCTGTAGAGCGCATAGGCGCTGATGAATAGCCCCATCAACAACAGCAACAGGTCGGACTTGAGGCTGAGCAGGAAAATCACCCCCAGGGTGCAGCCTACTGCCATGCAAGGCAGCAACCGCAGCAACTCCGGCCGGGAGACGTCCCGACGCGACGGCAGCAGATTGCCAAAGGCGGCGACAAAATCCAGCAGCACTAAAAGCGGCACGATTTTCGACAACGGCATGAACAGCAGCAGAATCGGCCCGGCCACCAGCGCCGTGCCAAACCCGGCGATGCCGAACACGATGTAGGCCAGAGCGATGGCCAGGCCGATCACCAGCCATTGCGTTGGCGCGAATGCCCATTGGCCTAACCATGACAGAAAATCCATTGCCGACTTCCTTGGTGACGAAGGGGGCGACTTTAGCCAGATCCAGGGCGACACATCCAGCATTTGTGGTGACTGACCCATTGCAATCGCGAGCAGGCTCGCTCCCACAGGGGATCTGTGTCGCAGCGAAGATCCAGTGTGGGAGCGAGCCTGCTCGCGATGCAGACGACTCGGTCTAATTGTCTGCACACATGGAGATTCACCGGCGAATGCCCTTATCATGCCGCCCATGATTAAAGATCCCTTTGCCCGACTGGGCCTGGACCGCGAGGTCCTGACTGTCAGCCAGCTCAACGGCCGTGCTCGGGTGTTGCTCGAAGACGTATTCAGCAACATCTGGGTCGAGGGCGAGATCTCCAACCTCGCCCGTCCGGCTTCCGGCCACGTGTATTTCACCCTCAAGGACAGCGGCGCCCAGGTGCGTTGCGCGCTGTTCCGGCAGAACGCCGCACGGGTACGCCAGGCCTTGAAAGACGGGCTGGCGGTGAAGGTGCGCGGCAAGGTCTCGCTGTTCGAGGGCCGTGGCGACTACCAACTGATCCTCGACACCGTGGAGCCGGCCGGCGATGGCGCCCTGCGCCTGGCCTTCGATGCCCTGAAGGAAAAGCTCAGCGCCGAAGGCCTGTTCAGCGCCGAGCGCAAGGTGCCGCTACCGGCCCATCCGCAACGCATCGGCATCATCAGCTCGCCCACCGGCGCAGTGATCCGCGACATCATCAGCGTCTTCCGCCGCCGGGCACCGCAGATCGCCCTGACCCTGATTCCTACTGCCGTGCAGGGCCGCGAAGCCACCGCGCAAATCGTCCGCGCCCTGAAACTGGCCGATGCCCGGGGTTTCGATGCGCTCATCCTGGCCCGCGGCGGCGGTTCGCTGGAGGACTTGTGGTGCTTCAACGAAGAGGCCGTGGCCCGCGCGGTGGATGCCTGCGTCACGCCAATCGTCAGCGCCGTCGGCCATGAGACCGACGTGTCCATCAGCGATTTCGTCGCCGACGTGCGCGCCCCTACCCCGTCCGCCGCCGCCGAGCTACTGGCCCCGGATGCGGGCGATCTGGTACGTCGGGTCGAAAGCCTGCATCGCCGGCTAGTGATGCGCATGCGCGACCGTCTGATGCGCGATCAACTGCGCCTCGAAGGCCTCACCCGCCGCCTGCGTCATCCCGGTGAACGCCTGCGCCAGCAAGCCCAACGCCTCGACGACCTGGACATGCGCATGCGCCGGGCCTTCGAGCGCAGCCTCAATACCCGCCGCGAACGGCTGATCCGCCTGGAAACCCGCCTGGCCGGGCAACACCCGGGCCGGCAACTGGCATTGCTGCGCCAGCGCCTGGACAGCCTCGCTGAACGCCTACCCCGGGCCATGCGCGAAGGCCTGAAGACGCGCCGGGTACAATTGCACAACCAAATGCAGACGTTGCACATCGTCAGCCCCCTGGCGACCCTTGGCCGGGGCTACAGCATTTTGCTCGACGAACGCGGCCAGGCGATCCGCAGCGCCGGGCAAACCCAGACCGGCCAACGCCTGACCGCCAAGCTTGGCGAAGGCGAACTGCTGGTGCGGGTCGAAGACAATCACCTGACGCCGGTCACCCTTTCTTTACTGGATTGATTCATGCCGCGATATCTCGCCCCATTGCTCCTGCTGTGCCTGACCTTCAACGCCCACGCCGACAGCTACATCAGCCGCCTGTTGAACAAACCGGTGCCCGGCGGCGTGGCCGTGGTGGACCTGGGCAGCGCGGCCAAGGCGCCGAAAGCCAGTTACCAGGGCAAACCGGTGCTGGTGGTCAAGGAGCAGGACAACTGGCTGGCGATTGTCGGCATCCCGCTGACAGTTCAACCCGGCACCCAGCAGATCAGCAGTGGCGGCAGCACCCAGCCGTTCGTGGTCGGCTATAAAAAGTACCCGGAACAACACATCACCCTGAAGAATAAACGCCAGGTCAACCCAAACCCGGCAGACCTCAAGCGCATCGACGCCGAACTGGCCGTGCAACTGAAGGCCTACCGCAGCTTCAGCCCGAACATCCCCAGCAACCTGCTGCTGGACAAACCGGTCAACGGCCCGCTGTCGAGCAAGTTCGGCGTGCGTCGGTTCTTCAACGGCGAAGAACGCAACCCCCACGCCGGCCTGGACTTCGCCGTGCCCGCCGGCACGCCGATCAAGACCCCGGCCGCCGGCAAAGTGATCCTCACCGGCAATTACTTCTTCAATGGCAACACGGTATTCGTCGATCACGGCCAAGGCTTCATCAGCATGTTCTGCCACATGTCGAAGATCGACGTGAAGGTCGGCCAGCAACTGGCCCGCGGCACGGTGGTGGGCAAGGTCGGCGCCACCGGCCGGGCGACCGGGCCGCACATGCACTGGAACATCAGTCTGAACGATGCGCGGGTGGATCCGGCGATTTTCATTGGGGCGTTTCAGCCCTGAGCCTTGCGCAAGGCTACTGGCCTCTTCGCGAACAGGCTCGCTCCCCCATGGGTATTTCGGCGTTCTGAAAAACGCCGCTGTACCTGTGGGAGCGAGCTTGCTCGCGATGACGGGAGTAGCATCACCACCTCCCCATGGATTGCCGAGCTACAAACATCGACGCAATAAAACTACAAATCCCCCAATAACACGCGATTAAATCTCGCAAACCCTTCCAAAAACAGAACTTCTCTCAATTTTTCCCGACTGCTTGCGATCCGCCCCTCACGCGGTTAGGGTTGAGGGCATGAAAACCTCTCACACCCTCATCCAGCTTCGCCAGCATCGCAGCCTGTGCCTCGTCAGCGCACGACTGCCGGGCTGAATCGCGGCACCTCGCTCCGGCTCTGAAGCCAACCCCATTCGAACCACCGGCAGGCCGCCTCTTTCCGGCCACGACAATAAGGATTCCTCCGATGAGCATGCTCAAAGACCCGTCTTCCAAATACCGCGCCTTCCCGACCATCAACCTGCCGGATCGCACCTGGCCGTCGAAGACCATCACCGCCGCGCCGATCTGGTGCAGTTCCGACCTGCGCGACGGCAACCAGTCGCTGATCGAGCCAATGGACGCGGTGAAAAAACTGCGCTTCTGGAAAACCCTGGTGGCCGTGGGCGTCAAGGAAATCGAAGCATCGTTCCCGGCGGCTTCGCAGACCGATTTCGACTTCGTGCGCACCCTCATCGAAGAAGGCCACATCCCGGACGACACCACCATCCAGGTGTTGACCCAGGCTCGTGAAGACCTGATCGCCCGTACCTTCGAATCCCTGCACGGGGCGAAAAAAGCCATCGTCCACCTGTACAACGCCACCAGCCCGTCGTTCCGCCGCATCGTGTTCAACCAGGACAAGGAAGGCGTGAAGGAAATCGCGGTGAACGCGGCCAAGCTGTTCGTCAAATACGCCGCGCAGCAGCCAGAAACCCAGTGGCAGTTCGAGTACTCGCCAGAAACCTTCAGCGCCACCGAGCTGGAGTTCGCCAAGGAAGTCTGCGACGCGGTGATCGAAGTGTGGAACCCGACGCCTGAGCGCAAGGTGATCCTCAACCTGCCGGCCACCGTGGAAGTCGCCACCCCGAACATCTACGCCGACCAGATTGAATGGTTCGGTCGCAACATCACCCGTCGTGACAGCGTGATCATCAGCCTGCACACCCACAACGACCGTGGCACTGGCGTCGCGGCCACCGAGCTGGGCCTGATGGCTGGCGCCGACCGTGTCGAAGGCTGCCTGTTCGGCAACGGCGAGCGCACCGGCAACGTCGACCTGGTGACCGTAGCACTGAACCTCTACACCCAGGGCATCGACCCTGAGCTGGATTTCTCCGACATCGACGGCGTGCGCAAAGTGGTCGAAGAGTGCAACCAGATCCCGGTGCACCCGCGTCATCCGTACGTGGGCGACCTGGTTCACACCGCGTTCTCCGGCTCGCACCAGGACGCCATCCGCAAAGGTTTCGCACAGCAGAAATCCGATGGGCTGTGGGAAGTGCCGTACCTGCCGATCGACCCGGCCGACATTGGCCGCAGCTACGAGGCAGTGATTCGGGTCAACAGCCAGTCCGGCAAGGGCGGTATCGCCTACCTGCTGGAGCAGGAGTACGGCATCAGCCTGCCGCGCCGCATGCAGATCGAATTCAGCCAGGTGGTACAGCGCGAGACCGATCGCCTGGGCCTGGAAATGACCGCCCAGCAGATCCACAGCCTGCTGCAACGCGAATACCTGCAAGCCAACACTCCGTACGCGCTGGTCAGCCATCGCCTGCAGGAAGAAAACGGCAACAGCGCCGTGGAAGTGGAAGTGGCCAGCAAGGGCCAGGGCGAAACCAACCTGCACTGGCGCGGCAAGGGCAACGGCGCACTGGAGGCGCTGGTGGCCGGGTTGCCGATTCCAGTGGAGATCATGGACTACAACGAACACGCCATCGGCGCCGGCACCAATGCCAAGGCTGCGGCGTATATCGAACTGCGGGTCAACGGTGAGCGTGCGGTGCACGGCGTAGGCATTGACGAAAACATCACCACCGCCAGCTTCAAGGCCCTGTTCAGCGCGCTGAACCGCTCGCTGAGCCAGCCGGAAGCCAAGGCGGCCTGATCCTCTGATGAAATGCAAAAGGCCCCGGGGTGTGAACCCTGGGGCCTTTTTGTTTCGCTGATATTATTGCGCTGGCTGTTCCGGCCTCATCGCGAGCAAGCTCGCTCCCACACTGGATCTGCGGTGAACACAGATCAAATGTGGGAGATTCTATGTTGCAGGGGAACCCTGCAACCGTGAATTTGGTTGGTATTCGCTCTGATTTTTCATCAGGGCGAATGCTACCCGACACAACTTGCGGGCAAGGATAACCAAGGCCTGAGTTCTGGCCAGGCCTCGTGCCAAGAAGGCCTCATAGTAAGGTTTCCAGGCAGGAGACCGACAGGCCGCCATCGCGGCGTTGTGCGCCAGGCGTCGTAGCTCCCCGTCCCCTTTTTTGCTCAAGTGACGAGGACTGTGCTTCTTCCCTGAGTCTTTTGGACGCAAATCCATCCCCAAGAAAGCAATGAATGCATCGCCACTGACAAAGTGACCGCGCATGAATGCGGTCGCCAAGCCAATGGCCGTCAGTTCACCAATCCCTTCAATGGCTTTGCAGCGGTTGATGTTTTCAGTGATCCCTACCGCTTGGCTGGCCTCACGCATTAGCTTCTGAATGGCCTGATCGGACTCTTTGAAGACCTCCAACTGCCGGGCCAAGATGTCCTTTAGGCACGGTTCGTTCGAAAAACTCAGCACGATACTGACACGGGCCTTGATGAGTGCCGCACGTTTTCTAAGCAGGTTTTTTAACACTTTGTAGGCTTCTGGAGGTGGGCTCCAGATACGCAGCCTTGCTTGCTCGTTCGTTAGATAACGAGCCAGCAAACGCGCATCACAAGGATCAGTTTTAGCCCGCAGCCCAATACTTTCACGGTAATGGGCCACCCGATAAGGATCCACAACGTAAACATGAAACCCCATTCCATGGGCCAGCTCAGCTGTGTCCAGGTGATAAAAACTGGTGGCTTCCAGCGCAATCGAGCTTTGGGCTGGTAGCGTTTTGAGCCACCGGCCAAGAGCTTCGCGATTGTTGGCGATGGCTTGAGTGATTTTCAGGTCTTCGCGGTAAACGACGATTTCGGCCTTCGCTACATCGATACCAATAACCGTTGGTGAGTTAAGGATTGTCATGACGAATCCTCGGAGCTAGGGTTTAGGTGCTTGTCGGGGTCTACCTTTGCGCTGGCTTGCCTCTATCGTCGGTTTTACCGATGAATTCCTTATCGGCGCTTTAGGTAGAAAGGGCGGAACGAGAAGTCTCCCACGGTCCGTACTGGCTAGAGTCGGAATCGAGCTTTTAGTCCCGCCCACCCCTTCAAGTCTAAACATACAAGCGAGCTTGCTCGCGATGGCGGCCTGTCAGGCAACCGAGATGTCAGGCATGGGTATCAATCGAGACTGTCATCGCTTGCAACAGCGACGCCCGCAGGGTTTGCAGCGTCGCCTGGGTGCCCATGATCTGGGTCTGGAGAGCCATCGCCTGCTGGGCTTTCTGCTCTTCGCTGGCTTGGCTCTTCTGCACGCGGGCCAGTTGGGCTTGCTGCTGGGCCAGTAGTTTTTCGGCCTGCTCGATCTGCTTCTTCAACTGCTCGATGGTGCTGTCACCCGTCTCGGCACCCGCGCCGGCGACGTTTGCGCCACGAGTGTCGACCTGTAGTGTCTTGTCTTTGTCATCATCAGTTTCAGTCGCGGCGACAGGACTGACCGTTTTCTCTTCTTCCGCCCCCTTGATAGAAACTTTAGAGGCTGACATCGGGTACGGGTTGACGGTGGTTGCGCTGATACTGGTCATGAGCATTCTCCTTGGCTGACCGTTTATCGGCATCCAATCCCGTTCCTGAAGGGCTGAATCGTTTCAATCAGATGAATTCGAAGCGGTCGGCATCCAGGTTCGCCGGAAACCGCGCCCGATACGCTGCCAGGTCCACCGCGTTCAAGCACACCGTGAACACCCCGTCTGCCTCGCCGGCACTGAGCAGAGTCTCGCCCTGGAAATCCAGCACCTGACTATCACCGGTGTAGGCGAAACCCTTGCCGTCGGTGCCGATGCGGTTCACTGCCGCCACGTAGCACAGGTTCTCGATTGCCCGGGCCGGCAGCAGCCGATTCCAATGCTGGCGCCGGGCGCCTGGCCAGTTGGCGGTGTACAGCAACAGGTCGGTGTCCTCGGCGTCACGGCTCCAGACCGGGAAGCGCAGGTCGTAGCAAATCAGCGGGCGAATGCGCCAGCCCTTGAGTTCGAACAGCACCTGGCGCTCGCCCGGCGTGTAATGGTTGTGCTCCCCGGCCATGCGAAACAGATGGCGCTTGTCGTAATGCAATACCTCGCCGTCCGGGCGCGCCCAGAGCAGACGATTGCGGTGGCTGCCGTCCGCCGCCTGAATGATCACACTACCGGTGATGACCGCGTCCAGCTTCGCCGCCTGGGCCTTGAGCCACTTGTGCGCAGGGCCGTGCTCCGGCTCCGCCAGGCGCTCGGACTCCATGGAAAACCCCGTGGTGAACATTTCCGGCAGGATGATCAGGTCCGCGCCACGCGCCTGTGCAAGCAAACCTTCGAAATGCTCCAGGTTGGCCTGGCGGTCGTGCCAGGCCAGGGTGGTCTGGACCAGCGCCACATTCAGGTTGGGCAACGCAGTCAGATCACGCATAGTTTTTCCGCCGCTTCACGCAGCGTCTCCTCGCGCTTGGCAAAGCACAGGCGCACCAGGCGCTGGCCTTCGGGTGGGTTCTGGTAGAACACCGAGACTGGGATCGTCGCCACGCCGTGCTCACGGGTCATCCATACCGCCATGTCGACGTCATTCAGGTCCGGACGGATTTGCGAATAATCCACCAACTGGAAATAAGTACCGGTCACTCGCTTGAAGCTGAACCGCGACGGCGCCAGTAGATCGCAGAACAGGTCGCGCTTGGCCTGGTAGAAATCCGGCAATTCTTCGACATGCTCCGGATGCTCGGCCATGTAGTCGGCCAGGGCGTATTGCAACGGCGTCACGCCGCAGAAGCTGACGTATTGATGCACCTTGCGCAGCTCCGCCGTCAGGGCCGCTGGCGCCACCACGTAGCCGGTTTTCCAGCCGGTGACGTGGTAGGTCTTGCCGAACGAGCTGACCACGAAGGCCCGCCGATACAGCTCTTCATGGGCCAGGACGCTGGCGTGGGCGACGCCGTCGAACACCAGGTGTTCGTAGACCTCGTCGCTGATCAGGTAAATGTCGCGGTCGCGAATCAGTGCCGCCAGTTGATCCAGTTCGGCGCGACTGATCAGGGCGCCACTGGGATTGTGGGGGCTATTGAGGATGATCATCCGCGTACGCGGGCTCAACGCTTCGCTGAGCCTCTGGAAATCGATGGCGAAGTCATCCAGGCCCAACTGCACATGCACGCAACGCCCGCCGGCCAACTGCACCGCCGGCTCGTAACTGTCATAGCAAGGGTCGAACACGATCACTTCGTCGCCGCTGTGAACCACCGCCGCAATGGCACAGAAAATCGCCTGGGTCGCGCCGGGAGTCACGGTCACTTCTTGATCGGCATCGACGCTGGCGCCGTAACTGCGGGCGATCTTCGCCGCGATCTGCTGGCGCAGCGCCGGCAAACCGGTCATGGGCGAGTATTGGTTATGGCCTTGGGCGATATGCCGGCCGACTGCATCGCGCAGGGCCTGCGGACCATCGAAATCGGGAAACCCCTGGGACAGATTGAGCGCGCCGGTCTGCGCGGCGAGCTGGGACATCTGGGTGAAAATAGTGATGCCGACATTCGGCAACTTGCTGGTGATCATCGAGGGTTCCCTGGGTCTGCACCCGGCTCTGGTGCGGCACGGGAGAGGTCGAGGATAGCCCAATCGCCGGGCATGAAAAAGGGTGCCACACAGGGCACCCTTCTTACGCTGACACAACTCATACCCTGTGAGAGCGAGCTTGCTCGCGATGGCGGTGGATCAGCGTGCATCCCTGTTGATGTACTGCCGCTATCGCGAGCAAGCTCGCTCCCACAGTGGAACTGCGGTGACTATCGATCAGCGCTTGTCACGACGCTTCTTGTCAGCCTTCTTGTGGTGCGACATCAAGCGGCGCTTCTTGTTGACCTGGCGGTCGGTGAGCGTGTTCTTGTTGCCTTCGTACGGGTTTTCGCCGCCCTTGAACTCGATACGGATCGGCGTGCCGACCAGCTTCAGGACGCGACGATAGGTGTTTTCCAGGTAACGGACGTACGACTTGGGCACCTTCTCGATCTGGTTACCGTGAATCACGATGATCGGCGGGTTGGCACCGCCCAAGTGGGCGTAACGCAGCTTGATCCGGCGGTTGTTAACCATCGGTGGCGCGTGCTCGCCAACGGCGTCTTCGAGAATCTGGGTCAGGCGGTTGGTCGGCCAGCGGGTGACCGCCGACTTGAACGAGTTCTGCACAGAGGCGTAGAGGTTGCCCACGCCGGTACCGTGCAGGGCCGAGATGAAGTGGATATCGGCAAAGTCGACGAAGAACAGCCGACGCTGCAATTCGACCTTGACGAAATCCCGCTCGCTCGGCGTCATGCCGTCCCACTTGTTGATCGCGATAACCAACGCACGACCGGCTTCCAGGGCAAAGCCCAGCAGGTTGAGGTCGTGATCGACCACACCCTCGCGGGCATCCATCACGAAGATCACCACGTTGGCGTCCTTGATCGCCTGCAAGGTTTTGACCACGGAGAATTTTTCGACTTCTTCGTGGATCTTGCCGCGCTTGCGCACACCGGCGGTGTCGATCAGCGTGTACTTCTCTTCGTTACGCTCGAAGGGGATGTAGATGCTGTCGCGGGTGGTGCCGGGTTGGTCGTACACGATCACCCGGTCTTCGCCGAGCATGCGGTTGACCAACGTCGACTTGCCGACGTTCGGGCGACCGATGATGGCGATCTTGATCCCGTCTTTTTCGCTCGGGCCGGGAATGCGCTTGGCTTCCTCGCCTTCGGCAACGACCTCTTCCTCGCCGTCTTCCGGCTCGTCTTCGTCGTCTTTCGGGAAATCAGCCAGGGCGATTTCCAGCATCTGGGTGATGCCACGACCGTGGGCACCGGCGATCGGGATCGCCTGGCCCATGCCCAGCGGGGCGAACTCGGCGCGGGCCATGTCCGGGTCGATGTTGTCGACCTTGTTGGCGACCACGTAGGAACGCTTGTTACGTTTGCGCAAATGCTCGGCGATCATCTGGTCGGCGGCGGTAAAACCGGCCTTGGCGTCTACCAGGAACAGCACCACATCGGCTTCTTCGATGGCGAGCAGCGATTGCTCGGCCATTTTTTCGTCCATGCCGTGTTCATCACCGGAGATGCCGCCGGTGTCGACCAGAATATAGGTACGCCCTTGCCACTTGGCCTCACCGTATTGGCGATCACGGGTCAGACCGGACAAGTCGCCGACAATGGCGTCGCGAGTCCTGGTCAGGCGGTTGAACAAGGTGGACTTGCCGACGTTCGGTCGGCCCACCAGGGCGATTACGGGAACCATGCGGCTCTCCACTTCGTTATTTCAGAAAATACAAAAGCCGCTGCTAGGCAGCGGCTGGTGCTCGGGGCAGCACTGTGGGAACAGGCTTGCTTGCTCCCACAGGTGAAGCCGCTTGGGGGATTAGCCCAAGCATAGTCTTACTTGATGGTCAGGGCTTCCAGTTTGCCGCTGTTGCCATACACATAAATCATGTTGCCCGCCACCAGCGGACGGGCACGCAGGCCGTCGCTGTCGATGCGCTCACGGCCGACGAAACGGCCGTCCACCTGGCTGAGCAGGTGCAGGTAACCTTCCAGGTCACCCACTGCAACGTAGCTGGAGAACACTTCCGGAGCCGACAGTTGACGACGGGCCAGGGAGTCGTTGCTCCACAACGCAGTGGTGGAACGCTCGTCGACGCCTTCAACCGTGCCCGAGGACAGGCTTACGTAGACGCTGCCAAAGCCCTGGGCGACACCGGCGTAGCTGGACGCATCGCGCTGCCACAACGGACGACCGCTTTCCAGGTCCAGCGCCGCAACGCGACCCTGGTAGCTGGCGACATACAGCGTACCGCCGGACAGCAGCAGGCCGCCGTCGATGTCGACCACGCGCTCCAGTTCCGAACGGCCTTGCGGGATGGCTACGCGCTGTTCCCAGACCGGCACGCCGTTGGAAATATCCAGGGCGACCACTTTACCGGTCGACAACCCAGCCACCGCGAGGCGGTTGGTGACGACTGGCGCACTGGTGCCACGCAAGGTCAGTACTGCCGGGGTGCTGTCATACAACCAGCGCTGGTTACCGGTAGCGGCATCCAGGCCGATCAGACGGTCATCCTGGGTCTGGACCACGACCACGTCACCGTTGGTTGCAGGCGGTGCGAGCACTTCACTGGTCACGCGGGCGCGCCATTTTTCTTCACCGCTGCTCGCGTCCAAGGCAACGATCTCACCCTTGAGCGTGCCGATCATGACCAGCCCGTAACCCACGCCAACGGCGCCGGAGACGGGCAGTTCGAGATCTTTCTTCCACTTGACGTCGCCGTTGCTGCGATCCATCGCCATAACCACGCCAGTGACATCACCGGCATAGATGGTGTCGCCGTCGATGGCTGGAACCAGCATGTTGTAGGTTTCACCCTGGCCGTCACCGATGGAGCGGCTCCACTGCTTCTGCAACACGACTTCTTCTTTGAAGTCGGTCAACTCGGCCGGAGGCAGTTCTTTCTTGCTGTTGCTGCTGCAACCCGCGGCCAGAATGGCCAGAGCCAGCAATGCTGCATGTTTCCAACGGATCACGTCACGCATCCCCTTTGGCCAGGTCGTCCAGCTTGATTTGCAGGCCACCGACTGCGGCTTCATCCGACAGCGCAGCCTTGGCTTTTTGGTAGGCCGCATGGGCCTCATCAGCACGACCCAGCTGTACCAGCAGGTCGCCCTTGAGTTCTTCGCGGGTCGCCAGGAAGGCCTTGTCGGCATCGCCGTCGAGCAGCTTCAATGCGTCTTCGGCCTTGTTCTGTGCCGCCAGCACCTGCGCCAGGCGCTGACGGGCCACTTCGCCCAGGGTCGGGTTGGCCGGCTTGTCGACGATAGCTTTGAGTTCGGTGGCAGCGTCGTCCAGCTTGCCGCTGTCCACGGCAACCTTGGCCACGAACAGGCGACCGTATTGCGCGTAGGCAGTGCCGCCGAATTCGCTGTTGAGCTTGCCGGACAGGTCCGCCACACGGGCAGGGTCAGGCTTGCCGTCCGGGGTCAGGGTGGTTTCCAGCAATTGCTGGTAGAGCACCGAGGCGCCTTGCGACTGGTTGCTCTGGTATTTCTGGTAGGCCTGCCAGCCGAACACGATGACCAGCGCCAACAGGCCGCCAGTGACCAGCGGCTTGCCGTTGCGCGTCCACCAGTCCTTCAAATCCGCCAGCTGTTCATCTTCGGTACTCGACACCCCAATACTCCTTAATCGCTAAATCGGCTGTTTGACAGCTTCAACCCTGCACGACGCAGGTGGCCAGGTGTGCAGCAAGCGCATCCCAGGCAATACTTTGTTGTTCGCCCTGGCCACGCAGGGGTTTGAAACCTACCACTTGTTGGGCCAGTTCGTCGTCACCGAGGATCAGTGCATACAGCGCACCGCTCTTGTCGGCCTTCTTGAATTGGCTCTTGAAACTGCCGGCGCCGGCGTTGATCTGCAGGCGCAGGTTGGGCAACTGGTCGCGGACCCGTTCGCTCAACGTCAGGGCCGCCAGTTCGGCTGCCTCGCCGAAGGCGCACAGGTAAACGTCGACCTGACGGGCCAGTTCCTCCGGCACCTTGTCCAGGGCCTCAAGCATCAGCACCAGGCGCTCGATGCCCATGGCGAAACCCACGCCCGACGTCGGCTTGCCGCCCATCTGTTCCACCAGGCCGTCGTAACGGCCGCCGGCACACACAGTGCCCTGGGCGCCGAGCTTGTCAGTGACCCATTCGAAAACGGTCTTGCTGTAGTAATCCAGGCCACGAACCAGTTTCGGGTTGATCACGTAAGGAATACCGGCGGCGTCCAGGCGGGCCTTGAGCCCCTCGAAGTGCACGCGGGACTCTTCGTCGAGGTAGTCGGCCATTTTTGGCGCATCCACCAGTACGGCCTGCGTGTCCGGGTTCTTGGTGTCCAGCACTCGCAGCGGGTTGGTCTTCAACCGGCGCTGGCTGTCTTCGTCCAGGTGCTCGAGGCGGGCCGAGAGAAACTCCACCAGTGCGTCACGGTAGCGAGCGCGGGCTTGGGCGGTGCCGAGGCTGTTGAGCTCAAGCTTGACTGCATCACGAATGCCCAACTCGCCCCACAGGCGCCAGGTCAGCACGATCAGTTCGGCGTCGATGTCCGGGCCGTCGAGGTTGAACACCTCGCAACCGATCTGATGAAACTGGCGATAGCGGCCTTTCTGCGGACGCTCGTGACGGAACATCGGGCCGATATACCAGAGCTTCTGCACCTGGCCGCCGCCGGTGATGCCGTGCTCGAGCACCGCACGCACGCAGGCCGCCGTGCCTTCCGGGCGCAGGGTCAGGGAATCGCCGTTGCGGTCGTCGAAGGTGTACATCTCTTTTTCGACGATGTCGGTCACTTCACCGATGGAGCGCTTGAACAGCTCGGTGAACTCGACGATCGGCATGCGGATCTGCCGGTAACCGTAGTTATCCAGCAAACGCGCCACGGTGCCCTCGAAATAGCGCCACAGGGGCGTCTGCTCGGGCAGGATGTCGTTCATGCCACGAATGGCTTGCAGAGACTTGCTCACAGGTAATCCTTAAAAATTCGTTTGCTCAGCCGCGTGCGATGACCGCTGCGTCGGCTTCGACCTTTTCGGCCGCTTTCTGGCGGATCAGCCTTTCCAGCTCATCCACCAGATTGTCATTCGTCAGTTTCTGCGACGGCTTGCCGTCGATGTAAATCAGGTTCGGCGTACCGCCAGTCAGGCCGATATGGGCCTCCTTGGCTTCGCCCGGCCCGTTGACCACGCAACCGATCACCGCGACATCCAGCGGCACCAGCAGGTCTTCGAGGCGCCCTTCCAGCTCGTTCATGGTCTTGACCACATCGAAGTTCTGCCGCGAGCAGCTCGGGCAGGCGATGAAGTTGATCCCACGGGAACGCAGGTGCAGAGATTTGAGAATGTCGTAGCCGACTTTCACTTCCTCGACCGGATCAGCCGCCAACGAGATGCGGATGGTATCGCCAATCCCTTCGGCGAGCAGCATACCGAGGCCGACGGCGGATTTCACCGTGCCCGAACGCAACCCACCGGCTTCAGTGATGCCCAGGTGCAGTGGCTGGACGATTTCCTTGGCCAGCAAGCGGTAGGCTTCAACGGCCATGAACACGTCGGAAGCCTTCACGCTGACCTTGAAGTCCTGGAAATTCAGGCGTTCGAGGTGCTCGACATGGCGCAGGGCCGACTCCACCAGCGCAGCCGGGGTCGGTTCGCCGTATTTCTTTTGCAGGTCTTTTTCCAGGGAACCGGCGTTCACACCGATACGGATCGGAATGCCACGGTCGCGGGCAGCATCCACCACGGCGCGTACGCGGTCTTCGCGACCGATGTTGCCCGGGTTGATGCGCAGGCAGTCCACACCCAGCTCGGCCACGCGCAGGGCAATGCGGTAGTCGAAATGGATGTCGGCCACCAGCGGCACCTTGACCAACTGTTTGATCTTGCCGAACGCCTCGGCGGCGTCCATGTCCGGCACCGAAACCCGCACGATGTCGACACCGGCGGCTTCCAGGCGATTGATCTGCGCGACCGTGGCGGCCACGTCGTTGGTGTCGCTGTTGGTCATGCTCTGCACAGCGATAGGCGCATCGCCGCCGACAGGCACGTTACCCACCCAGATCTTGCGGGACTCGCGACGTTTGATTGGAGATTCGCCGTGCATGACTTATTGACCCAACTTCAGGCGAGCGGTCTCGCCACTGGTGAACGGAGCGATGTCGACCGGCTGGCCGTTGTAGCTGACCTGCGCGCCACGGGCATAACCCAGGCGCACGGCAAAGGGCGGCTTGCCGTTGATGGAGGTGCTATCGCCCTTGCGCTTGAGGCCACTGAACAGCACCTTGCCGTTGCCGTCGGTGACTTGCGTCCAGCAATCGGCGATAAATTGAATCTGTACCTGGCCTTCACCAGCGGCAGGCGCCACCGGAGCCACTGGCGCTGCCGGAACGACTGGAGCGGCGTGGGTCGCAGGCGCAGCCACGCTCGGCGCTGGCGCGGTCGGCGCGGCAGGTGCCGTGGCAATCGGCGCGCTGCCGGTGATCGGGGCAGCCGGAGCAGGTGCAGGAGCAACCGGCTCGGCGCCAGCTTCGGCATCCGCGCCATCTTGGCCTTGAGGCAGCGCCAGAGCGGTTTCGCCTTCGGCCTGGCCTTCCATGACGGCCTGGTCTTCCGGCTCGTCCAACGGATGGATCTGGGTGGTGCCGTCGGCACCTTCGACTTCGACGTGCTCAGGGTTCATGGCTACCGGTTCCTTGTTGCGCAAGGAAGCCTGATCCTGCCACCAGACAAAACCGCCACCAATCACCGCGATCAGCAACAACAGGCTGACGATGCGCAAGATGGTGTGGGAAACGCGCACCGGCTCTTCGATGCGACCCAGGCTGTGCACGTTGCTGCCTTGGGCATCGGAACCGGTGTACTGATCGAATTGCTGGACCAGCACGGTCTGGTCCATGCCGAGCAATTTGGCATAGGCGCGGATGTACCCGCGGGCGAAGGTATGCCCTGGCAGCTTGTCGAACGCGCCGCTTTCCAGATTGCCCAGGGAAGCCACGGTGAGATTGAGCTTGAGGGCCACTTCGGCCAGCGACCAACCATTGCTTTCGCGGGCTTGACGCAGGGTCTCACCGGGATTTACGCGAGTCGCTGCTACAACTTCAGGATGCGCCGCTTTCATCATTGCTCCGACAGGTATTGCTGATATTCCGGCGTACCGGGATAGAGTCTTTTTAGTTGCAGGCCATAACTGGCAGCCTTGTCGCGATCTTCAAACACATGTGCCAGCCGAACGCCGAGCAATAGACTACGTGCATTTTGCTCGCTCAGCAGGCTAAAACGTTCGTAATAGTCGCGGGCGGGCACATATTGCCTGTCTTCGTAGGACAACTCAGCCATTTCCAGCAATGCGCGCGGTTGCTGATGGTTGAGCCGCAGCGCCTTTTCGAGCTGCTGGCGGGCCAGGTCACGCTGGCCGAGTTTCGATGCCGTCATGCCGAGGTTCTCGAAAACTCGCGAACGCTCGGGATAAAGGGTGTCGGCGGCGGCCTGCTCAAACCGCTCGTAGGCGTCCTTGTAACGCTTCTGTTCGAACAGGAAGCTGCCGTAGTTGTTCAGGATCCGGGCATCCTGCGGGCGGCCGGACAGCGCCTTGCGAAAATGCTCGTCGGCCAGTTCCGGTTCCATCTCGGCCTGGAATACCAGGGCCAAGGCCGCGTTGGCGTCAGGGTCTGAACTGTCCAGCTCCAGGGCTTTCTTGAGCGGGACCTTGGCCCGTTCGGTCATGCCCTGCTGCAAATAGCCGATGCCCAGTTGCACATAGGCCACACGTGCCTCGTCGCGTCCCTTGCTGGTTTTCATCGGGTTGTAGTCACCCGACAGAACACAACCGGTGCACAGCCCGGCCAACAGCAAGATGAGCGCGAAGCGCAGGGACATAGAGTTCCTCTCTTAGTGACTGTTCGCAGCGTTTTGCGCCACATCGTCGCTGGCGTTCAATTCACGCACGGCAATGTAGCGCTCGCTGCGACGGGTGCGATCCAGCACCTGTCCTACCAATTGGCCACACGCGGCATCGATGTCTTCGCCGCGGGTGGTGCGCACAGTGACGTTGAAGCCGGCATGATGAAGCTGATCCTGGAAGCGACGAATCGCATTGTTGCTCGGACGCTCGTAACCGGAGTGCGGGAACGGGTTGAACGGGATCAGGTTGATCTTGCACGGGATGTTCTTGAGCAACTCGATCATCTCGACCGCATGCTCGACCTTGTCGTTCACGTCCTTGAGCAAGGTGTATTCGATGGTCAGTACGCGCTTTTCGCCCAGGGACGACATGTAGCGCTGGCACGACTCCAGCAGCATCTTAAGCGGATACTTCTTGTTGATCGGCACCAATTGGTTACGCAATGCGTCATTGGGTGCGTGCAGCGACAGCGCCAGGGAGACGTCGATGTGCTTGGCCAGCTCATCGATCATCGGCACCACGCCCGAGGTGGACAAGGTCACCCGGCGCTTGGAGATGCCATAGCCCAGGTCATCCATCATCAGGTGCATGGCGGCGATGACGTTGTCGAAGTTCAGCAGCGGCTCACCCATGCCCATCATCACCACGTTGGTGATGGCACGGTCGACGGTCGCCGGGACGCTGCCAAAGGATTTGTTGGCAATCCACACCTGGCCGATCACTTCGGCGGCGGTGAGGTTGCTGTTGAAGCCTTGCTTGCCGGTGGAGCAGAAACTGCAATCCAGGGCACAGCCTGCCTGGGACGAAACGCACAAGGTGCCGCGCTTGCCCTGGGGAATGTAGACGGTCTCGACGCAGCTGCCGGACGCCACGCGCACCACCCACTTACGGGTGCCGTCGCTGGAGATGTCCTCGCTGACCACTTCCGGACCGCGAATCTCAGCAACTGCCTTGAGCTTTTCGCGCAAGGCCTTGCTGACATTCGTCATGGCGTCGAAATCGTCGACGCCAAAGTGGTGAATCCACTTCATCACTTGGCCGGCACGGAAACGCTTCTCCCCGATCGAGTCGAAGAATTTCTCCATTTCCGGCTGGGTCAGGCCCAACAGGTTGGTTTTGCCGTTCGATGTAGTCATGGATTCACCTTCACTCAAAAGCCTGGGCTTAGCGAGTGGTTACTTCAGTAGCGGAGAAAAAGTAAGCGATTTCGCGAGCAGCAGCGGCTTCGGAGTCCGAACCGTGAACGGCGTTGGCGTCGATCGACTCGGCGAAGTCAGCGCGGATGGTACCGGCAGCAGCTTCTTTAGGGTTGGTAGCGCCCATCAGCTCACGGTTGCGAGCGATGGCGTTTTCGCCTTCCAGCACCTGAACGACAACCGGACCGGAAGTCATGAAAGCAACCAGTTCACCGAAGAAACCGCGCTCGCTGTGCTCAGCGTAGAAGCCTTCGGCTTCGGCTTTGGACAGTTGCTTCATTTTCGAAGCTACAACGCGCAGGCCAGCGTCTTCGAAACGGGTAACGATCTTGCCGATCACGTTTTTAGCAACGGCGTCAGGCTTGATGATGGAGAAAGTACGTTGAACAGCCATGGTGTAACTCCAGAAACGGTAATTTGCGAAAAATTAAACCCGCGAATTATACGCGGGTTCAGGGGTATTGCCTAACCTGCCAGGTGGATCAGTCGATTTCTTCGATCCAGAGCTGTTGGACGGCCTCCAAGACCTTCTCGCCACAACGGCCAGAGGTGTTGTCGAAATCGGGAAGCTCCATGATCCAGTGCTGCAACTCGACGAAATTGACAGCCATCGGGTTCACGTCCGGCTTGGCTTCGGCCAATTCTTCTGCGATGCGTTGTACATCATTCCAACCATAGCTCATGACAGTGTCACCATCAGTGCGGCGCTTCGGCCGCATGGTTAAGCGAATATTTCGGAATTTCGACCACCAGGTCCTCGGTGCCGACCTTGGCCTGGCACGTCAGGCGCGACGTCGGTTCCAGACCCCAGGCCCGATCAAGATAGTCCTCTTCCAGCTCATCGGCCTCATTCAGCGAGTCGAAACCTTCGCGAATGATGCAATGGCACGTGGTACAGGCACAGACGCCGCCGCAGGCGCTCTCGATCTCGATGTGGTTATCGTGGGCCACTTCAAGAATGGATTTGCCGGTTTCGGCCTCTACCACCATACCGTCCGGGCAATGCTCGGCGTGTGGCAGAAAAATGATCTGCGGCATCAGTTATTCCTCGATTTCATTCAGGTTGCGCCCCGCCAGGGCGGCTTTGACCGTCGAGTCCAGGCGGCGGGCAGCAAAGGCATCGGTGACTTGCGACAGACGCTTGGTCTGCAACTCGATGGCATAACCATCGGTACCTTTGATCAATTCGGACAGTTCCTGCATTTGCAGCTCGATGACCATGCGCTCTTCGGCGTCGAGCAAGCGCTCGCCATCGGCTTCAAGGGCACCTTGCACGGCTTCGATCAGGCGTTGGGCGTCGACCTGCTGCTCGCGCAGCACGCGAGCCACCTTGTCGTCGCTGGCATGCTGGAACGAATCCTTGAGCATCTTGGCGATTTCGCCGTCGGTCAGGCCGTAGGACGGCTTGACCTGGATGCTCGCCTCGACGCCCGAACCCAGTTCGCGAGCGGAGACATTGAGCAAGCCATCGGCATCGACCTGGAAGGTCACGCGAATCTTCGCCGCACCGGCCACCATCGGCGGGATGCCGCGCAATTCGAAACGAGCCAGGGAGCGGCAGTCGCTGATCAGTTCACGCTCGCCTTGCAGCACGTGGACCATCATCGCCGACTGACCGTCTTTATAGGTGGTGAAGTCCTGGGCGCGGGCAACGGGAATAGTGGTGTTGCGCGGAATCACCTTCTCCATCAGACCGCCCATGGTTTCCAGGCCCAGAGACAGCGGAATCACGTCGAGCAACAGCAGCTCGCCACCGTCTCGCTTGTTGCCAGCCAGGGTATCGGCCTGGATCGCGGCGCCGATGGCGACCACCTGGTCCGGGTCGATTTCGGTCAGCGGCTGGCGGCCAAAGGCCTCGGCAACGGCTTCGCGAACCCGAGGCACGCGGGTCGAACCACCGACCATGACCACGGCCTTGACGTCTTCGAACTCCACGCCGGAATCACGCACGGCACGGCGGCAGGCCTTGAGGCTGCGGGCGACCATGGGTTCGATCAACGCATCGAACGCTTCGCGGCTCAGGGAAGCTTTCCAGTCACCATAAGCGACTTCAACGGTGGCAGCGTCGGTCAAGGCTTCCTTGGCGGCGCAGGCGGTTTGCAGCAGATGGCGCTGGGCACCCGGATCGAGATCGGCGGACAGGCCCGCTTGCTCGATGATCCAGCCGGCAATGGCGTGGTCGAAGTCATCGCCGCCCAGGGCGCTGTCGCCACCGGTGGCCAGGACTTCAAAGACGCCGCCGGTCAGGCGCAGAATCGAAATATCGAAGGTGCCGCCGCCCAGGTCGTAGATCGCTACCAGGCCTTCGGCGTGCTGGTCCAGGCCGTACGCCACGGCAGCGGCGGTCGGCTCGTTGAGCAGGCGCAGCACGTTCAGGCCGGCCAGCTTGGCCGCGTCCTTGGTGGCTTGGCGCTGGGCGTCGTCGAAATAGGCCGGGACGGTGATGACCGCACCAACCAATTCCCCACCCAGTGCCGCTTCAGCGCGCTGGCGCAGCACCTTGAGGATATCGGCCGAGACTTCCACCGGGCTTTTCGGGCCCTGCACGGTTTCGATGAACGGCATGTGCGATTCGCCGCCAACAAAGCGGTACGGCAGTTGATCGCCCAATTGCTTGACGTCGGACAGACCACGACCCATCAAGCGCTTGACCGAGACAATGGTGTTCAGCGGATCGGTCGCGGCGGCCAGCTTGGCTGACTCGCCCACTTCAACGCGATCGGCGTGATAGCGCACGGCGGACGGCAGGATCACCTGCCCCTGCTCGTCGGCCAGCGGTTCGGAAAGACCGCTGCGCAAGGCAGCGACCAGGGAATTGGTAGTACCCAAGTCGATTCCCACAGCCAGGCGACGCTGGTGCGGTTGTGGACTTTGGCCGGGTTCGGCGATCTGCAGTAGGGCCATCGTAATCAGGACTTATCTGTAATCAGGCGTGCGACCGGAGCGGCACTGGGTTAATCGTCGAGGCGCTCTTCGAGCTGGCGCACTTCGTAGGTGAGCTTGTCGAGGAACTGCATGCGCCGCATCAGGCGTTCGGCCTGTTCACGTTGCGCGGCATCGTTCCAGCAGGCTGCGAAGCTTTCGTTCAATGTGTGCTGGGCATCTTTCAAGCGGCGCTTGAATACCGCGACACCGGCCAGGTCGGCGCTGTCCTGCAGGTCTTCGAGCTCTTCGCGCCATTGCATCTGCTGCAAAAGAAACTCGGGATCGTGGACGGTGACTTCCAGGGGCAGCTCATGACCGCTGATAGCGAGCAGGTAACGCGCGCGCTTGGCAGGACTCTTGAGCGTCTGGTACGCCTCGTTGAGGTTCGCAGACTGCTCGAGCGCCCGCCGCTGCTCGGCTTCGGAGGCGTCAGCAAAACGGTCCGGGTGGACACCACGGGCCAATTCCAGATAACGCGCGGACAACTGGTCAAGATCCAGCTGGAACGCAGGCTGCATCTGGAACAACGCAAAATGACAAGGAGTACCCACAAGCCGCCTCAGATGTTGAAGCTTTCGCCGCAGCCACATTCACCGCGCACGTTAGGGTTGTTGAACTTGAAGCCTTCGTTCAACCCTTCCTTGACGAAATCCAGTTCAGTGCCGTCCAGGTACGTCAGGCTTTTCGGGTCGATGATCACTTTCTGACCATGACTTTCGAACACCTGATCGTCTTCGCCTACTTCGTCGACGAATTCCAGCACGTAGGCAAGGCCAGAGCAGCCCGTGGTGCGAACACCCAGGCGGATACCCTCGCCCTTGCCGCGCCCCGCGAGGGAGCGCTGGACATGCTTAGCTGCCGCTTCTGTCATCTGGATAGCCATGGAAACTCCTTACCTGTGCACAGATCAGATCAAGCCTTTTTTCTGCTTGTAATCGCGAACAGCGGCCTTGATGGCGTCTTCGGCGAGTACCGAGCAGTGGATCTTCACGGGCGGCAAGGCCAGTTCTTCAGCCAGCTGGGTGTTCTTGATGGTTTCGGCTTCATCAAGGGTCTTGCCCTTCATCCACTCGGTGGCCAGGGAGCTGGACGCGATGGCGGAACCGCAGCCATAGGTCTTGAACTTGGCATCTTCGATGATGCCTTGCTCGTTGACCTTGATCTGCAGGCGCATTACGTCGCCGCACGCCGGGGCGCCGACCATGCCGGTGCCGACATCAGGATCCTGCGCGTCCATCTTGCCGACGTTGCGCGGGTTCTCGTAGTGGTCGATGACCTTTTCGCTATATGCCATTTGCTTCAATCCTCATCAGTGAGTCGCTCTGGTGGCGACTTCTCAGTGCGCCGCCCACTCGATTTTCGAAATGTCGACGCCGTCTTTGTACATGTCCCACAGCGGCGACAGAGCGCGCAGCTTGGTAACGGCCTCGCAGACTTTCTGCGCGGCGTAATCGATTTCTTCTTCGGTGGTGAAGCGCCCGAAGGTGAAGCGGATCGAGCTGTGAGCCAGTTCGTCGTTGCGGCCCAGGGCGCGCAGCACGTACGAAGGCTCCAGCGATGCCGAGGTGCACGCCGAACCGGACGACACGGCCAGATCCTTGAGCGCCATGATCAGCGACTCACCTTCAACATAGTTGAAGCTCAGGTTCAGGTTGTGCGGAACGCGGGCGATCATGCTGCCGTTGACGTAAAGCTCTTCCAGGTGCTCGACCTGCTTGAAGAAGCGGTCGCTCAGGGCCTTGATGCGCACGTTCTCGGCAGCCATGTCTTCCTTGGCCACGCGGAAGGCTTCACCCATGCCGACGATCTGGTGGGTCGCCAGGGTGCCGGAACGCATGCCACGCTCGTGACCGCCACCGTGCATGGTCGCTTCGAGGCGAACACGCGGCTTGCGGCTCACGTACAGCGCGCCGATGCCTTTAGGGCCGTAGGTTTTGTGGGCAGAGAACGACATCAGGTCGACTTTCAACTGCGACAGGTCGATCGCGACCTTGCCGGTGGACTGCGCCGCGTCGACATGGAACAGAACGCCCTTGGAGCGCGTCAGTTCGCCGATGGCCGCGATGTCGTTGATGGTGCCGATTTCGTTGTTCACGTGCATGATCGAAACCAGGATGGTGTCGTCGCGCAGCGCGGCTTCCACCATGGCCGGGGTGATGATGCCGTCTTCACCCGGTTCGATGTAGGTGACTTCGAAACCTTCACGCTCCAGTTGGCGCATG
Source organism: Pseudomonas sp. Tri1 (assembly GCF_017968885.1). Taxonomy (NCBI): domain Bacteria; kingdom Pseudomonadati; phylum Pseudomonadota; class Gammaproteobacteria; order Pseudomonadales; family Pseudomonadaceae; genus Pseudomonas; species Pseudomonas sp. Tri1. The sequence continues at coordinate 1,165,445 of NZ_CP072913.1, read as the reverse complement.
GTGTCCAGGACAGCCTTGTGCTCGATCTTGGAGGTGATCAGGTGCTTGCCCTTGGTGTGATAGAAGTGCGCGACACCCTTGATTGCCAGGTTGTCGGACTCGGTGGCACCGGAGGTCCAGACGATTTCACGCGGGTCGGCATTGACCAGGTCAGCGACCTGGCGACGGGCGTTTTCGACCGACTCTTCGGCTTTCCAGCCAAACACGTGGGAGCGGGACGCCGGGTTACCGAAGTTTCCGTCGACCAGCAGGCATTCACTCATTTTTTGCGCGACACGCGGATCAACCGGGGTGGTCGCAGAGTAATCAAGGTAAATCGGCAATTTCATGGACTCTCTCCTAAATCAGGCTGGCTGGCGTTCCGCTTGCTCTGCGGCGGTCATTCGACGGCGGACGCTTCAATCTTGTCCAGGTGCGGCGCCTTGCTATTGCAACGACGCTGGTCCTGACGCTGGGCTACTTCTTGCACCTCACGGCGAGTTACAAGGTCAGCCAAGCTGATACCGCTCAGAAATTCGTGGATCTGCAGGCTGAGGTCGCACCACAAGTGGTGGGTCAGGCAAGTATCGCCGCCATGGCAGTCGCCAAGGCCCTGGCATTTGGTCGCATCGACCGATTCGTTCACCGCATCGATCACCTGGGCAACCTGGATGCCCTGCATGTCGCGCGACAGCTGGTAGCCACCGCCCGGGCCGCGAACACTGGAAACCAGGTTGCTACGGCGCAGCTTGGCGAACAGCTGCTCAAGGTAAGACAGGGAAATGCCCTGGCGCTCGGAGATATCGGCCAGGGACACCGGCCCGTGCTGCGCGTGCAATGCCAGATCCAGCATCGCGGTCACGGCGTATCGGCCTTTTGTAGTCAGTCGCATGGACAATTACCACGGAGTTCGGAATGGGGGCGAGTATGCAATTCCCGAGTATTTAAGTCAAGTATAAGACCTAGTGGGTTACTCGGGTTTACCCGCGAAAGAGCGCGCGCATGATAGCAAAGGCTGGCCAGTGGCGACCAGCTATACCGCGTTATCGTTCATCGCGAGCAAGCTCGCCCCCACAGGGGTCTTGGGTGGCGGCACAATTTGTGTACACCACAAACCCAATTGTGGGAGCGAGCTTGCTCGCGATGAGGCCAGCAGGGTTTCAGCTGGCTTGGGTCTCATCCTTGTCCTTCACACACGCAAAATCTTCCTCGCGCAGTTCAGGCAGGTCCTTGGCACAGTAATTACTGCCCAGCTCCTTCAGAGCCCCGCACATCCCCTCCAGGCGTCCATCGACGGCCTGCAGGTGATCGAGCAACTGGTTGATGGCGCGGGCGACCGGGTCGGGCATGTCTTCGCCGACACCGTAGGCGTCGAAGCCAATCTTCTCGGCCATGGCCTTGCGCCGGGCATCCTGTTCGTCATCGGACTTGACAATGACTCGTCCCGGAATACCGACCACGGTCGCACCGGGCGGCACGGCCTTGGTGACCACGGCGTTGGAGCCGACTTTCGCCCCCGCCCCCACCGTGAACGGCCCAAGCACCTTGGCGCCCGCACCCACCACCACGCCGTCTTCCAGCGTTGGGTGGCGCTTGCCTTTGTTCCAACTGGTGCCGCCGAGGGTCACGCCCTGGTACAGGGTCACGTCGTCGCCAATCTCGGCAGTTTCGCCAATGACGATGCCCATGCCGTGGTCGATGAAGAAACGGCGACCGACCTTGGCCCCCGGATGGATCTCGATTCCGGTCAACCAGCGGCCGAAGTTCGAGACCAGCCGCGCCAGCCATTTCCAGCCCATGTTCCACAAGGCGCCGGACAGGCGATGGATCCAGATCGCGTGCATCCCCGGGTAGCAGGTCAGCACTTCAAAGGCATTGCGCGCCGCCGGGTCACGATGGAAAACACTTTGGATATCTTCACGCAAACGTTCGAACATTTTATTTCTTCCGCTTAATCAGCTCGCCACGGGCCGCCTTCTGGGTTTCCGTGAGGATGCCGCGCAATATATTCATCTCCGCCCGGCTGACCGAGCTTCGTCCGTACAACCGACGCAGGCGCGCCATCAAGTGCCGCGGCTTCTCCGGGTCGAGGAACTCGATGTCCACCAGGGTCTGCTCCAGGTGCTCATAGAATCGTTCCAACTCGTCCATGGTCGCCAGTGTCTCACTGCGTGGCGACGTGACCTCGGTTTTTTCCACTTTGCTTGGCCGGCCTTCAGCTGCCAGCCAGGCCATGCGCACTTCATAACTCAACACCTGCACCGCCGCCCCCAGGTTCAAGGAACTGAACTCGGGGTCGGAAGGGATATGCACGTGAAAGTGACATCGCTGCAGCTCGTCATTGGTCAGGCCGGAGTCTTCACGGCCGAACACCAGGGCGATTTCAAAGCCTTGCGCGGCCTCCTCGACCACTTTGGTGCCGCATTCGCGGGGATCGAGCAGCGGCCAGGGAATACGGCGGTCGCGGGCGCTGGTGCCGAGCACCAGGTTGCACCCCACCAGGGCGTCTTCCAGGGTGGCGACGACCTGGGCATTGGCGAGAATGTCGCCGGCACCGGAGGCCCGCGCATCGGCTTCGTGGTGGGGAAACAAGCGCGGTTCGACCAGCACCAGCCGCGACAGGCCCATGTTCTTCATGGCCCGCGCAGCTCCGCCGATGTTACCCGGATGGCTGGTATTGACCAGGACGACACGAATGTTCTGCAACAAGGGAGGCGCTCTCGAACACGATAAAGGGAGCAAATCTTACATAAGCACCTACCGTTAAGCTATGAAAGCGAACACCAACCTTCTCCTGAGAAAACTTTCTGATAGAATGCGCGGCTTTCTTTAACAACCTTAGGTGACACATCCATGCAGCCCATGCTGAATATCGCGCTGCGCGCCGCCCGCAGCGCCAGTGAACTGATCTTCCGCTCCATCGAGCGCCTGGATACCATCAAGGTCGATGAAAAAGACGCCAAGGACTACGTGTCCGAGGTTGATCGCGCCGCCGAGCAAAAAATCGTCGACGCCCTGCGCAAGGCTTACCCGAACCACTCGATCCTGGGTGAAGAGACCGGCATGCACGCCGGCACCGGCATCGAAGGCGAAGAGTACCTGTGGATCATCGATCCGCTGGACGGCACCACCAACTTCCTGCGCGGCATTCCTCATTTCGCTGTCAGCATCGCCTGCAAATACCGTGGCCGCCTGGAACACGCCGTTGTGCTGGACCCGGTTCGCCAGGAAGAATTCACCGCCAGCCGTGGCCGTGGCGCCCAACTGAACGGTCGTCGCCTGCGCGTCAGCGGCCGCACCAGCCTGGACGGCGCCCTGCTGGGCACCGGCTTCCCGTTCCGTGACGACCAGATGGACAACCTGGACAACTACCTGGGCATGTTCCGCGCCCTGGTCGGCCAGACCGCCGGCATCCGCCGCGCCGGTGCTGCGAGCCTGGACCTGGCCTATGTCGCTGCTGGCCGTTTCGATGCATTCTGGGAATCGGGCTTGTCCGAATGGGACATGGCCGCAGGCGCCCTGTTGATCCAGGAAGCCGGCGGTTTGGTGAGCGACTTCACTGGCGGCCACGACTTCCTTGAAAAAGGCCACATCGTTGCCGGCAATACCAAATGCTTCAAGGCTGTGCTCACCGCCATCCAGCCACACCTGCCGGCTTCGCTGAAGCGCTAAGCAACCGGCTACAGAAAAGCACCCTTCGGGGTGCTTTTTTTATGCCTGCTAGATGCGAACACGTCGTCGCTGATCGTTCCCACGCTCTGCGTGGGAACGCCGCCAGGGACGCTCCGCGTTCCGCTTCTGGAGGTGACGCAGAGCGTCACGGGATGCATTCCCACGCAGAGCGTGGGAACGATCAGTTATCCAGCTGACCTGGCGCTATCGCGAGCAAGCTCGCTCCCACAGGGGATGGGTGGTGGGGCATAAAATGCGGGCATAAAAAAGCACCCCGAAGGGTGCTTTTTTCATAGCGGCTGGATCACTGAGCCGGTTCGTTCTGCCCCAGGATCAGTTGACCTTCCTTGTTCACCGGGATCTGGTTGCCCGGGTCGCGGTCCATGCGGACTTTGCCTTCTTTACCGTCGAGCATGTAGCGAACGTCGTAGCCCACAACCTTGTCGCTGATGTCATTGACCGTGTTGCAGCGAGTCTGGGTGGTGGTGTAGGTGTCACGCTCCTGCATGCCTTCCTGAATCTTGTTACCGGCATAACCGCCGCCGGCTGCACCTGCCACGGTGGCGATTTTTTTACCGGTGCCGCCGCCGACCTGGTTACCCAACAGGCCACCGGCCAGGGCGCCGATCACGGTGCCAGCGATCTGGTGCTGGTCCTGGACTGGCTTCTGCCGAGTCACGGTGACGTCCTTGCACACTTCACGCGGGGTTTTGATCTGGGTCTTGACCGGCTCCACGGCCAATACTTGCGCATACTCAGGGCCACTTTTTACCAAGCTGTAGGTCGCGACCGCACCACCGGCAGTTACACCGACAGCACCCAATACCGCACCAACCAGCATCGATTTGTTCACTTGAACCTCCTGACCATCACAAGCGGATTAATCCGCGCTTCTCCCAGCCTTGGAGCATAAAAAAAGGCGCGAGTTCAACTCGCGCCTTTTCAGCTGTGACGGATGGAGCGCCGAGCCTTACGGGCGGTCGTCCACTTCCGTTTCGGCAGCAGCCGGAGGAATCAGATCCTCGGTGCTCAGGTTCAACCAGATCAGCACCACGTTGGCGATGTAGATCGACGAGTAAGTACCCGCCAGTACACCGATGAACAGTGCGATGGAGAAACCGAACAGGTTGTCGCCACCAAAGAACAGCAGCGCGGCAATCGCCAGCAAGGTGGAGATCGACGTCGCCATGGTCCGCAGCAGGGTCTGAGTGGTCGAGATGTTGATGTTCTCGATCAGCGAGGCCTTGCGCAGCACACGGAAGTTCTCACGCACCCGGTCGAACACCACGATGGTGTCGTTGAGCGAGTAACCGATGATCGCCAACACCGCCGCCAGCACCGTCAGGTCGAAGGTGATCTGGAAGAACGACAGGATGCCCACGGTCACGATCACGTCGTGGATCAGCGACACAATGGCGCCTACCGCGAACTTCCACTGAAAGCGGAAGGCCAGGTAGATCAGGATGCCGCCCAGCGCCATCAGCATGCCGAGGCCGCCCTGGTCGCGCAGCTCTTCACCCACCTGCGGGCCGACGAACTCGACGCGCTTGACCTTCGCCGGGTTGTCACCGCCGGCCTTCTGCAAGGCTTCGGCGACCTGATGACCCAGCTGCGGGTCTTCACCCGGCATGCGCACCAGCAGGTCGGTGGTAGCACCAAAGCTCTGCACGATGGCATCGCCGTAGCCCGAGGTCGCCAGTTGCTCACGCACCTTGGTGACATCGGCCGGACGCTCGTAGGTCAGCTCGATGAGCGTACCGCCGGTGAAGTCCAGGCCGTAGTTCAGACCCTTGTGGAACCAGCTGAACAACGCCAGCACGGTAAGGAACAATGTGACGCCGAACGCAATGTTGCGAACGCCCATGAAGTTGATAGTACGTAACATGGCAGCCCCTTAAATCCACAACTTCTTGAAGTCACGACCACCAAAGATCAGGTTGACCATTGCGCGGGTCACCATGATGGCTGTGAACATCGAGGTAAAGATCCCGAGGGACATGGTCACTGCGAAGCCCTTGACCGGGCCGGTGCCCATGGCGAAGAGAATCCCGCCCACCAGCAACGTGGTCAGGTTGGCGTCGAGAATCGCGGTGAATGCCCGGCCGAAGCCTTCGTTGATTGCACGTTGAATCGTCATGCCGGCGGCGATCTCTTCACGTATCCGCGAGAAGATCAGCACGTTGGCGTCCACCGCCATACCCATGGTCAACACGATACCGGCGATACCCGGCAGGGTCAGCGTAGCCCCCAGCAGCGACATCAAGGCCAGCAGCATCACCATGTTCACCGCCAGTGCGACGGTGGCGATGATGCCGAAGAAGCGGTAGATGGCTATGATGAACAGCGAGACAAACAGCATACCCCACAGCGATGCATCGATACCCTTGGTGATGTTGTCGGCACCCAGGCTCGGGCCAATGGTGCGCTCTTCGGCGAAGTACATCGGCGCAGCCAGACCACCGGCACGCAGCAGCAGGGCCAATTCCGAAGCTTCGCCCTGACCGTTCAGGCCGGTGATGCGGAACTGGCTGCCCAGTGGCGACTGGATGGTCGCCAGGCTGATGATCTTCTTCTCTTCCTTGAAGGCCTGCACGGCGACGTCTTTCTCGACGCCGTCGACCACTTGCTTGGTGTAGGTGGTGATCGGCTTCTGCTCGATGAAGATCACCGCCATGCTGCGCCCGACGTTGCTGCGCGTGGCGCGGCTCATCAGTTCGCCGCCATGGCCGTCGAGGTGGATGTTCACCTGTGGGCGCCCCTGCTCGTCGAAGCCAGCCTTGGCGTCGGTCACCTGGTCACCGGTGATGATCAGGCCACGCTCGATCTGCGCCGCCGGACGACCGCCTTCACGGAACTCGAAGCTCTCGGTCGAGGCCTTGGACGCGCCCGGTTCAGCACCGAGGCGGAACTCCAGGTTGGCGGTCTTGCCGAGGATACGCTTGGCTTCGGCGGTGTCCTGCACGCCTGGCAGCTCAACCACGATGCGGTTGGCGCCCTGGCGCTGCACGATCGGCTCGGCCACACCCAGCTCGTTGACGCGGTTACGCACCGTGGTCAAGTTCTGCTTGATGGAGTATTCGCGGATTTCCGCCAGCTTGGCCGGGGTCATCGCCAGACGCAGCACCGCCTGACCATTGAGGTCGGCCGGCACAACATCGAAATCGTTGAAGTTCTTGCGAATCAGGCTACGGGCCTGCTCGCGGGTATCGGTATCACTGAAGCCCAACTGAATGGCACCGTCGAGCTGCGGCAGGCTGCGATAACGCACGCGCTCTTTGCGCAGCAAGCTCTTGACGTCGCCTTCGTAGACTTTCATCCGCGCGTCGAGGGCTTTTTCCATGTCCACTTCCAGCAGGAAGTGCACACCACCGGACAAGTCCAGACCCAGCTTCATCGGGTGCGCGCCGAGCTTGCGCAGCCATTGCGGGGTGGTCTGGGCCAGGTTCAGGGCCACAACGTAATCGTCGCCCAACGCCTTGCGCACCACGTCCTTGGCCGGCAGTTGGTCTTCAGCCTTGGTCAGACGCAACAGGCCGCCACGGCCGTTTTCGGCAATGGAGGACGCCTTGACGTCGATCCCGGAAGTCTTGAGCGCTGCGCTCGCGCGGTCCAGATCCGCCTGGGTGACCTGCAGCGCAGTGCTTGCGCCACTGACCTGAATGGCCGGGTCATCCGGATAAAGATTGGGAGCGGAATAAATCAGACCGACCGCCAGCACCGCCAGGATCAGTACATATTTCCACAGAGGGTATTTGTTCAGCATCACGCCGCCCGCTTATGACGCGGGGCGCCTTGCGCGCCCCGTCGATTGAATAGAAGTTGAAACTTTTAGATCGCTTTCAGCGTGCCTTTTGGCAGCGTGGCCGCGATAGCGCCCTTCTGGAACTTCATTTCAACAGTGTCGGACACTTCCAGAACCACGAAGTCATCGGCCACTTTGGTGATCTTGCCAGCGATGCCGCCGGTGGTGACCACTTCATCGCCCTTTTGCAGGTTGCTGAGCAGGTTTTTCTGCTCTTTGGCGCGCTTGGCCTGTGGACGCCAGATCATCAGGTAGAAAATCACCAGGAAGCCGACCAGGAAAATCCACTCGAAACCGCCGCCCATAGGGCCGGCAGCAGCAGGTGCAGCCGCGTCAGCCATGGCATTAGAGATAAAAAAGCTCATTTAGCACTCCAGTTGCAAGTATTGAATCTTAGGATCGGAAAACTCAGTCCAAGGGCGGTACAGGCAACCCGCGCTTGGCATAGAAGGCCTCGACAAAGGCGGCCAATGTACCCTGTTGAATAGCCTCGCGCAAACCAGCCATAAGCACCTGGTAATGGCGCAAATTGTGGATGGTATTCAACATGCTACCCAGCATTTCGCCGCACTTGTCCAAATGATGCAGATAAGCGCGGGAGAAGTTCTGGCACGTGTAGCAGTCGCAGGTCGGATCCAGCGGCGAATCATCATGGCGATGGAACGCGTTGCGGATCTTCAGCACGCCCGTGTCGATGAACAGATGCCCATTGCGGGCATTACGGGTTGGCATCACGCAATCGAACATGTCCACCCCGCGGCGCACACCCTCAACCAGATCTTCCGGTTTGCCAACGCCCATAAGGTAACGAGGTTTGTCAGCGGGCATCTGGCCCGGCAGGTAATCGAGCACCTTGATCATTTCGTGCTTGGGCTCGCCCACCGACAGACCGCCAATGGCCAGGCCATCAAAGCCGATCTTGTCGAGACCTTCCAGCGAACGCATGCGCAGATCCTGGTGCATGCCACCCTGCACGATGCCGAACAGCGCCGCCGTGTTATCGGCATGGGCATTCTTCGAGCGCTGGGCCCAGCGCAACGACAGCTCCATGGAGACCCGCGCCACGTCTTCATCGGCCGGGTACGGCGTGCATTCGTCGAAGATCATCACGATGTCCGAGCCCAGGTCACGCTGGACCTGCATCGACTCTTCCGGCCCCATGAACACCTTGGCGCCATCCACCGGAGAAGCGAAGGTCACGCCCTCCTCCTTGATCTTGCGCATGGCACCGAGGCTGAACACCTGGAAGCCGCCGGAGTCGGTCAGAATCGGCCCTTTCCACTGCATGAAATCGTGCAAGTCACCGTGGGCCTTGATCACTTCCATGCCCGGGCGCAGCCACAGGTGGAACGTGTTGCCGAGGATGATCTCCGCGCCTGTAGCGACGATGTCCCGTGGCAGCATGCCCTTGACCGTGCCGTAGGTGCCCACCGGCATGAACGCGGGGGTTTCCACGGTACCGCGGGGGAAGGTCAGACGACCGCGACGAGCCTTGCCATCGGTGGCGAGCAACTCGAAGGACATGCGACAGGTGCGACTCATACTGTTTCCTCGGGTCCGCGTGGCGCGGGGTTACGGGTGATGAACATCGCATCACCGTAGCTGAAAAAGCGGTATCCATGCTCGACGGCGGCCTTGTAGGCGGCCATGGCTTCGGGATAACCGGCGAACGCCGAAACCAGCATCAACAGCGTGGATTCAGGCAAATGAAAATTGGTGACCAGGGCATCGACCACATGAAACGGCCGCCCCGGGTAGATAAAGATATCGGTGTCGCCACTGAACGGTTTGAGCACGCCATCGCGGGCGGCGCTTTCCAGGGAGCGCACGCTGGTGGTCCCCACCGCCACCACCCGACCACCGCGGGCGCGACAGGCCGCCACGGCATCGACCACTTCCTGGCTCACTTCCAGCCATTCATTGTGCATGTGGTGATCTTCGATGCGCTCCACACGCACCGGCTGGAACGTACCGGCGCCAACGTGCAGCGTCACGAACGCCGTCTCCACGCCCTTGGCGGCAATCGCCTCCAGCAACGGCTGATCAAAATGCAGCCCCGCCGTCGGCGCCGCCACCGCCCCCAAGCGCTCGGCGTACACGGTCTGATAACGCTCGCGGTCCGAACCTTCGTCCGGGCGGTCTATATAAGGAGGCAACGGCATGTGCCCCACGCGGTCGAGCAGCGGCAACACCTCTTCGGCAAATGCCAGCTCGAACAACGCGTCATGCCGCGCCACCATCACCGCCTCACCGCCGCCGTCGATCAAAATCGACGAACCGGGCTTGGGCGACTTGCTCGACCGCACATGGGCCAGCACACGGTGACTGTCCAGCACCCGCTCCACCAGAATCTCCAGCTTGCCGCCGGAGGCTTTCTGGCCAAACAACCGCGCCGGAATCACCCGGGTATTGTTGAACACCATCAAATCGCCCGGGCGCAAATGCTCAAGCAAATCAGTGAATTGACGGTGAGCCATGGCACCGCTGACCCCATCCAGGGTCAACAGTCGACTGGCGCGACGCTCGGCCAGAGGGTGGCGAGCGATCAGCGAATCAGGGAGTTCGAAGGTAAAGTCAGCAACACGCATGATGGGGTTCGTCTAGCAGGGCCGGAAAGTCTAGCGGAAATATGAAAAATTCACCATGAAACGTGATTGACCAACGGTAGTCACCTCTCTATACTTCGCCGCCATTGAGCCCTGATGGCGGAATTGGTAGACGCGGCGGATTCAAAATCCGTTTTCGAAAGGAGTGGGAGTTCGAGTCTCCCTCGGGGCACCATCTTAAAGAAAGACCTTGAAATTCAAGGTCTTTTTTTTCGTCTGTAGGAAAGTGATTGGTCATGGCTAATCACTCCTTTGTGGCGAGGGAGCTTGCTCCCGCTTGAGCGCAAAGCGCTCACAAAAATGTCACAGGCCCCACCGATGCTCCGCCTTGCGACGCCCTGTTGATCCACCGCCCCTCCTCACCCGCTGACAAAGGATTCACCTCATGGAATTGCTGCTGGAAACGGTCGCTCTTTACTCGCTGAAGCTGGCTTATGAGACAGAGGGGCATAGTCCGATTTTGCGGGATGATCCGTTGATGGGCGGGTGTGATCGGGAGGTTTTTGGGTTGTTGGTGCGCAGAGAAGACATCCAAGCTATCCAGGCGAAAGTACAGCACTGCCTGGACTTGGCACTGGAGGCAATTGGGGGAAGTAACACAGCTTTGGGACGGGAACTCGGACGGTTAGCGACTAACTTCGGCGCATCCCGAACGGTAGAGGAGCTTCAGGACCCGCTTCTAATTCTTAGGGATTACCTGAAAGATATCCAGTAAACCTGCGGGACCTGGCGCAACCGAACATCTTGGAGAAATACGTTTTGCTGAAATGGATCTCTGCATTTTTTCTTAGAAGTCGCGAAAACGACACGCTGGGTGAGTTAGTGATGGAGAACCGGCGCTGGCGCATGTTCGCCAAGGTCGGCTTCACGGTACTGATCTTCATGCCCATCCTCACCTACTGCTCATGGATAGCCCCAAGGTTTGAGGACCCGGGACTTACCAATCCCGCAGTGCTTGAGGTAATCAATAGCGAAGAGTATCGACAGGCAACCCGGGAGGCCGTTGCTCTGCTCGACCTCTATAACCGAGGGGAGATTGGCCTGGATTCGCTGCATGGTATACAGGGGGTTCACCGAATTGGCGGGGTGACGGTCACTTTCAACCTGCAACTGGTTCCACGAGACGAGCCCAGGCAAGGAGGAGGCAACAAATACAAGCTTGACGGCCAGTACAAAGTGACAGTCGTCATAGGCTATCTGGTTATGTTTCTGACCATCGAATTGTTTCTGGTTGGGATAGCAACCTGCGTCATTTTCCAAAGACCACCAAAAGCGCAGCGCAGGTTTGAGGAACAGATACTACAAGAGCATTTCTCCTTTGATATGCCCGTGCTCCCCGCCCCCCAAGAGCGAGCCGACCAGATCATCGAGCGCATGCTGCTGCGTTTTCACCGTTTTGCGAAAGACCTGGAACACCGCCCGCGCGGCCGAAAGGGAGTTCAGCTCGACGATGAATACGACGTCCAGTTCCTGGTCAATGCGTTGCTAAGATTGCAGTTCGACAATGTAAAACCTGAAGAGCCGTCCCCAAGCATGGCAGCAGGCGCCACCCGCGCAGACTTCCTCCTGCCTGAACATGGGCTCTTTATTGAACTCAAGATGACGCGCGACGGTATGACCGCAAGATCGCTAGCCGACGAGCTGATCCTGGATATCGCACGCTATCGTGCCCATCCCGAATGCCATGCAATCATTTTCTTCGTTTACGACCCTCGCGGCCTTGTTAAGAACACCATGGCATTGCGAACGGAGTTATCGGAGATTGCGGGTGAGCTCCCTGTGAGCCTGATCGTTTCGCCTAGCCATTGAGGAAAGGGCGGCTCGTGAAGATTGCCCTAAATGCTCAAATACACAGGTACGGCGTCACCGCCAGCTCAAGCATGTCCACTAGCTCGGGATCCATGAAGCGATAGTCATCGGGAATATCCAGAACATGCAGCTGCTTGTGCTCAAGCAGCCGAGCGTACTCTGCCCGTAACCGATGCTCGTGCTTGTGCTCCATTACAAAAATGACATCGGCCCAACGGATATCCGCCGGGCCGATAGTCTTGCGCGCATTGGGGCTGGTACCCGCTGAACGAGCGTCGAAACCGGGACGCCGACGCCAGATCGCCTCTCCGGTTGGACTACGCCATTGGTTACGACTGCAAACGAACAGGAGATTGGTCACTCTTGATCCAACAGTTGACGGGTGGTGCGGATGGGATAACTCATACCGAGCTGACGCGCCCGGTGCAGCTTGTCGGCACGGGTGTACATCAGCTTCCAGTTCTTTTCTGGTTTGAAGCCCTGTGGGCCAATCGCGTCATGCCCTTTGTGCTTGCGGGACTGCGCACGTCTCCAGCTACGGGTTCTTTCCATGGTCACTTCCTCGTGAGTACCGGGTTCAGCAGCCGCGGTAATACGAGTTGGAGAGATGGTAAGCGTGAATTGGGGTTGTGGCTAGTGTGGGCGGTGCTGGATAGCTACGGCTATCGATTCGGGATGCAAGCGTAAAAGAGGGACGGATTATTGCCGGCCAAGGCCAAAGTAAATAAATCCGTCCCCTTTTCTCCAATTGCACTTTCAGACTGCATTTGATTCTCGTAACCGCTCGAACATTTTTGCGTCGTAGCTTTTATCAGACCTAGCAGTCGGCGGGATGTATCCCTACGTGTATCCCTGAGCATATAATCCCGCTGCAAGCCACGTAATATATGGAACCCTCGAGTCTCCCTCGGAAAAAAGGCCTTGTTGTGTAAGACCTTTTCCCACTCCAGGCGGCACGTAGCGCTGCCGCCCTACCTCAACTCAACAATATCCAAAGCCCGATTCGCCAACAGCTCACTCACCTCAATCACCTGCAAAATCCCCAACGCAACACGCCGCCTTGACCCATCCAGATCAAACGCCAAATCACTAATCATCGCGTTCGCCGAAGCCAGGTTCTCACTCAGATTCGCAAGCAAACACTCAGAATCAACCCCCGGATCAATCCGAAAAATGGAGTCGGACTTATCAGACGTTTCCCCCTTAGGCTTGGGTTTCAGGTAGTAATCCAACGCGCGAGTGGCAGCGTCGTCGAGCTTCTTGTTGCGGGCAGACTGGGCACGTGACGTGGGTTCGTCTGTTACTGGAGGATTCGGTGTAATTTTGACCATAGCCTTAGCTCTCTTTGGTTGAGGCTACTTCCCGTTCGCGACTAAACGATTGGGAGGCAGCTGTACGCAGGTTAGTCGACCGACGAGCTAAGAAATCGGCGCGCCCAAGGGCGCCCTGCGCACAGCCACCATCGAGTGCAGGGATGGGGATTCCTGACTGATGGACGCTTGAGCGACTTAGCAACGACGGGCGACTAAACCCGATCACTGATGAGCAGTGACAGGTCCCAAACTACCGACGCAATCCAAGGCGAACAAGCCGGCGGATTCTGGCGTAGTTGTAGGCAAAGGCGCAAGGCGACGTCGGCTGACGAGTTGCGGGCGCCCAGTGACTGACAGCCACGACTGACACGCCTACCTTTTCTCTGGGGCAGATTGGCATACTGTCGAAATACTCACAAAAACACCCATCCACCACATGAACCACGCTGCCTTCCGCCAGGATGAATACGCAGCACATCGTGATGACTGCCGAGACTGAACATGCCATCCAGCCCAGCATCAAACCTTGCATTTTCCACGGGTTCGATCACGACTGCCTTCCCGTCTGATCTTTCGCTCAGGGCTGAGGGCCTATACCAAATATTAGGAAACACCAGCCTAGCAACACACCCAGGCATTGAGATCAAAGTATGCGGCGAGGATTTAGTCATTCCCTATCGAATCCATCATGAGGGCGATGAGCAGGAATATTTACAGCTAAATGGGCTCCAGAGCGTCATGTACTCTTGCGTCCTGACAAGGCATCACGATGGCCATATCAGACACCGTCAGCTCAAGCAAATCCTGTCGGTGTCAGAGCCCTGGGTCGTCCCATTCGTGATGCAGCTTACTGGCGAGTACGTAATGGAAATACTCGATACCTGCGAAGCTCATCTGCCAACACTCAATCCGGAGTTGTACGGGGATTTCATCAAGGACAACCCGAAATATTTCAAAGCGCTACAGGATCGGATGATCAGCTACTGGGATTGCTACTACCGCCACCTGTATAAGTACCGGCAAGACTACGTGGGGTTTCGGTTGTTCGAGCACTTTCGCACGCTCGCAAGGGAATAGATGGTAAGCCAAGGCACGTCAGCGTGTATCCCCGCATTGATCCCTAACTGCAGAATTTGTCTACAAGGCACGGTTTGTATGGCATGTACGAGTCTCCCTCGGGCACAAAAAAGGCCTTGCTAGGCAAGACCTTTTTCCGATCCGGGCGGCATGTAGCGCTGCTGCCCTACCTCACCTCAACAATATCCAAAGCCCGATTCGCCAACAGCTCACTCACCTCAATCACCTGCAAAATCCCCATCGCAACACGTCGTCGCGACCCGTCCAAATCAAACGCCAAATCACTGATCATCGCGTTCGCCGAAGCCAAGTTCTCACTCAGATTCGCCAGCAAACACTCAGAATCAACCCCCGGATCAATCCGTAAAATGGAGTCGGACTTGTCAGACGTTTCGCCCTTAGGCTTGGGTTTCAGATAAAAATCCAACGCTCGCGTGGCAGCGTCGTCGATTTTCTTGTTGCGGGCAGACTGTGCACGGGAGACGTGTTCATTCGTATCAGGGGGATTCGGACTATCTTTTGCCATCGTCTTGCTTCCTTAGTTGGAGCCATCACCCGCTCGCGACTAAACGAGGGGAGGCAGCTGTACGCAGGTTAGTCGACCGGGGAAACAAGAAACCGGCGCGTCCGAGGACGCCCTGCGCACAGCCACCATCAAGTGCAGGATGGGAATCCTGACTGGATGACGCCTTGCACAACCTGTTTCACCCTGGGCGACTAAACCCGATCACTGATGAGCAGTGACAGGTCCCAAACTACCGACGCAACCCAAGGCGAACAAGCCGGCGGATTCTGGCGTAGTTGTAGGCAAAGGCGCAAGGCGACGTCGGCTGGCGAGTTGCGGTTGCCCAATGGCTGACAGCCCCGGCTGGCGCTTCAGATATTCCAGCCCTCAATAGCCAGCCCTACCTGTATTGAGGAAACCGGAGCACCTACTTCAAGAAACCTCCTACATCGCGCCCCTCTCTTCCCGCGTTAGCGTCTGTCCTGCCTTTACCGGACGAGACTCACTACGTGGCGACACGCAAAAAGGACATCCCCCAGGTTCGAAACCCGCCCGGAGGCGACGGGCATTACGTCACCTATCGGGACATGACAGCCGCCGAACTGGCCGAGCGCGAAGCCCGACAGCAGGCTTATGAAGCCATGCTTGCCCGGCAGGCGGCCTATGAGCAAGAACGCTGGGCCAAGGTGGATAAAAAGCCTTTACCCATCGTGACCGGAAGTGTGTTTGCCAAAAGCTGCAAGCTGCCCAACGGCATCATCAATTACAGCAACCCCAACGGCTACGTCCCGGCAGATCTGGTCAAGCAGTACGGCGATCTCATGTGGCTCGGCGGCAGGAGCGTCGACTCATCCGGCACCATCCCCCTCAAGCGGATCGGCGCTGGTACGGTTCCCGCTACCTTAGGCAGGCTCGCGCTGGGCGGTTCGGCAACTTCCACGGCTGCAGCTGCCGGAGGCACCGTCGGCGCAGCCCTGCTGACAGGCGTCGTCGCCTTGCTCTGGCCCAGCAGCCTGGGTGACAGCGCGCTCTATAGCGAAGACCAGTTACGCAACCTCAAACAGGCCCGCAGCCGCATGCGCCTGAGCGTCGAGCAACAGGCCGACGGCAGCCTCAAGGGCTACGGCTTCTACACTGGCCAGAATCGTGATTGGGAAATGGTCGACGTTGTCCAGTTCACCCCACGAGCCGACCAGTTCATCGCCGACCTGGGGGATGGCATCGAACTGATCTGGACGCCAGCTACCAATCCGTCTGACACCCTCGGTATCCCCGCCCTGGAAGCCGCGCCACAGGCCCCGCACATCTGGATCTACCCCCCGACACCGATGGCCGACAGCATCATCGTCGACCCGATCTATCCGCCGGAGTACAGGGATTTCATTCTGGTGTTTCCGGTGGAATCGGGGGTTCGGCCGGTTTATGTTGTGTTGAGTACGGCTCATCATGACTACCACCCGAAACCCGATTTTTTACCTGCTTTTCCAGGCGCGAAATGGGCTCCACCCAAAACCCGTGTGAAAGGTGGAGGGTTGCGTCCTCGCTGGAAGGATAATGAGAAAATAATATATGAATGGGATTTTCAGCATGGTGCAGTAGAAAAATATAACAAGCGGGGAAAGCACTTGGGCGAATTCGACCATATTACGGGGGCCCAGACCAAACCAGCCAATCCAGCGAGGTGGATAGAACCATGAAACACAAAATAATGGGCGTGGTTGACGGAGACGATGTCGCCTCGTACGAGAAAACGCTCTGTATTGATACTCAGGCCCTGGCAAAAATAATGAATTGGACCAAAGAAGAAAACTACTTTTACGATTACGAACTGAACATTTCTCAAATTACAGAATTGGAAGACGCGTGCTCAATAGAACTACCCCGGAACCTGTTGCTCTTTTTAACAAGCAGTAACTAATTACAAACAAGACACTAACTGATTTGCATGCATCGCCAAAGGCAGTCCATATGCAATTTTCATTGAGATCATTTGAACTCTTTGTATCTGGCGCCAAATGAAAACACATCCGTGATGACAAAAAAGTAGAGAATGAAGCCCGTCGTTGAAATTTTTGACCAGACTACCGAAGAGCTAATACAGACCGTGGAAGTCCCAAGCGTATACATGGGCCCATTGGCCGCACTTATGGGTTGGACAAAGCCTGAAGATTTTTGCTTTGTCTACGACCTGTCACCACAGCAGATAAAAACCATAGAAGAGTGGACTCACACAACCATTCATGGTGATAACCGCATCATTCAAATCGTCTGCCTCGAATGACGAACGCGGGCATTTTTGAAAAAGGCCTTGTTAGACAAGACCTTTTTCTTGCACCGCTGTAACTGAGTCGCTACCTCACCTCAACAATATCCAACGCCCGATTCGCCAACAGCTCACTCACCTCAATCACCTGCAAAATCCCCAACGCAACACGCCGTCGCGAGCCACCCAGATCAAACGCCAAATCACTGATCATCGCATTCGCCGAAGCCAGACTCTCACTGAGGTTCGCCAGCAAACACTCAGAATCCACACCCGGATCAATCCGTAAAATGGAGTCGGACTTGTCAGACGTTTCGCTCTTAGGCTTCAGGTAGTAATCCAACGCTCGCGTGGCAGCGTCGTCGATTTTCTTGTTGCGGGCAGACTGAGCACGGGAGACGTGTTCATTCGTATCAGGGGGATTCGGAGTATCTTTCGCCATCGTCTTGCTTCCTGTAGTTGGAGCCATCACCCGCTCGCTGCTAAACGATGGGAGGCAGCTGTACGCAGGTTAGCAGACCGGGGAAACAAGAAACCGGCGCGTCCGGAGACGCCCTGCGCACAGCCACCATCAAGTACAGGATGGGAATCCTGACTGGATGACGCCTTGCACAACCTGTTTCACCACGAGCTGCTAAACCCGATCACTGATGAGCAGTGACAGGCCCCAAACTACCGACGCAACCCCGGGCGAACAAGCCGGCGGATTCTGGCGTAGTTGTAGGCAACGGCGCAAGGCGCTGTGGGCGGGCGAGCCTTCGTTGCCAGCGTCTGTCGGTCGTTACTGACAGGTCGCCAATTCGACTGGCCCAAGCAGAGGCTCAATGGTGTTCACTTGAAGCCACCGGAAGGTCCACGGAGAAGGCATCCCGCTGACCGGGCTGGCGCTCCAGTGCGAGGCGCCCACAGAAAGGGCTGCTGCGCAGCCCAGCGGGAGCAAGCTCCCTCGCCACGGGTTCGTCGTTTTTACGCGAATGCATCGTGCTCAGATGCCGCTAAGCACCCTCGCCCTTCTCCGCCGCTTCATCACTGTGCACCACCACCAACAACTGCGCCTGAACCTCGCCCACCGAACGCAGGCGATGGGGCTTCTGCGCATTGAAGTGCAAGGCATCGCCGCGGTTCAGCAGCACGCGCTCGTTCATGAAGTCCACTTCCACCTGGCCCTCGTGCACGAACAGGAATTCCTCCCCGGTGTGTTCCTTGAACGCGTGGTGGGCGGTGAATTCGCTCGCCGGATAGAGGATGAAGGGCAGCAGGCTGCGCTCGGACACCTGGTGGGCCAGGACCGCGTATTCGGAGCTGCCGCTGCTCGCCGCCAGCGATTGACGGTCTTCGCTGCGCACCAGGCTGTAGCTGTCGAGGGCGACGTTTTCTTCGGAAAATAATTCCTCGACTTTCACGTGCAACGCCTTGGCGAGCTTGAGCGCCGTGGCAATGGAGGGCGTGCTCAAGCCCCGCTCCACCTTGGACAGGTAGCTCTTGGTCATCCCGGTTTTCTCGGCCAGGACGTCCAGTGTCACCCCGAGTTTTTTCCTGAGCAATTTCAAACGAATGGACATAGGGAACCATCATTTCCAAAGAAACGGACAATCTTCGATTGCAAATGACACTTTGTGTCATATAGTATTTTTTGTGTCACGAGCACACCTTTTCTCGAGCTTCCATGACGCGGATCAAGATCAACCAAAGAACGAATCGGGAGAGCTGATATGAGCAAGACCCTGGCGACACCCAAGGACCAGTTGGTCCAGCATGCCGTTAACCAGATGCAGAAAACCCTGCCGGATAATACGTGGACTGTACGACAAAAGCTGGCCCTGACCTGTCGCATCCTGTTCGAAAACGGCCACGACTCCGGCCTGGCCGGGCAGATTACCGCGCGCGGGCCGCAACCTGGCACTTACTACACCCAACAACTGGGCCTGGGTTTCGACGAGATCACCGCCGGCAATCTGTTGTTGATCAACGAGGACCTGGAGGTGCTGGAGGGCCACGGCATCCCCAACCCGGCCAACCGCTTTCACACCTGGGTCTACCGCGCCCGGCCGGATGTGAATTGCATCATCCACACCCATCCCACCCACATCGCCGCGCTGTCGATGCTGGAAGTGCCGTTGCAGATTTCCCACATGGACCTCTGCCCGCTCTACGAGGACTGCGCGTTCCTGGAGGGCTGGCCGGGCGTGCCGGTGGGCAACGAGGAAGGCGAATTGATCGCCGGCGCCCTGGGTGACAAGCGCGCCATCCTGCTTTCCCACCACGGCCAGTTGTCCACCGGCGCCACCGTGGAGGAAGCCTGCAACATCGCCCAACTGATCGAACGCGCCGCCAAGCTGCAATTGCTGGCCATGGCCGCCGGCGAGGTGAAACCGATCCTGCCGCACCTGGGCCGCGAAGCCCACGACTGGATCGCCCGCCCCAAGCGTCACGCCGCCGCCTTCAACTACTACGCCCGGCAGAACCTGCGCCAACACGCCGATTGCCTGAACTGAACCCATTAGGAGCGAAGCCATGTCTACCCCCAACATCCACGGCATCATCGGCTACACCATCACGCCCTTTTCCGCCGACGGCCAAAGCTTGGACCTGGACGCACTGGGCCAGTCCATCGACCGCCTGATCGACAGCGGCGTGCATGCCATCGCGCCCCTGGGCAGCACCGGCGAAGGCGCCTACTTGAGCGATGCGGAGTGGGATCAGGTCAGCGAGTTCAGCATCGCCCGTGTCGCCGGCCGCGTGCCGACGGTGGTCAGCGTGTCTGACCTGACCACCGCCAAGGCGGTCCGCCGCGCGCGTTTTGCCCAGGCCCATGGCGCCGATGTGGTGATGGTGCTGCCGGCCTCTTACTGGAAGCTGAGCGAGGCGGAAATCCTCACCCACTACCAGACCATCGGCGCCAGCATCGACCTGCCCATCATGCTTTACAACAACCCCGCCACCAGCGGCATCGACATGTCGGTGGAGCTGATCCTGCGGATTTTCAACGCCGTGGAGAACGTCACCATGGTTAAGGAAAGCACCGGCGACATTCAGCGCATGCACAAGCTGCAACTGCTCGGCGAAGGTCAGGTGCCGTTCTATAACGGCTGCAACCCACTGGCGCTGGAAGCCTTCGCGGCTGGAGCCAAGGGCTGGTGCACCGCCGCACCGAACCTTATCCCGCAGCTCAACCTCGACCTGTACGCAGCCGTATTGGCCAACGACCTGAGCCAGGCCCGGGCGTTGTTCTATCGTCAATTGCCGCTGTTGGATTTCATCCTCAAGGGAGGCTTGCCCGCCACCATCAAGGCCGGTTTGCGCACCCTCGGCCTGGAGGTCGGCGACCCGCGCCTGCCGGTCTTCCCGCTCGACGAGGCGCGCAATAGCCAACTGCAGACGATGTTGAAGCAACTGCGCTGATCCGCCCACGGCGCCCCTTGCGACCGGACCTGGACCTCAACCTGTTCGGTCGCAATTGCCATGTGGGACCTGGCCGCGCCGCGGACGTCGGCCTATTCTGACGCTGCCCCCTCTTCCGCAGGCATGCCCCCATGATCCAATGCAAACGAGCCTATGAAGCAGCCAACGCTGAGGATGGCACGCGGGTTTTGGTGGACCGTCTATGGCCGCGTAATTGTCGCAAGGACGAACTCCCCATTGCGCAGTGGCTGCCGGAGGTGGCGCCGTCCCATGAGCTGCGCAAGGCGTTCAAGGCCGGGGCGGTTTCGTTCGAGCAGTTCAAAGTGGCCTATCGCAAGGAGTTGGCTGCGCGGCCGCAGTATTGGTGGCCGTTGGTGGACATTGTCCAGGGTGGCAATCTCACCCTGGTGTACGCGGCCAAATCCACGGTTGAAAACAATGCCGTGGTGTTGGCTGAATGGCTGGAGGATGAGGTGGAGAAGCGGGCGGAGGGGAGTTCGCCGGTTTGCTATCGATCTGAATTCCCCGGCCACTGATGTGGGCTGAGTTCAACGCTAATCAGAGGGGAGCGGCTCCTTGGAACTCACCGAATGCATCCTCGGAATCAAACTCCAACAAATAGCTCTCGGTCACATGCCCGCCGGGCACGACATAGCTGGCCAGCAGCGCGTGCAGGTCGTTGCATAGGTCGGTCCGCGATTGATAGGCGCCGACACCGTAGTTGGGATCGAAGAGCCTGCCCGTCTGGCCGTCGTCAAAAGACGCGGCGATGGCATGGCCGCCGCCACCCTGCGGCCCATCGACGTAGTAGAAGGAAATAATGAAGTGGCGGGCGCCGGGCCGCTGGAGGATGTCGAGAATGATGTGGCTGGCGACCCCATCGATATAGCTCGTGACTCCGGCCGAATCACGCCCGATGATCGCTTCGGCAGTGGCCTCCAGTGCCATGCTCACGCCGAGCATCATATTGGCAGTCAGCCCCTGCTGAGCGTCGGCGATCTCCTCCTTTCTGGCCTGCAACGCGTCGAAACAGTCATAGGGCGCACCGATCTCGACCCAGAGCGTACTGAAGCCGAAGCACACGCCCAGGCCATCCCCGCCAAACCAGGGAATCGCCCCGCCGAATAGAGTGCCTTGCCCTTCCCATCTTCTGCTCTGGTGTGCTCGGGGAAGGTGAACATGGGGGCTTTCTCCTGGGGGGGTGAAGGTTTCTGTCAACGGTAGACGAGGGGTCACCTGGGCGCCATTTTCCTGAGGTGTTGTGTCGGAGTGTTTTTGGGGTTGCCTGAGGTGGGTGGCTTGTGACGTGGGTGGCGTATTTTTTTGTGGGGTGCGGCTAAGATGGCGCGCAGGCGAGTTCACAAGGAAGGCTGGCGTGATGCAATCCCGTTTTGATCCGTTGGTTCATATCGATTGGAAAACACCCGGCGGCGAGCTGCTTGGGCTGCTGCAGCATTACTATCCCAATATCGGTGTGTTTTCCGGGCCGGAATTCGAGGCGCTGTTGGATGAGCTCTCCAACGAAATGCCCGAGGTCTGTTTCGAGGCGTTGGCGACTGTGTTGGCGCGTCACGGCTTCGACCTGTGGAACCTGGACGCCGGTGGCGATGATTACCGACCGGTGATTTTCCCGACCGATCAGCGCGAGGCGTTTGCACAACACTGGAGGGAGCAAAACCCAGAGCCAGGCTACACACCGACGTTGATCGAGCCGCCGAAGCCTGTCGCCGTCGAGCGCAAAAAAGCCAAAGCCAAACGCAACAAGTTGAACTGGTTGCAGGAAGTCCACGACTATCCCGGGCCCACTTATGTGCATGAATACAACTACCGCAACGGTTGGGCCGCTGTTACCGAGCAGGACGAGGACCAGTGGCTGTGCTTTCTGATTGACTACAACCCATGGCCGCCCGCGGAACAGGACATGCTCGAACACCGCACCGATGGTGTGGACGGCGCGGACTTGCAGCTTATCGACGCCAATGCCCAACGCAGCCTGTGGAAACGTCGGGTGAAAAGCGGCGCTTACAGTTCGGATGACCGCTACCAATACGAGATTCGCCAAGGCGATGACATTCGGGCTTTCGGACCTGCCGGGATGGAGTGGTCGGAGTTTGAAGATCCCTGTGTAGTGGTCGACTCGGAGATATTCGAACGTCAGCGTATTTACGAACCCGAGCATCTGACCCGGATCTGGCGGATCACCGCGGACTCCAGCGAGGTCATTTTCGAGCACTCGGATGAACTGACAATCCTGCCCATCGGCCCGCGCCGCTTGCTGTTCATGCAACATAACGGCCCGCGCTGCTGGGTCTGGAACCAAGACTCGCCGCACCCGGCCACTGCCGCCAAGCCGATGCCGGCTGACGCCTATAAACTACGAGCGGCGACCGCTTACCTGGGCGGTGACGAGATCCTGCTGTTCAGCGAAGGCGCGCGGCAGAACCTGGAGCACTCGGGTTATCAGGAGACGGTGCTGCTGGCGTGGCGCTTCAACTTCGTGACCGGCGCTACGACGAAGGCGTTGTTGGACGGCTTTGGCAGTGAGCTGCGCCAGGACACGCGTCTGCTGGTCACGCAGCCCAAGCAGGTCATCACGTTGCGCACGTTTCATGGGCAGTTGCATGTTGCCCGGGGGCATGGGGATTGGTGGGTGTGGAATTACCGGACGAATACGTTCGGCACGCAGACCTTGGCCTGGTTTTGGAATCAGCGCAGTGATGAGGTGGTGAAGCTGTCTTCCAAGGATATTGCGCGGGTCAAGCCAGAGATTCGTTACCTGGCGGCGCAGGATCGGTATCTGGCGTTTGAGACAGAGTTTGTGGCGCGGTTGCCGGGGTTTGCGCAGATGGTTGAGGCTAAGGGATGTGAGGTTTTGGTTTTTGAGTGAGGTGGCTTTGCTGCGTTCGGGAACAAGAAAGGGCTCCTGAGAGCCCTTCCCAGCTGGCGTTACTCTATGACCGGATACCACGTTGCATAGTTATCGCTAAAGTCGTCCAGCAGGGGAAACTCCTCATTGCGGGGACCTTTCACGACAGCCTTTTTCCGTTCAAAGGCTTCTTTCATGTGCTCTTTGCAGAGCTCAGCGGAGATGTAACACAGCCCGTGCCAGCGATGGCGCCAAGCGATTAACTGGCGATCCGTTTCTACGATAAAGACGGTTTTATCAAGCGACTTGCGCAGACGGGGAGCCGACTCGCCATGCAACGACCTGGGAACCCTGACTTCCTGCCCAAATTTGTCCCAGCCCGCCCATTGGCTATAAAACCTTATCCGGGTGTCGTTGTTGACCGAGAGAAATTCATAGTAAGCGACGTTTGGCTTGGGTTGAGCCACCTCGCAATACCGGCGCATCAGCGTCGTGGAAATATTGCCGATCAGGTCTTCAGGGAGGCGCTCAACGACCTTACGGAAGTGATGGAAATTATTGAAACCGAACTCTTTGCAGAGATGGGTCAATCGTTGGCAATACGTGTATTCACCAATGACAGACACGCGGGCCAACCCTTTGAGGTCGTCGATACACTCAGCAGCACTTGAACGGGACATAGCTCACTCCTTTAGCCAAATCGAAGACGTGCTTCGACTAGCATGCTGCTTGCAGTGGCTAAATAAGTGGGTAAGTTCACTTAGATTTTTCGTATTTCCCATCGCAGCAGGGAGGCTACTTGTGCCTGTGCGTATAAAAACACAGGGCCACCTTCGGCGTAAACCACCTGGTGAACCATCCGACAACGCGTAACCATCGCCACAGGTTTGCTTAAATGCACAGCACGCCGCGAAACCCTCGCGCCGCGTAATACGACTGCACACCATTGTGGTAAACAAACACCCGCTCATAACGATAGTCACCGAACAGCGCACCGCCCAGAGCGCGAAGTTCAGCGGGTGTGGCCAGCCAACTGGAGGTATTCACATCAAACTCACCGAGCTGCTGCAGGGCTCGATACTGGTCTTCCGTCAGCAGGGCGATGCCCATTTCTTCGGCCATTTCTACCGCACTGCCTTTGGGTTTGTTCTCCTTGCGTGCGTCCAGGGCGGCGCGGTCGTAGCAGAGGCTTCGGCGACCGGTCGGGCTTTCTTTGGCGCAATCGCAGAAGGTGATAAGGCCGGTTCTTTCGTCGTGGCCAATCACGTCTGGCTCGCCTCCGGTGGCTTCCATTGCCTGGAGCGACTTCAGGGCGTTAGGGTTGCTTTCCAACTTGGCCTGGACGTCGGCCCAGAGGATGTCCGGGTGGCGATGTGGGTTCTGGTCGAAGCGGGCTTCCAGGGTTTGGAGAAGGTCTTGTCTTTTCATGGTTTTGGGTCCGTTGCTGGTCGGTTCCAAATTCTGGCAGTACCAGCGTAGCAACCCATTGAAGCATGAGGTCACGAACCATGATGCGCGGCGACGCTCAACCCGTTTTTCTCCTGCACTTGCGTCCAGTCAACCTCGACCAGGACAGCGGCGTTTGCGTACGTTTCTTTGAAGACATGCTGCTCTGCGCGTTTGGTTCCGCACAAAAACTGCACGACCCGGATGGCACACAGCGTTACCTTCAATCCCTCCAAGAAAAAGCGACCGAGATTCCCGGCAGCATTGTCCATGCCTGGGATGAAACACAGATCGTGGGCCAGATAGAAATGTCACTGCTCAAGGCAGAACCTGCAGTGGGTTACATCCACTTTTTCTACCTCACCCCTGAGTGGCGATCACGCGGTGCCGGGAAGTTGCTGCTGGCCTACGCCACCGACTTTTTTGCAGGGCTGGGGTGCGAACGGATGAGGTTGTCGGTGAGTGAAACGAACCAGAGGGCGGCGCAATTTTATAGGCACCATGGTTGGATTGATATCGGGGCCAGGCAAGACAAGCCGGAGCTGCGCTTGCGGTTGATGGAAAAAGCAATTGGCCTCATGCGGGTATGATCAAGACTGTTCATGAGGCTTTCGGTTTCGCTTGCATCATGTTTTTCCCACGCTATCAGGTACGGTGATAGCGTGGGAAAAACATGATGAAGGCTAGTCGCAGCTGGATGAAAAAATCGGCGGGTCGTTTCCACACCTTGCCCAGTTGATAAAAACCAATAACCCCCTACCCGGAGCAAAAAGGATGACGTCTCTCGACCGTGCAGTGCTTGAAGATCTGTCCCCAAAAGGAGTGCTGCGTGCCGCGATCAATTTCGGCAATCCCGTGTTGGCTCAACAGGGTCTGGACGGCTCTGCCCAAGGGGTGTCGGTAGCGTTGGCCAAGGCATTGGCCCAGGAGCTGGGTGCACCATTGGAGATGGTCACTTTTGATGCCGCCGGCAAAGTGTTTGCGGCGCTGGAGGAGGACGTGTGGGACGTCGCGTTCCTGGCCATTGAGCCCGTGCGCGAAGAGCAGATTGCGTTCAGCGAACCTTACGTCCTTATCGAAGGGACTTATTTGGTGGCCGCTGATTCGCGCTATCAGAACGTCCAGGATCTTGACCAGCCAGGACTAAGACTCGCCGTTGGCAAAGGCGCCGCGTATGACCTTTTTCTTTCTCGCACATTGGAATATGCGCAACTCGAACGGGCTGCGACCTCTGCGGCTGCGGTAGACCTGTACATCGAAAAATCCCTGGATGCGGCAGCCGGTGTGAGGCAGCCGCTGGAGAAAGTGGCGGCCAACAACCCGGCATACCGGGTGCTCACCGGTGCTTTCACTTCCATCAGGCAAGCCATGGCGGTTCCAAGGGCCCATGAAGCCGGCGCGGCCTACGTCAGGGATTTCATCGAGCGAAAGAAAGCGGACGGTTTCGTGCGTGCGGCTTTGATCGACAGCGGCCAGGCGGACGTGACTGTCGCGCCTTTAGCCTAGAAATGTAGCGCAGCCGTCCGGATCCACCGTCAATCAGCGTTGTCCACTATGGTGAAGTCCCCCCTTGGCCCTGCCACTAGTGAACACAGGAGGCCTGCATGCAGAACTTCACGATCCAACGCATCGACCACATCGTCCTGCGCGTAAAAGACATCGAGCGCAGCCTCGCTTTCTATACGTCCGTGCTCGGTTGCGAGCTCAAGAAGCGCCGGGACGATCTTGGAATGATCCACCTCAGCACCGGTGTTTCGATGATCGATCTGGTGGCTGTCGACGGGCCGCTGGGTCGCGAGGGTGGGCCGGCGGCTGGCAAGCAAGGGCACAACGTCGACCACCTCTGCCTGCGTATCGAGCCGTTTGACGAACAGGCCCTCCTCGCTCATCTGGCCTCCGCCGGCCTGAGTGTTGAGAAAGCGCAGATGCGCTATGGCGCGGAGGGTAAAGGTTGGTCGATCTACTGCTTCGACCCGGATGGTAATCAGATCGAGCTGAAGGGACCCGCGCTGGAGCCCTGAGCTTTAACCTGGCGGGAACTGCAGGGCACAAAACCTGTAAACCCTGCGATCAAAAACTGTGGGAGCGAGCTTGCTCGCGATAGCGGTCTGTCTGGGGACGGTGATGCTGGATGTGCCACCGCCATCGCGAGCAGGCTCGCTCCCACAGGGGGCTGTGGCTGTCTAACCCATTGCTACGTTTGCTCGGGCACAACTGTCGCGCCGGGCAATATCACCACATCACTGCGTTGCGTGACGATGCAGACATGTGAATGCTCCGGCCACTGGCCCAGGCGCGTACCGCTCAAGCCACTGGGGCACAGCAGCAGAACATCCCCAAGCGAGAAGAGTGGAAAGGCTTCTACAACCGGGAGGTCCCGGCTCACGTCCACCGTTCCCCAGCTCGCCGCATCAAAGTCTTTGACCTCAAAATTCTTCAACAACCGATATTTGAGTGGAGTCGTCTCGCGCACCCCCATCATCCCCGCCGCCTTGAACACTACGGTAGAACTCGCGCCTGGATAGATGGCGACAACTACCAAGGTCACTAGCAATGCCGATCCGAACGACAACAGCCCTCGGGCGACAATATGTTTTTTACTCACAAAGAAGATCAAGGCCGGCAAGAACAACAAGACCACCGCCACCATGGAAATGACCATCAGCGTGGTGATGGCTTCCGGAGTGTCTTTACCCGTATACGACTTCAGCAATATCAACATCGGGTACACGGCGGCGAAAACGGCGACCATCAAAATAAAGTAGGCAAAAAACAAAACACCTGCCTGATGCCACCAAACCCCAAGGCCTTTGAGGTTGTTAAAGAGGGACACCAACTTCAAGGCCATTCGGATTTTTTTTGATTTCAACGATAAGCCCAAGACCGCACTCATGCCTGAAAGGATGACCAAGGCGACAATCCAATGGTCGACCAGAGGTGCCTGGAACGCGAAGGCCACAATAATCAACGAGCCCACGACCGCCGCCCAG
This sequence comes from Pseudomonas sp. Tri1, assembly GCF_017968885.1. Classification (NCBI taxonomy): domain Bacteria; kingdom Pseudomonadati; phylum Pseudomonadota; class Gammaproteobacteria; order Pseudomonadales; family Pseudomonadaceae; genus Pseudomonas; species Pseudomonas sp. Tri1. The sequence goes on along the minus strand of NZ_CP072913.1, from coordinate 1,137,715 downwards.
AAAAACCATCGGGCAACCGCTGGCCTGAGGTTCGGTGTCTGGTTGAAAAAGGACACGGCTAACGCGTAGAACAAGGTGGTGACACACATCACCACCATGTAAAGAAACAGGACAAAGGCAACCACGCCCATCCACGGAAGCAGCGCAGATAGTTTCTTATCGAACACCAATGGCAAAAGGTCGATTCGATCGATCGCCTTCGCATACGTCATCAGGATTGCAAAACTGACCACCGCACTGATTAACGCACCCAGACTGCCTATCAGGCCCCAGTGCTCGGCCATCAGTTTCAGCGCGGCATAGATATCCTGTTGGAACGAAACGCGCTTGTGTTTCTCGTCCTTGGTACCAACTTCCTGCTCCATTACCTATCCTTATCCATTCCCAATTAAACGATAACGAGAGACGCTGATTGATGCCTCAATCAATGCACTCATCCAGAAAGACACTATCGACTTACTGTTGGTGAACTTTAGCCAAGGGGAACCCAGGCACGCTCCACTGGAGTCGGCTCGCGAAAGCAGTCTGCCTGAAATGGAGATGTTGAATGTGCCGCCGTCATCGCGAGCAAGCTCGCTCCCACAGGGGGCTGTGGCCGGCACAAGTTCTGTGGAGGTTATTGCGCCGTCAACTCAATCACACCCCGAACCCGCTGCAGCATATTGATCAAATGCAACCGCATCGACGCCCGCGCCGCTTCCGCATCACGCCGCGCCAGTGCTGCATAGATCTGCTCACGCTCGCGAGCCACCAACGCTCGATTTTCAACCGTGACAGCTGGTCCGGCCTGTTGGATAACCGCGATCAGCGCACTGCCAACATGGGCCATGGCATCGATAAAGAAGCTGTTGCCGGTGCACTGGGCAATCAGCAAATGAAATTCGAAATCCACCCGGGCGCTTTCGTCATCGGCCGCCTCCAGAGCATTGGCCGCATCGAGCGCTTCGCGCATTGCCTGCAACTGTTCCGGCGTGGAACGTTGCGCGGCAATGCCGGCCGCTTCCACTTCCAGGCTCAGGCGCAGTTCGATCACCGCTAGAGCGTCGTACGCGCCGCCCTTAACATGCTTACTGCCCTGGAAATCCCCCGGGCGAGCGGTGTCGACCACAAAGGTGCCGATGCCGTGGCGCGTCTCCACCAAGCCTTCGGCCTGGAGCCGAGACATGGCTTCGCGAACCACCGTCCGACTGACGCCGCGTTCCTTGATGATGACCTGTTCGGTAGGCAGTTTGCTGCCTGCGGGCAGTTCGCCGGCCAGTATCTGCTGCGTCAGGTCGACCACCAGTTGCTGGGTCATGCTCAGGCGTCGATCGGTTGTGACACGGTCCATTGCACCTATCCATTAAAGCCAGACGATCGCGGCATTATAGCCGCGACCTTGCGGCGAAACGCACTATAATGCCCGCTGATCACCCAAGAGCAAGCCGATGACGGATCAAGCGTTATCTCCACTGAACAAGCCGCGCCGCCTCGCCGAAACACTGGTCGACCGCTTTGCCCAGCGCATGCGTGAAGGTGTTCTCAAACGCGGCGAAAAGCTCCCCACCGAAGTGCACATCATGGAAGCCGAAGGCGTCAGTCGTTCGGTGGTGCGTGAGGCGCTGTCGCGCTTGCAGGCGGCGGGGCTGGTGGAGACGCGGCATGGCGTCGGCACCTTTGTCCTGGACATGCCGGCACCGGAGGGTTTCACCCTGGGGCCGGCGACGATTGCGACGTTGTCGGATGTACTCAACCTGCTGGAGTTTCGCCTGAGCCTGGAAGTCCAGGCCGCCGGCATGGCTGCCGAACGCGCCACACCTGAAGCCCTGGCCGAACTGGCCCAGGCGCTGGAGGCGTTGCTGCAAGGTCCGGAAAAATCCGGCACCACCATCAACGCCGATTTCCAGTTCCATCTGAAAATCGCCAAGGCCGCTGGTAACTACTACCTGATCGACATCATGAAGCACCTGGGCACCAAGCTGATCCCACGTACGCGCATGAACTCCGCCTACTCCGGACAAAGTGATCGCAGCGCTTACTTGCAAGGGATCAACGCCGAACATCAGCAGATCTTCGACGCTATCGCCAGTGGCAATGTCGATGCAGCGCGGGCGGCCATGTACCTGCACTTGAGCAATAGCCGCATGCGCCTGTGTGAAACGCAGCAGCGGCAGGCTTTTTACAACGAATGACCTCCGCCCCCCTGTGGGAGCGAGCTTGCTCGCGATGACGGCGGTACATTCAACATCGATGTCTGCCGATCCGACGCCATCGCGAGCAAGCTCGCTCCCACAGTTTTGATCCCGGTGTTCACAGACTCAGCGTCGACCCGTGCTCCCGCAACTTAGAAGAAGTTGTATTGAATGCCGACCCGCAGACGCAGTTGGCGATCATCGTCCACCGAGTTGACCTTGATATCACCCACTTCGAAGAACGGCGCCCAGCGCTTGTCCCACTTGTACTTGACCACGGCATTCTGTTCATAGTCGTCGGTGCCGCCGTTATAACGGATGTAGTCGGCATCGAAGTACGTCAGTTGATATTCATAAGCCCACGGCCCCTGGTTGGCGTAGTTGACGTACACGTCGTAGCGATTGATCTTCTGGTCATCCTGGCCGTTGTCCGGTACATCATGATCGACCTGGTCGCGGTCGAGCTTGGATGAGTCGTAACGGTAGCGACCGGCGATACTCAGCTCCTTGGTGATCTTGTAGCCCAGGCGCATGCCCAGTTTGTAGGTGGTCGACTCTTCGTCGCTCTCCATGGCGAACGAGGGCGTCAGCGTCCAGCGGTCATCAATCTTGTGCTGGTAGTTGACGGTAAATTCATGGCCGCTGCCGACGGTGTTGTCGAAGGCGACGTCTTCGCGATCACCGGCGGTCTTGTATTTGAGTTCACCTTCCAGCCCCACGCCATTGTCCAGCCGCATGCCGAACTTGGCGCGGTCGGCGTGCATGCGGGTTTGTTCCGCATACTGATGGCGTACGTTGATATAGCCGGTATCGGCCACAGCAACGACTGAAGTGAACAAGGAAGCGAGGGACAGAACGACGAGTGTCTTTTTCATGTTTTTATTCTTGTTAGTTGAATGATTAGTTGGGTTGAACGCCAAATCACAGGCGAGCGCGTGCGCGGCATTGAAACCTGCGGTTCAACGTCTTCTTCGGGTTAAAACAAGTGCAACAAACTCATCACTTCAGACAGCAATAGGTATTCGCTGTATGTCCCGACTGGCCTGCACCAGCAAACGGGTGTACCCATGGGTGGCGCCATCGCTCGTCAGGAGATGACTGTCGAGCGTTTCCACCACCCTGCCCTGCTGCATTACCGCCAGCCGATCACACAAATGCGCCACCACCGCCAGGTCATGGGTGACCATCAGGTAGGTCAGCCCTTCCTGGCGGCGCAAGTCGGCCAGCAGATTGAGGATTTCCGCCTGCACCGAGACATCCAGTGCCGAGGTCGGCTCATCCAGCAGCAGCACCCGGGGACGCAGGATCAGCGCACGGGCAATCGCCACACGCTGACGCTGGCCACCGGATAACTGATGGGGGTAACGGAAGCGGAAGCTGTCGTTCAAGCCGACCTTGCGCAGAATCTCGCTGACCTTCTGGGTACGCCCGTCGATGCCGTGGATGCGCAGCGGCTCCTGCAACGCGGCATCGACGGTGTAGCGCGGATGCAACGAGGCATACGGGTCCTGGAACACCATCTGCACGGTGCGGTAGTGGTTCAGCGGCAAGTTGCGGGTCACGGCTTGGCCGGCGACCTGAAGTTGTCCGCTCCAATGCTGGTACTGCCCGGCCAGGCAGCGCAACACGGTGGTCTTGCCCGAACCGGACTCCCCCACCAGGCCGAATGCCTCGCCTTCGGCCACGCTCAAATCGACGTCGTGCAGTACCGCGTTCAGTGCCGCGCCGGTGCCAAAACTGAGGTTCAGGCCGGCGATTTCAATCATGCTCATGACAGGCTCCTCAAGCATTCAACCACTGTGGGTCACGCTGCAACACCGGCAGCGTGGCGCGCGGATGGTCCAGGCTCGGCAATGCGGCCAATAGGCCTTGGGTGTAGGGATGGGTGGCGTTATCCAGGTCGGCGGCGGCAATCGACTCGACCACGCGGCCGGCGTACATCACCAGCACGCGGTCACAGAAATGCCGCACCAGGTTCAAATCGTGGCTGATGAAAATCAGCCCCAAGTCGCGCTCGCTGACCAATTCCTCCAGCACATTGAGCACCTGACGGCGCACCGACACGTCCAGGGCCGAGGTCGGTTCATCGGCGATGATCACCTGGGGATCGGTGATCACCATCATGGCGATCATGATCCGCTGGCCCATGCCACCCGAGACTTCGTGGGGGTACAGGTCATAAACCCGCCGGGGGTCGCGAATGTGCACCTTGGCGAGCATGTCCAAGGCGCGTTCGCGGGCTTCGCGATGGGGCACCTTGTGATGGGCCAGATAGGCCTCGGCGATTTGTTCACCGACCCGCACCACCGGGTTCAGCGAGTACTTGGGGTCTTGCATGATCATCGACATGCGCGCGCCGCGAATCGCCTGGATCTGCTTTTCGCTGGCAGCCAACAGGTCGATATCGGCGAAGCGCAACGTCTTGGCGGTGACCCGCGCCGTCGGAGGATGCAGACGCAAAAGGCTGCGACCCACGGTGGATTTGCCCGAGCCGGATTCACCGACAATGGCGAGTTTTTCCCGGCCCAGGGTGAACGACACATCACGCACGGCCAGGGAAGTTTTGCCGGCGTTGCGGAATTCCACACACAAGTCCTGTACGGCAAGTTTTATCTCAGTCACGGGGCTGCTCCTCAGGATTGGCTGCGCGGGTCGAGGACGTCGCGCAAGCCGTCGCCCAACAGGTTGAAGGCCAGGCTGACCAGCATGATCGCTGCACCGGGCGCCGCCACCAGCCACCAGCTTTCGAGCATGTAGCGCCGCCCGGTGGAGATCATCGCGCCCCACTCCGGCAGCGGTGCCTGGGCGCCGAGGCCGAGGAAGCCCAGGGCGGCAGCGGTGAGGATGATGCTCGCCATGTTCATGGTCAGGCGGATGATCACCGACGACAGGCACATCGGAATGATGTGGCGCAGAATGACCCGGGTACTCGACGCGCCCTGAAGCTGCACCGCGACGACAAAGTCAGCGTTGCGCAGCGGCAGGGTTTCGGCGCGGGCGAGCCGGGCAATCGGTGGCCAGGCAGTCAGTGCAATGGCGATCACCGCATGCTCCAGGCCCGGGCCGAGGGCGGCGATGAACGCCAACGCCAGGACCAGGCTGGGGAACGAGATGAAGATGTCGGTGATGCGCATGAACAGGCTGTCGACCCAACCGCCGAAGTAGCCGGACACCGTGCCGACCAACAGGCCGATAGGACCGACAATCACCGTCACCAGCAAGACGATGTACAGCGTGATGCGCGAGCCATACACCAGCCGGGCGAAGACATCGCGCCCGTATTCGTCAGTGCCGAACCAGTGCGCGCTGCTCGGCGCCTGCAACGCGCCGGCAAGGTTCTGCAACAGCGGATCGTGGCCAGCGATCCAAGGCGCGAAAGCCGCGACCAGCATCAGGGTCGAGACGACGACCAGGCCAGCGAAGGTCATCGGGTTGCGCAGCAGGAAACGCAGCAGGCGCAGGGTGCTGGCGGCCATCGCTGCGGTACTGGAAGCGGGCAGCGCGGCGGCGCCGGGTGCGCTGGAAGCCAGGGGCAGGTTCATTAGCGAGTCCTCGGGTCGAAGATCTTGTACAGCGCGTCGCTGATCAGGTTCAGCGTCACGAAGATGAGGCCGATCAGCAGCACGCAAGCCATCACCGCGTTCATGTCACCGAGCAGCAAACTGCTGGTCAGGTACTGGCCGAAGCCCGGCCAGGCAAACACCGTTTCGATCAACACCGCGCCCTCCAGCAGACCGCCGTAGGCCAGCGCGACGATGGTCAACAACTGCACGCGGATGTTGCCGAAGGCGTGGCCCCAGACAATGCGCCGCTGGGACAAACCCTTGACCCGGGCGGTGATGATGTACTCCTGGGACAGTTGCTCGAGCATGAAGCTGCGGGTCATGCGGCTGATGTAGGCCACCGAGTTGAAACTGAGGATCACCGCCGGCAGCAGGATGTGGCGCAACGCACTGCGAAAGGCCTCCCAGTCGCCGGACCAGGCCGTGTCGATCAACAACAGCCCGGTGTGTTTCGGGATCAGCCCGTCATAGGCCAGGCCGATCCGCCCGACGCCACCGGCCCAACCCAGCCAGGCGTAGAACACCAGGAAAGCCATCATGCCGATCCAGAAAATCGGCGTGGAATAACCGAACAGGGTGATCAGTCGCGCAATATGGTCCCCGGCGCGGCCCTGGTGGGTGGCGGCGTAGACACCCAGCGGCAAGCCAGCCAGCACACCGAACAGAATCGCCAGGGTGGCCAGTTCCAAAGTGGCCGGGAAGACCCGGGCGATGTCGGTGATGACCGGATTGCCGGTCAGCAAGGCCATGCCGAAATCACCGTGCAGCAGGTCGCCGAGGTAGATCGCGAACTGCGTCCACAACGGTTTATCCAGGCCCAGTTCTTGGTACACCTGGGCATAGGCCGAGGCGTCGGCGTCCGGGCCGACGATGGCCAGCACCGGGTCCAGGGGCATGACGCGACCGATGAAAAAGGTCAGTAGCAGCAACCCCAGCAGCGTCACCGCCACCGAGCCACCGCGCCGGGTCGCCGAAGCGGCCCGGGTGGTCCAGATTGAAAAGGATGCAGTCGACATGTTCTTTCCTGCCTTGGCCCTGTGGCCGTCGATTTCAGCGCTGCTTGTAGACGTCCCGAAGACGTGTGGTGGCGGCGGTGTGGCCGATGTAGTTGCGCACATCCGCATGGATCACCACCTCGTCGACCATCTGTGAGACCGGCATGATCGCCCCGGCCTGTTGGTCGTAGAGGGTCTGGATCTGCGCGTAGATCTCGCGCTGGCGTTCAGGGTCACGCTCACGCTCGGCCTGCTCGATCAGTTGATTGAGCTGCGGATTGAAGAACGAAGTGCGCCAGCCCTGGAAGTTGCTCAGCTTGGCTTCGGTGCGGTTGTCCGGGTTGTAGACCAGGGCGCGCAGGCTCGAATGCGGATGACGCTCCGCCCCGCCACCGCCGCGACCGACGAGGATGTCGAACTGGCGGTCGCGCATCGCTCCATAGATCTGGTTGCCGGTGCCGGTGATGATCGTCGCCTGGATACCGGCCTGAGCCAGTGTCGCTTGCAGGCTGGTGGCGATGTTGATGAACGGCGGATCGGTCAGCGAACGGATGCTCACCTTGAAGCCTTCGGCATGCCCCGCCGCCGCCAGCAGCCGCTTGGCCTCGGCCACGTCCAGGCGATAACCCGGATCGTCCAGGCGCGCCGGCAGCCCCAGTTGCAGCGGCCGCTGATTGATCACGCCGTAGTGCGGCATCACCACATCATTGATGCCTTGGTAGTCGATCAGCAGGCGGATGGCCTGACGCACGCGGATGTCCTGGAACAACGGTTGCTGCATGCTCATCGCCACGTAGTACAGCGTACCCCGGGCGATGCTCTGGATGCGCACCTCATCGACCTTGCCCAACGCTTTGATGTCGGTGGCGGCCATGCCCCGGGCGACGTCCAGGTCACCGCGCTCGACCATCAGACGCAGCGCCTGGGACTCGGTCATGTTGCGCATGATCACCCGCCGCAACTTCGCAGGGCCGCGCCAATAGTCGTCATGACGACTCATCAGAATCACGTCGTTGGCGCGCCAGATGTCGAGCTTGAAGGCGCCGGAGCCAGCCGTGTGAGTCGCCAGCCACGCCGCGCCCTGGTCGTCGCCGACCTGATGCTGCAACGCGACGCTGCGATCGATGATGAAGGCGCTGGGAGAGGTCGCCAGGGTATTGAGTACCAGCGTCGGGTCGGTGCTGCGCGGCAGGTCCATGACAAAGGTGTGCGGCCCTTCGGCGCGCATCAATTTGACGACGTTGTCGGCGGTGAAACCGTAGGCTTTCCAGGTCGAAGCCAGGGCGCGGTTGAGGGTGACCACACGCTGCAATGACCAAGCCACGTCTTGTGCAGTGAGTGGAGCTCCGGAGTGAAAACGCACGTCATCGCGCAACTGGAAGGTCAGGCGCATGCGGTCGGGGCTGACTTCCCAGGTTTTCGCCAGGGCGGGGATCAGCGTGTCTGGCTGCGCCGCGTCCTGCTCCAGGAGCATGTCATAGACGTTGGCGTTGACTTCGGCGACCTCCAGGCCGGTCGCCGCGGCGGGGTCCAGGGACAGCAGGTTGATCATGCTCATGCCCACCACCAATTGGTCGGCGGGCGTTTCGCCTTGGGCCAGGCTGACGGGCACCTGCGCTATGCACAGGGCCACGGTGACACACAGCAGCCTGGTCAGGCGCTTGGGCCAGAGATTCATGGTTCAGTCCTTTCTTATATTTATAAAGACTTTGTCGCCCGGGTAGATATCACCTTCAGGCGTGGCGCGCGATCAATGTCGAGACAGGGTGTTGGCTTCGATGTACGCGAAGTTGATGTCCTCGCCCAAACCAGGCCGATCGGACAGGTGCACAAAACCGTCGGCATCCATTGGATCGACGATGCTATTGAGGTGCGCCGGGACTTCTTCGTAGTCAAGGAACGGGTGCAGCAGGCCGCGCTCGTACCAACGACAGTTGCTGATGGCACCGACCACCGCCAGGTTCGCAGCGCCATTGCCGTGGACTTCGCAATCCATGCCGAACGACTCGGCCAAGTGCGCCACCTTCAGGCACGGCCCGATCCCACCGACCCCAGCCACGCCGGCACGCAGGATGTCACAGGACTTTTGCGTCACCCAACTGGCGCGGCTGTGGAACTTGCCGGCGATGCTTTCCGGGCCCAGCACCGGAATGTCCAGGTTGGCCGCCAGCCAGGCATAGGACTCTGCCGAGTCTTCCATCATCGGTTCTTCGAACCAGGCGAAATTCAATTCCTGTAGCGCCTTGCCGATGGTCAGCGCGTCCATGCGGCTGTACCAGTGGTAGCCGTCGAGCATCAACGCGATGTCGGGCCCGACCGCCTCACGCACGGCGGCGCAGGCCTGGATGTCCATTTGTGGATTCGGGGCGAAGGAAATCGGCGGCATCCAGGTGTGCAACTTGATGGCCTTGTAGCCGCGCTGGACCAGTTTCTCGGCGAACTGAGCGTACTCGTCCGGCGTGGACAAGCCGCCCGGCAAGTCATCGCCGCACATCGTCGAGCCGTACGCCGGGACCTTGTCGCGATAGCCGCCAATCAACTTGTGCACCGGCAACTTGAGCTTACGCCCGGCCAAGTCCCACAACGCCTGCTCCACCAGCGCCAGCGCCCGGTCGGTGAACTGCCCCGCACTGCCGCGCTGCCAGTGCGCCAGGTCTTGCCAGATGCTTTCGCGGTCCATCGGGTCGCGACCGATCAGCACTTTGCGCACGAAGGATTCGATGATGTGCGGACGAATCAACTCAGGCGGGCCGAAGGCATAACCCTCGGAGCCATCGTCGCAACCGATTCGCAGCAAAGCCACCTTGATCATGACCTCATCGCCTGGATGGGCATGGCCGGCGCTGTCCTGGGCACGGCGCGAAGGGGTGGAAAAAACTTCGACGTGAACGCCTGTGATTCTCATGGGGAGGAACACCAATGTTGTTATTGTTTATTTGTATGTCGTCATACAACGTAACGGATTATTCTGACGTTTCCAGCGAACTGTCAACCCCTGTCGCGCAATAAACCGTGCAAACCCATGGGGTTTCTTGAGGAGGGAGGTTATTTTTGCGAGGAGATAATCAAAAAGTCGTCATACCACGCGACAGGAAGTGATACCACTTGCCCCCAAGCGGGCGCAGTCACTCGTAGGGCTGGAATGCAGGACTGTGGGAGCGAGCTTGCTCGCGATAGCGGTCTGTCTGGAACGGTGATGCTGGCTGTGCCACCGCCATCGCGAGCAAGCTCGCTCCTACAGGGGGCTGTGGCAGATGCGAACTTGTGGACAACTGCGATCAAAACGGTGGGAGCGAGCCTGCTCGCGATAGCGGTCTGTCTGGAACGGTGATGCCGGCTGTGCCGCCGTCATCGCGAGCAGGGGATTGGCGGTGGACTTGGACTTTTTGAATACCGCCAGGAAGCGGGTCAGGTCAGGAGATGTCTGGAGATCACCTTGGAGATTTCAACAATGCCCGTCTTGCCGGTGAATTCGAATTTCACCTTGCCCAGGGATGAGAAGTAAATCTCCAGTTCGGAGTCCAGGTCGAAGGTGCCGGAGGTTTCGACCGAGTAGGCGACGATGTTTTTGTAAGGCAGGGAGGTGAAGTCTTTTTTACTGCCGGTGATGCCTTGCACGTTCACCGCGATGATGCGCTTGTTGGTAAAGACCACGCCGTCGCGCATGGATTTGTAGGCGTCGATGACCTGCTCGCCGTCCAGCAGGAGGGCCGTGACGCGTTCGGCGTATTCGTCGTTTTGCTTGAGTTTGAAGAAGCCTTTGTTGTTGAAATCGATCATCGGTAAGTCCCTGTAGAGAAGATGATGGGGTTGCCTGCAGCTCAGCGGGAGGAGATGGACGCAGTAGTGGCACTTCAGTAGCATTCGCCAACTTTATCGATCCTTCAAGGATGACCCATGCTCACCCTGCCCAGCCGCCCTACCCCGTTGTTAGCATTGTCCGCGTTGTTTGTATTGCTCGGCGGTTGCAGCGTCAACGGCAGTTATCCCGACGCTATCGAACCGGACGCCGCCAAGTTGCGGTTCGTCGCCAATACCAGCAACGCCACGCTGGATTATTTCGATGCAGCCCATTGCGACGGGCAGACCACGGGCATTCTCAACAACCTGCTGTTGAGCGATACCGCACGGCGGGTGGGAATGAGCGTTCCCGCGCCCACGGACGCCAAGGGCTATCTGGAGGTAAAGCTCAAGCCCGGCGAGCAGATTTACCTGCGCACCAACATGAACACCGGTTATGCCGTGTGCGGCAAGGGCTTCAACTTTACGCCCGAGGCCAATGCGGAGTACGAGGTGACCTTCAAGTCCGAGAAGAACTTTTGCCTGACTCAGTTGCAACGCTTGCAACGGATCGACGGCAAGGACGTGCGCACGCCGATTCCGGTCTTGAAAAAAGACTTCCCCGCCTGCGCCGGTCGCAGTCCGCTGTTTCCCAAGACCTACCCGGACACCCCCCATCGCCTGGAACTGATGAACCGGGTCATCGATAAAAGCCTGGTCGTCACCGTGAAGACTGATCCGGCCAAGGAAAAAGTCGAGAGTTATTCGCCAGAGAAACTGGACACGTTGATCAGCGAACGCAAGGCCAAGCTCGGCTTCGAGCTGCCGGCGGACTACTGGACGCTGTACCGGGAAAACCTGAAGACGTTTGGCGATGACATGGCACAGAACAAAGCGCGCTCGATGGAACGCTTCAAGGACGAATACCAGACCCGCCTGCGCCAGTTGAAGGACGAGCAGTTGGAACTGTGGGCACTGCCCAAGACCGCCAATGCCAAGCCAGAGAAAGCCGAGATTGATCTGGACGTCGCGATGATGGTGGAGTACTTCCGGATCGGGAATGGGGTGACGGTCGAAGCGGTAGGTCATCACCTGGAGAGGATGGCGCAGATGGATGAGCGCTACGGGGTATGTGCGCGGTTTGCCGAGTGCTGGAAGCGCAACTAGCAAGAGGATGGGCCACCGTCATCGCGAGCAGGCTCGCTCCCACAGGAAGGCGGTGGCTGCGGAAGGTGAACGCCCTGTCAAAGGTTGTGTGCAGACTTTGGCTGCCTGGCTAGATCCGAGGTTTGCGCCGTCGTCTCCAGACAATGCCCACCGCCGCAGCCACGACCGCCACCCCGACATTGCCAAACAACCAGATCGCAAAGTTGCGGCTCTGGTCTGCTTCGCTCTCGTAGAACGGCCCGAAATAACTACCAACGGCCATGAACGCCAAATTGAATGCGCCGACCGCCAACACGATGATCAGGAGAACGAACAAAGTTTCCTTGATGACGTTCATATGACTTTCCAGAACCAGATGTCCTTGGAATCGTGAAAGTCCGAGAACGTGCCTTCGATCGAAAAACCCATTTGTATACGTGGGTAGCTCAGCCAATCCGTCAGGCGACGGCCATTCCACAGATCGATGTGATCGCCGCTGCGGTTGGCTGTGGTTTCGTTTGCCCGACGCCAGAAGTCCTTGAAGAAAATAACGCCCTGCTGCCCGCTCAGCGTCTCTTCGAATTCTTCGCTTTTAATGGTCTTCATGGCCTGCAAGCCAGGGATCTTGGCGCGACTCAAGGCCTTGGCGAGTTCTTCGGCGGCCAATATATGCCCGTCACTCTTGGGGTGTTGCCAGCAATGTCGCACGCTTTTGAGCTGGCTCATGTCTGCACCCGCGCGACGCAGGGCCACGCCGAGGTTGATCGCGCATTGGTCACTGAAGTTCTTGGCGCCATTGGTTCTGCAGGGCGCAGCATCACCAAATATCTGCGGATGGCTTTTCCACAACGTGTCGAATGTAAACATCTGCCCTCTCCATGAGGTTTTTATCCTGGACGCATAGCCTAGCAGACCCCCTCGCCCCATGGATTCGACAAGCGCTGGCGTGAGATTGAGAGCCAGTAGCCATCATCGCCCTTTACGGTTTTCTGCCCCAGGCACGGTTATTGACGGAAACCTTTCGAAATGACCCGTTCTGGATGTTTCAGCCCGACGCAAGGAGGGCTCTAGCGCAACCAGTCGGGATGTACAGCCAAAGGACAGTTTTCCTGTTAACCGCACTCGACAAGTTGTTTTTCTGCCTAGACTCATCATTGTTCCGCCGTGCGCTGTGTTTTGAATGAGCCCGCACGAAAATACTAAAAACAAGAGGAAAACCCGTAATGTTCAAACCTATCTGGAAAGCGCTCGCTTGCACATTGGCCCTTAGTGCGATGAGCACGGCCATGGCGGCAGATCCGGTGGTGATCAAGTTCTCCCATGTGGTCGCCGAACAAACACCAAAAGGCCAAGGCGCGCTGCTGTTCAAGAAGCTGGTGGAAGAACGGCTGAAAGACAAAGTGAAGGTGGAGGTGTACCCCAACTCTTCGCTGTTTGGCGATGGCAAGGAGATGGAAGCCCTGTTGCTGGGGGATGTGCAGATCATCGCGCCGTCGTTGGCCAAGTTCGAGCAATACACCAAGACCGTGCAGCTGTTCGACTTGCCGTTCCTGTTCGATGACATTTCCGCGGTGGACCGTTTCCAGCTGAGCCCCGAAGGCCAGAAACTGCTCAAGTCCATGGAAAGCAAGAACATCACTGGCCTGGCTTATTGGCACAACGGGATGAAACAGTTGTCGGCCAACAAACCACTGCGCGAACCCAAGGACGCCCGTGGCTTGAAGTTCCGGGTGCAGGCCTCGGCAGTACTGGAAGAACAATTCAAGGCGGTGAATGCCAACCCGCGCAAGATGAGTTTTGCCGAGGTGTATCAGGGTTTGCAGACCGGCGTGGTCAATGGTGCGGAAAACCCCTACTCGAACATCTACAGCCAGAAACTGCATGAAGTGCAGAAGTACATCACCGAATCCAACCACGGTGTACTGGACTACATGCTGATCACCAACACCACCTTCTGGAACGGTCTGCCGCCGGATATCCGCAGCGAACTGGAAAAGATCGTCGTGGAAGTCACCACCCACGTAAACCAGGAAGCGGCCCAACTGAACCAGCACGACAAGCAACGCATCCTCGATGCCAAGACCACCGAGATCATTACCCTCACGCCTGAAGAGCGCAACGCCTGGCGCGACAAGATGAAACCCGTATGGAGTAAGTTCGAAGGTGATATCGGCGCAGACCTGATCAAAGCCGCCGAAGCCTCCAACAAGGCCCAGTGATGGGTTGGCCGGCGCGACCTCCTGGTAGCGCCGGCCAGTCGTCCCCCTACAGGAGATGTCGTCCATGAACGCCTTTCGGCGCATTTGGGAACACTTCGAGGAAGGTTTCATTGCCTTCCTTCTGGCCGCCATGACGCTGGTCACCTTCGTCTACGTGGTGCTCAACAACCTCTACAGCGTGTTCTATAGCCTTGGCGACCATTGGTCGGCCGCCAGCGAGACGCTGTTCGCCGCGGGCGACAACATCATGGCCATGGCCCAAGCCATGACCTGGAGCAATTCGCTGACCAAGGCGCTGTTTGGCTGGCTGATTTTCTTCGGTCTGTCGTACGGGGTGCGCACAGCCGGGCATATCGGCGTCGATGCGCTGGTGAAACTGGCGAGCAAACCGGTGCAGCGCCTCATTGGCGCCATCGCTTGCCTGTGTTGCCTTGCCTACGCCGGGCTGTTGGGGGTGGCGAGTTTCGAATGGATCAACACCCTGATGATCGCCCAGATCGGTGCCGAGGATCTCGGCCATTTCGGCATCATGCAATGGCACATCGGCTTGATCGTACCGGTCGGTTTTGCCCTGGTTTTTATCCGCTTCGCGGAAATTCTCGTGCGAATCCTGCGCAATCGCCAGACAGGCCTGGGCCTGGCCGATGAAGCCGCCGAAGCCATCAAATTGACCGAACACGAGGAAGACAAGCCATGACCATTGCCTTCCTGTTCATCGCACTGTTCGTGCTGATGTTCATCGGCGTGCCCATCGCCATATCGCTGGGGTTGGCCGGTTCGCTGACCATCATTTTCTTCAGCCCCGACTCGGTACGTTCCCTGGCGATCAAGCTGTTCGAGACCTCCGAGCATTACACGTTGCTGGCGATTCCGTTCTTCCTGCTGGCCGGTGCGTTCATGACCACTGGCGGCGTGGCGCGACGGCTGATCGACTTCGCCAACGCTTGCGTCGGGCATATTCGTGGCGGCCTGGCGATTGCGGCAGTACTGGCGTGCATGCTGTTTGCCGCGCTGTCCGGCTCGAGTCCGGCGACGGTGGCGGCAGTTGGCTCCATCGCCATTGCCGGGATGGTGCGTTCGGGTTATCCACAGGCATTTGGCGCGGGCATCGTATGTAATGCCGGCACCCTGGGCATTCTGATCCCGCCTTCGATCGTGATGGTGGTCTACGCCGCGGCGACCGAAACGTCAGTGGGCAAGTTGTTCATGGCCGGCGTAGTGCCGGGCCTGCTGCTGGGGTGCTCACTGATGGTGGCGATTTACATCGTGGCCGTGAAGAAGAACCTGCCGGCGCTGCCCCGGGCGACATTCCGTGAATGGTTGACCACCGCGCGCAGGGCGATCTGGGGCCTGCTGCTGATGTTCATCATCCTCGGCGGGATCTACTCCGGAATGTTCACCCCCACCGAAGCGGCGGCGGTGGCAGCGGTGTATTCGGCCTTCATTGCGTTGTTCGTCTACAAGGACCTCACTTTCCGGGAGACACCGAAGGTGCTGCTGGAGTCGGCCAAGCTGAGCATCATGCTGATGTTCATCATCGCCAACGCCATGCTCTTTGCCCATGTATTGACCACCGAGCAATTGCCGCAGCAAATCACCGCATGGGTGATCGACGCCGGGTTGACGCCGATGACCTTCCTGCTGGTGGTGAACATCGTGCTGCTGATCGCCGGCGCGTTCATGGAGCCTTCGGCGATCATCCTGATCCTGGCGCCAATCCTGTTCCCCATCGCCATGAAGCTGGGTATCGACCCGATCCACCTGGGCATCATCATGGTGGTGAACCTGGAGATTGGCCTGATCACACCACCGGTGGGGCTGAACCTGTTCGTCACCTCGGCGGTAACCGGCATGTCCCTCACCGCCACCATCCGCGCAGCCATGCCGTGGTTGATGATTCTGCTGGCGTTCCTGGTGCTGATTACCTATGTACCGTGGATCTCGCTGGTGCTACCGAACTGGCTGGGGATGAGTTAAACCCGACAAACGCATGCTCCGTGGTGCAGGCCCCATTTGCCTGGCCACGAAAGTGTTTGGCCAGGCACTGGCTTGGCGTCTTCGAATACTAAAGGGAAGTTCTGCAATGCTAAAACCTCTATGGAAAGCGCTCGCTTGTACCCTGAGCCTCAGCCTGTTCGCCACAGCCATGGCGGCTGAGCCGATCGTGATCAAATTTTCCCATGTGGTGGGCGAGCAAACACCCAAAGGCCTGGGTGCGATGATGTTCAAGAAGTTGGTGGACGAACGGCTGCCGGGCAAGGTCCGGGTCGAGGTGTATCCCAATTCCACGTTGTATGGCGACGATAAGGAAATGGAAGCGCTGCTGTTGGGTGACGTGCAGATCATTGCGCGGTCACTGGCCAAGTTCGACCAGTACACCAAGTCGGTGCAGTTATTCGACTTGCCTTTCTTGTTTGACGACATCGCCGCCGTGGACCGTTTCCAGCAAAGCCCCGCGGGCCAGAAGCTGCTCAAGTCCATGGAAAGCAAGAACGTCACCGGCCTGGCTTATTGGCATAACGGCATGAAGCAATTGTCGGCCAACAAGCCACTGCGGATGCCCGAGGATGCTCAAGGCCTGACGTTCCGGGTGCAAACCTCCGCCGTATTGGAGGAGCAGTTCAAGGCAGTGGACGCCAAAGGGCAGAAGATGATTTTTTCGGTGGTGTATCAGGGGTTGCGCACCGGTCTGGTCGACGGTACGGAAAACACTTACTCGAACTTCTACAACCAGAAGTTGCACGAGGTGCAGAAGTACGTCACTGAATCCAACCACGGCATCCTCGACTACATGCTGATCACCACCTCCGATTTCTGGAACAGCCTGCCGCCGGATATCCGCACGGAGCTGGACAAGATCGTCGCCGAATCGACTATCTATGCAAATCAGCAAGCCGAGCAGTTGAACCAGGAAGACAGGCAGCATGTGCTCGACGCCAAGACCACCGAGATCATCGCCCTCACACCGCAGGAACGTGCTGCATGGCGCGACAAAATGAAGCCAGTGTGGGTGAAGTTTGAAAAGGAGATTGGCCCGGATTTGATCAAGGCGGCTGAGGCTTCCAACAAAACCCAGTGATGTGACAGGGGCGGGATCAACGCCCCTTATTCCACCCTCCCCTGCGACAAAGCACATTGCGTTATGATCCCCGCCTCTCCCTGAACAGAGCTTTTCCCTGCGAATGCTGCCGTCCACTCCCGACACCACCACCCTCCCCTCTGTCCTGGCCGGCCCGATATTGCGGCGGCTGGAGCCCACCCGGCTGGTGATGTGGCTGGTGGGCACGCGAGCATTGGCATTGACGTTGCGCCTGGACGGCGTGGGCGATCTTGAGCTCAATGCACAGCGCTGCACGGTAGTGCCGGTGGGGCAACAGGCGTTTGTGCATCTGATCGATGTGCGGCTCGACAGCCCCCTGCCCCAAGATGTCTCGATTGACTACGACTTGCTGGTGGACGGCGTCCCCATCGCTGAATGGGCACCACATCTGTTGTATGGCGAGGCGCGGTGTCCGAACTTCGTGCTGCATGCGCGCATCGATCAGTTAGTCCACGGTTCCTGCCGCAAACCTCATTACCCGGCCAACGACGGTTTGCTCTGCATCGATCGGCTGTTGGCCCAGGAGCCGACACAGCGGCCGGCGCTGTTGATGATGAGCGGCGACCAGGTCTATGCCGACGATGTTGCCGGGCCAATGTTGCGAGCCATTCACGCATTGATCGAGCACCTGGGGTTGTTCGAGGAATGCCTGGATGGCGCGGTGGTGGAGGACAGCGCCAAGCTGTATCGGCACCCCGCCAGTTATTATCACCGAGCCGATTTGTTACCCGCGCTTGAGAGCAACGAAACCCTGCGCGAGCGATTTTTCGGCGGCGCGCGTAAGCCGATTTTCACCAGCAGCAGCGCCGACAATCACCTGGTGACCTTCGCTGAAGTCATGGCGATGTACCTGCTGGTGTGGTCGCCGGTGCCGTGGACATTGATCGCCCCGCAACCGCCGGAACTGACCGCTGAGCGACGCCAGCGCTACGACCTGGAACAGCAACGCATCGAGGGCTTCAAGGCTGGGCTGGACGGTGTGGCGCGGGTGTTTGCGCACCTGTCGTGCCTGATGATTTTCGACGATCACGATATTACCGATGACTGGAATCTTTCCGCGCAGTGGGAGGAAACGGCCTACGGCCATCCGTTCTCCAAGCGCATCATCGGCAATGCATTGATTGCCTACATGCTCTGCCAGGGTTGGGGTAACAACCCGGATGTCTTTGCCGACGTGATCGAGCAAACCGTGGCCCTGAGCGACACCGCCCGGGACCGCTACCTCGACAGCGCCCCCCAGGACCAATTGATCGACACGCTGCTGGGTTTCCAGCAATGGCATTACGTGTTACCGAGCACCCCGGCCCTGGTGGTGCTCGACACCCGCACCCGCCGCTGGCGCAGTGAGAACAACCTCAAGCAACCTTCCGGCCTGTTGGACTGGGAAGCCCTGAGCGAGCTGCAACAGGAGCTGCTGGATCACCCCTCGGCGATCATCGTTTCACCGGCGCCGATTTTCGGTGTGAAGCTGATCGAGACCGTGCAGCGCGTGTTCAGTTGGTGCGGTTATCCGTTGCTGGTGGATGCGGAAAACTGGATGGCCCATCGTGGCGCGGGCCAGGTGATCCTGAACATTTTCCGACACTCGCGTACACCGGGTAATTACGTGGTGCTGTCGGGCGATGTGCATTATTCCTTCGTCTACGAGGTATTGATCCCACACCGCAAGGGCGGCCCGCGCATCTGGCAGATCACTAGCAGCGGCATCAAGAATGAATTCCCTGCGGCGCTGCTGGAATGGTTCGACCGCCTGAACCGCTGGCTCTACTCGCCGCGCTCGCCCCTGAACTGGTTCACCAAGCGCCGGAGCATGCGCATCGTCCCGCACATCCCGGAACACGCCGAGGCTGGGGAACGCTTGTGGAACTCAGCGGGGATCGGCCAGGTGTTCTTCAATGAACAGGGGCAGCCTACGCAGATTTATCAGCACAACGCCGACGGCAAACCACCGACCCGCATGCTGCCACCCAAATCGCCCCCAACCTGATCCAGAATCACCGCCTCAGACAGACCGCTATCGCGAGAAAGCTCGCTCCCACAGGGGATTTGGGTCGAGCACAAATTTCCTGCTCACTGGAGAGCCAGGGTGGGAGCGAGCTTGCTCGCGATGACGCCGGCCCATTCAACATCACCGCCCCAGGCAGCCACTATCGCCAGCAAGCCCACACGGTTGATTGCGACTGGAACTAACAGCCAAAAAAAAGCGGGGGCCCTGTTTCCAGGCCCCCCGCTTCATTTGCCGCCCAGCGGTTATGGGTATTGCTGGTAAGTCTGGCCCTGCTGCTGCGGCGCCTGGTATTGCTGGCCGGGAATGGCCTTGAGGTTGACCTCGACGCGACGGTTTTGCGCACGACCATTGACGTCGGCGTTGCTGGCCACCGGGTTATCCGGACCGGCGCCACGGGCCGACAGGTTGGCGCCGCTCACGCCTTGGGACGTCAGGTAGGTCGCCACGCTCTGGGCACGACGCTGGGACAGGTCCATGTTGTGCTGACGGCTACCGGTGCTGTCGGTGTAACCGACGATTTCGATCTGGTTCTGGTTGAACTCCTTGAGGGAGTTGGCCAGGTTATTCAGCGGTTGGTAGAAGCTGGAGGCGATGTTCGCCGAATCAGTGGCGAAGGTGATGTTGCCCGGCATGATCAGTTTGATCTGGTCGCCCTGGCGCTGCACTTCAACGCCGGTATTGGCCATGCTTGCGCGCAGTTTCTTTTCCTGCTGATCGGCGTAGTAGCCGTAACCGGCTGCGGAAGCCCCCACTACCGCAGCACCGATCAATGCCCCTTTGCCACGGTTATCGTGACCGATGGCCGCACCGGCCAATGCACCGGCCAGGGCGCCGAGGCCGCCGTACTTGGCGGTTTTGCTCATGCCCGAAGACTCGGTAGAGGCCTGTCCCTGGTTGTCGTAGGGGTTAGGCGACGCACAGCCGGACAACAGGGCCACAGCAGTAGCGACAACGATCAAGCGACGCGAGGTGAACATGGAATGCTCCTGGTTTTTCAATTCTGAGTGCAAGGCCTTCTGACAATGGACCCTGGCTGGCGTTGGAACGCGACCAGCGGCAAAAATTCCGTGCCGCTGCGCTGCGTTTACTCAACCTTTACAAAGCAAAAACCCGCACCGTTCAGGGTTTGAGCACTGTACGACGATGACAGTCCCCCGGCTCCAGTTTTTTCCCCGTCGCCGAACAAACCTCAAGCATCGCCACCGGTTCATCACGCTCATTGTCCAGCAGTACCGAGTGAGTTTCTCCCGCGCTGAACAAATGCCGCTCGCCCCACTGGCGCAGCGAAACCACGATCGGAAACACCTCGCGCCCCTTCTGCGTCAAGGCGTACTCCTTGTAGGCGCTGCCATCGGAAGCGGGTCTCGTCTCGAGCACACCGACCTCCACCAGCGCCTTGAGACGCGAAGCCAGGATGTTCTTCGCCAGCCCCAGGTTCTTCTGGAATTCGCTGAACCGCCGCACCTCATCGAACGCGTCCCGAATGATCAACAGCGACCAACGGTCGCCGATCACCTCGACGGCCCGGGCCACGGGGCACTCATGGCTGGCCGGGGATGTTTTTTCAGTCATGTGCTGGCCTCTTTGCGATGAAAAAACAGGTTGCATATTAAAACCAGAATAGCTAAAAAACAACTTTGTGGTTTCAAATCAAAACCTGATTTAATAAAGGAAGCACCCTATGCCCTGTGAAGCACAAGCGATTGCGGCGCAATCCGATGAGGCTGTCCGGCAAGCGTCTGCCGCCCACCCAGCCAGGCTGTCTCGGTCGCTGACGTTGTTGTTTTCCCTGACCTGCGCGTTGGCGGTGGCAAATGTCTACTTCGTCCAGCCACTGCTCGATTCGATTGCCCACAGCCTGCACGTTGCGCCGCGGCTCATCGGCATCGTTGTGACCGCGACCCAGATCGGTTATGCCCTGGGCCTGGTGTTCATCGTTCCTCTGGGCGACTTGATCAATCGCAAGGGCCTGATGATCACCCAGACGCTGCTGTCGGCCTTGGCGCTCACCGCCGTAGGGTTTGCCACGCACTGGTCGATGCTGCTCGGCGCAATGGTCATGGTGGGTTTGATGGCTGTGTTGGTCCAGGTCATCGTGGCCTACGCAGCGGCCCTCGCCTCGCCGCAGCAGCGCGGGCAAACGGTCGGCACGGTGACCAGCGGCGTGGTGCTGGGGATCCTGCTGGCCCGGTTCACATCGGGGCTCATTGCAGACCTGGCCGGGTGGAGGGCGGTGTACTTTGTATCGGCCGGGCTGATGCTGGCGTTGGCGATGGTGCTGGCACGAACAGTCCCTTCGACCCGCCAACCCCGGCTCGACCATTCATACCCTGCGCTGCTGTGGTCGACGCTCACATTGTTCGCCACGGAGCGCACCTTGAGGGTCAGAGGTGTCCTGGCCTCGCTGATCTTCGCCGCGTTCAGCGTGTTATGGACCGCCATGGTGCTGCCCCTCAGCGCACCACCCCTGTCACTGTCCCATACCCAGATCGGCCTGTTTGGCCTGGCGGGCCTAGCCGGTGCCCTGGCCGCTTCGAAAGCCGGGCGCTGGGCCGACCGGGGTCTGGGCCGGCGCACCACAGGCATGGCCCTGACGTTATTGACATTGTCATGGCTGCCCACGGCGTTTATCCAAACCTCGTTGGTGGCCCTGGCAGTCGGCGTCATCGCTCTGGACTTCGCGGTACAGGCGGTCCATGTCACCAGCCAGAGCCTGATTTTCGCCGCCCGCCCCGATGCCCAGAGCCGTCTGGTGGGTGCCTATATGTGTTTTTATTCCATCGGCAGCGCCTTGGGGGCCGCCGCCGCGACCCTGGTTTATGCGCAATGGGGCTGGGTCGCGGTATGCCTGTTGGGTGCGTCGATCAGTGCAAGCGCCTTGGCGTATTGGGCCTGGACCGATTTCAGGCCTGCGCCAGGCAGCGGCTCACGCCCCTGACAATCATCTCCACCTCCCGCCCATCAATCGTCAGCGGTGGTAGCAAACGAATGGTCTTGCCCCGGGTGACATTGATCAGCAAGCCGTGATCCCGGGCGGCGCAGAGGGTCAGGTCGCGCACCGGCTGTTTGAGTTCAACGCCGATCATCAACCCGAGGCCGCGAATCGCCAGCACGTTCGGGTTGTCCGCCAGCTCGGCCCGCAACCGCTTGAGCAACTGTTCACCCTGCTGCCTGGCGTTGTCCAGCAAGCCTTGTGCCTCGATGATCTGCAACACTGTGCAACCGACCCGACAGGCCAGCGGATTACCACCAAACGTGCTGCCATGGCTGCCGGGCGTGAATAGCTCGGCAGCCTTGCCCCGGGCCAGGCAGGCACCGATGGGCACGCCATTGCCCAGGCCTTTGGCGAGGGTCATGACGTCCGGCACAATGCCTTCGTGCTGGAACGCGAACCATTGGCCGGTGCGGCCGATACCGGTCTGGATCTCGTCGAGCATCAGCAGCCAGGCGCGCCGGGTGCACAGTTCACGCAAAGCCTTGAGATAGCCCGGCGGTGCAAGTTGCACACCGCTTTCGCCCTGGATCGGTTCCATCAGTACCGCAACGATGCGTTCGCCGTGGGCTTGCTGGATCTTTTCCAATGCCGCGAGATCACCGAACGGCACCTTGACGAAATCCCCCGGCAACCGATTGAACCCCAACCGTACCGCCGGGCCGTCACTGGCAGACAACGTGCCCAAGGTGCGCCCGTGAAATGCATTCTCCATGACCACCACCAAAGGCTGTTCGATCCCCTTGTGCCAGCCGTAAAGACGCGCCAGTTTCAGCGCGGTTTCGTTGGCTTCGGCGCCGGAGTTATTGAAGAACACCCGCTCCAGCCCCGAGAGCTGCGTGAGTTTCTGCGCCAGCCGTTGTTGCCAGTCGATGCTGTACAGGTTGGAGGTGTGCAACAACAGGCCGGCCTGTTCGCTGATGGCGGCCACCAACCGGGGGTGGGAATGGCCGACATTGGTCACCGCCACGCCCGCCACCGCATCGAGGTATTCGCGGCCGTCCTGGTCCCACAGGCGCGTCCCCAGGCCATGAGTGAAATTCAGCGCCAGGGGTTGGTAAGTGGACATCAGGCAGGCAGCGGTCATGGCATCAAGCTCCATCGGGTGGTTTTTTCCAGTATGGTTGGCCACCCTTGCTGGATAAACGCTGCTTTACTTCAATCATTTAAAAGCCGAGCTTGATAATGGACCTGTTCCAGGCAATGACCGTTTATGTGAAGGTGGTTGAAACCGGCAGCCTGACGGCGGCGGCCCAGGCCTGCGAAATGTCCACGACCATGGTGGGTAATCATCTTCGCGCCCTGGAGCAACGCCTCGGCGTGCGCCTGATCAACCGTACGACCCGGCGCCAGCGCTTGACCGAGTTCGGCTCGGCCTACTACCAGCGCTGCCTGGAAGTCCTGGGGCTGGTGGCCGATTCCGAACGCTTGGCCGAGCAGACCCAGGGCGAGCCCACTGGCAGCTTGCGCATCACTGCGCCGCTGACCTTCGGCACCGAACGCCTGGCGCCGGCCCTGGCCGAATTCAGCCAACGTTACCCGCAGGTCAAGCTCGACGTGGTGCTGACCAACCAGCGCCTGGACCTGCTCGATCACGGCTTCGACGTTGCTATCCGCCTCGGTCATCCCGACCCGAAAATGATCGCCCGCCCCTTGATGGACTACACCCTGACCATTTGCGCCTCCCCTGCTTACCTGGCGCGGCGCGGCACACCGGAAAAACCCGCCGACCTGCAACAACACGACTGCCTGTCGTTCGCCTATTCCGCAGGCGACGAATGGCGCTTCGCCCAGGACCATTGGCCGATCAAGGGCCCGGACGGCGAAATCAAGGTCCCGGTGAATGGACCGATGCTGATCAACAGTTCCTCGGGCCTGCACCGCGCCGCCCTGGCCGGCATGGGCGTGGTGATGCTGCCCGATGCGCTGGTGGAACAGGACCTGAAGGACGGCCAACTGGTAGCGTTGCTGCAGGACTATCAACTGCCCCATCGCCCGATGAGCCTGATGTACGCCCAGGATCGTTACCGTTTGCCAAAGTTGCGCAGCTTTGTCGAGTTTGCACTGGGGAAATGGGGCAAAGCTCAATCCGTAGCCGAATGATGTTGTGGCGAGGAATAAATCCCCTCGCCACAACGGCTGCCTTCGCTTGGGGGGCGCTGCCGACGCTAGTGACCCCGCGCGCCATCGGCTACTCTTGAGCCTTGGACGAGCATTTTGATATCAAGGTTGATTGGGGAAACGACGATGGGAGATGCCTCGGACATCGATATGCTGCGGTTCGATCTGTCCGATCTGGATGAAGACGTACTGCACACCATTCTGGAACTGGTCAGCGACGGCATCTGGGACTGGAACGCCAACACCGGGTTCGTCTACCGCAACCCCGGCTGGTACACGATGCTTGGCTACGCGCCCCATTCATTGAATAACACCGTGCTGACCTGGGAGAGCGTGATCCACCCCGAAGATTACCCACGGGTCATGACCTTGTTCGATGACTATCTGGAGCACCGATCCCCCAGCTACCTGGCCGAATACCGCTGCCGCACGCGCGACGGCTCCTACATCTGGATCGAGGATCGCGGCTACGTGATCGCACGCAATCCTGACGGCACGGTAGCCCGCATGATCGGTGCCCATCGCAGCATCGACGACAAGAAGCGCTTGTTCGAACAACTGGAGCGGCGCAACAAGTCCCTGGAAGCCGTCATCGAAGAACGCACCCGCGAACTGTCCAGGGTCAACCAGCAGCTGCAGATCCAACTCGACGAAAACCGCCGGCTCGCCGAAACCGACGCGCTGACGCTGGTCGCCAACCGCTATCGCCTGGAGCAAGCGCTGCCACTGGCCTGCGAGCGTGCCCAGCGCTTTCGCGAACCTTTGTCGCTGATCGCCATGGACGTCGATGATTTCAAAGACATCAACGATTGTTACGGCCATGCTTTCGGCGACGCGGCATTGGTGCAAGTGGTGCAGGCGGTCAAACGCTGCGAGCGTGACGGTGATTTGCTGGTTCGCTGGGGCGGCGACGAATTCATCATGATTCTGCCCAACACCTCCCTGGCCGATGCCTGCCTGATGGCCGAAACCATTCGCCGTGGATTGTCCGACCTGCTGCCCGTGGGCGATTTTCAGATCACCATGAGTTTTGGCGTAGTGCAGCGCTTGGACGATGAACAGCAAGCGGCGCTGCTGGACCGGGCGGACCAGGCGCTGTATCGCTCCAAGATGGCCGGCAAGAATGTGATCTGCAACTGAAGGCCGGCACAGGACCACCGGCAAAAATGAATGCATCTTTGCGGCGTTTACAGCGGTCATAGGTTGTAACGCTTGCAATCAGGTCCGGGCACTTGTCGACTCGATCCCTCTCCCCTTCACGCCTTTACCTGGGCTGCGCCGGTTGGTCATTGCCCCGGGAGCAATGGCCGGCCTTTCCCGTCGAGGGCACCCATTTGCAGCGCTATAGCGCACGGTTCCCGGCGGTGGAGATCAACAGTTCGTTCTACCGCCCACACCGCCCCGCCACCTACGCAAAGTGGGCCGACAGCGTCACCCCGGGCTTTCGGTTCTCGGTCAAAGTGCCGAAGCAGATCACCCATGAACGGCGGCTGCTCGATTGCGAAGGGCTGATGGATGAGTTTCTGGGGCAATGCTCGCAGTTGGGAGAGAAACTGGGCTGCCTGCTGATCCAATTACCCCCGTCACTGGCCTTCGATGCCGCAGTGGCCGAAGCATTCTTCATGGCATTGCGCGACCATTATCAGGGGCATGCTGTGCTTGAACCCCGACACCCGAGCTGGCTCGCGCCCACGGTGGAGGCACTGCTGCAAGCCCAGCACATCGGTCGCGTAGCCGCCGATCCCTCGCCGTTACCCGGTTGCGATCGACCGGCGGGCTGGCCTGGCGTTCGTTACTACCGGTTGCACGGCTCACCGCGAATTTACTATTCCCCCTACGACGACACCTGGCTGGAACGGCTGGCCGGGCAATTGAAGAGCGAGTCCGACACTGCAACCTGGTGCATCTTCGACAACACCGCAAGTGGCGCGGCGACACCCAATGCGTTGCGCTTGATGGCGCTGATGGGCGATTGAAACCCACCCTCGGCAACAAATGCCAACCTGTCGCCGGTCCGACCGTGACAACACCGCCCGCGTCCAATAGATTAGGCGACCGGAAAAAAGCTCAGTGCCTTTCTCGCCTCATCCCGCTAACAGAAGTAGTGAAATTTCAATGTCCGATTCCAACACCGCTGAATCCGTAACCACCCTGTCGTCCAAAGCGGAATACGAAAACTCCATCAATCTTTCACAGCATCTGCCTCAGGCCAAAACCATCAGTGAGATGGTCCTCGATGCGTTCCAGTCGAACCGCGAAAGCGACCAGATCCGCGAACTGCGCAACGCCATCCGCCAAGCTCATGACGCCTTCGACGACGACAAGGCTTACGAACTGATGGGCCAACTCAAACAGCTCAAGGACGCCGAAGCCGCCGATTTCGCCGCACTGGAAGACCTGAGCAGCCGCTTCTCCATCAGCCGTATCCTCTCCAGCTACAAAGACGACCCGGCCTTCCAGGAACTGGTGTATGGCCTGGCCTTGAAAGTGCTGAACCAGACCCACCAGGCCATCAGCAACCCGAGCGGCAGCAAGGGCAAAGCCTCGCGGGCCAAGAAGGAAGCCGAAGTGTTTGTCATCAGCAAGGATGGCATCAGCGTCACCCTGCCCTTGCGCACACCACGCTCCAAGCTGAACGTCGACCGTGAAGCCTTCGAATTCCTGGGCTTCAACTTCGTAGGCGAAGGCGACGAAGCCGAGCTGGAAAACGAAACCTTCCTGGACAACGACGGCACCGAACAACCGGTGACCCGCAAAAGCATCGTCACCGCCCTGCAACAGCAGAAGGCCTTCGACGGCTACAGCATCGCCCAGCAATAAGCCCAAATCGAGCCCCTGTGGGAGCGAGCTTGCTCGCTCCCACAGACGTCCGAAGTAATACCCATGAAAAAGCCCCGCGCTTCTCTCGAAGGCGGGGCTTTTTTGTGCAACGTCTGAAGCTTAGGGCGCGTAAGTCAGCAGCAGCTCACTTGGCACCTTGAAGTCCAGGGACATCATGACGCTCAGGGCGGTGATGGTGAAGATCGAGAACACGAACAGCTTGCGCGCCCAGACCGTGTCATCCACCGCCTTGTAGCCGGTCCAGGCCATGTACAACCAGTACATGCCCATGGCGGCGGCGACGGCGAGGTAGCTCATGCCGGCGTAGCCGCTGAAGGTCAGCATCAAGGTCGCCACGAGGAAGGCCAGGATGTAGAGCAGGATGTGCTTCTTGGCCACCCGGATACCACGCTTGACCGGCAACACCGGAATCGAGGCCGCCAGGTAGTCGTTGAAACGGAAGATCGCGATGGCGTAAGAATGCGGCATCTGCCACAGGCTGAACATCACCAGCAGCGTCAGCGCCGCCATGTCGAAGCTATTGCTCACGGCGACGTAGCCGATCACCGGCGGCATCGCCCCCGACAGGCTGCCCACCAGCGTGCCGTGAACCGACTTGCGCTTGAGGTACAGGCTGTAGAAGCCGACATAGATGACAAAGCCGATGACAGCGAACAGCGCCGCCAACGGGTTGGCCACCCAGTACAACAGCGCCACGCCGGCCACGCCCAGCACCGTGGCGAACGCCAGGGCCAGTTGCACCGGGATCAGGCCCTGGACCAACGCGCGGTTCTTGGTGCGCTCCATCTTGATGTCGATGTCGCGGTCGATGCAGTTGTTGAACACGCAACCGGACGCCACCACCAGGGACGTGCCGATCATCGCCGCCAGGAAGATGGCCAGATCGACATGCCCCTTGGAGGCCAGGAAAAAACCGCCTGCCACAGAAAGCACGTTACCGAAAATGATCCCCGGCTTGGTGATTTGGATAAAGTGCTTCAGGGACATCCGGATTTTCCTCAGTGCGCCATCATGTTGGTGTGGATGCTGAACATGATCCACAACGACAGGCCTACCAACAGGACGATCACGATCGCGGCAAAGACAAACGCGACCACGTTGTTACGCTGGGCGGCCGAGCGGTCCAGGTGCAGGAAGTACACCAGGTGCACCAGTACCTGGACCACGGCGAAGATCAGTACGATCCACAGGGTCAGGCTTTTGGGCAGCGATGGGTACATCACCAGGCCGAACGGAATGACGGTCAGGATCACCGACAGGATGAAACCGATGGCGTAGGACTTGACGCTGCCGTGGCCGGCGTCGTGGCCATCATGGGAATGTGCGTTAGCCATTTACAGGGTCCCCATCAGATAAACAACGGTGAATACGCAGATCCACACCACGTCCAGGAAGTGCCAGAACAGGCTCAGGCAGCTCAGGCGCGTCTTGTTGGTGGCGGTCAGGCCGTTTTTCTGGACCTGGTACATCATGATCGCCATCCAGATCAGGCCGCTGGTCACGTGCAGACCGTGGGTGCCGACCAGGGTGAAGAACCCGGACAGGAAGCCGCTGCGGTTAGGGCCGTAGCCCTCGGAGATCAACATGTGGAACTCGTTGATCTCCATGCCGATGAAGCCGGCACCGAACAGGAAGGTCATGGCCAGCCAGCCCAGTACCTGGGTTTTCTTGCCTTTGAACAACGCCAGCATGGCGAAGCCGTAGGTGATCGAGCTGAACAGCAGCAGCGCGGTTTCACCCAGTACGTACGGCAACTCGAAGATGTCGTGGCCCGATGGGCCACCGGCGACGTTGTTAACCAGCACCGCGTACGCTGCGAAGATCGACGCAAACAGAATGCAGTCGGTCATCAGGTAGAGCCAGAAACCGAATACGGTCATCTCGCCCGAGTCGTGGTGATGGTCATCGTGCCCATGGTCATGACCATGGGCGTGTCCAACAGTGGTCACTAAGTTCGACATGGTTTAAGCCTGTTCCAACGAGGTTTCAACACGGGTGGCGGTGGCTGGGACTTTCCCGGCCGCTACCAGACGTTTGTGCTGCTCGGCTTCGATGCGCTCGATGACATCCACCGGCACCATGTAGCCCTGATCGTCACGGGCGGCATGGATCGCGAAATACACCACGGTGCCGACCAGGCTGGCGATGGCCAGCCACCAGATGTGCCAGATCATCGCAAAACCGAACACGGTCAGCAGCGCGCCCATGACCACACCGGTGGCGGTGTTGTTGGGCATGTGGATCGGCTCGTACTTGGCCGGGACCGGGTACGCGGTGCCGTTTTCCTTGGCTTCGGTGAACGGGTCGATGACGTCCGCTTTTGGCAGCACGGCAAAGTTGTAGAACGGCGGTGGCGAAGAGGTCGACCATTCCAGGGTATGGGCATTCCACGGGTCACCGTGTTCGCACATGTTCTCTGGCTTGTTGCGATCGCGCACGCTGACATACAACTGGATCAGCTGGCAGGCGATACCGACGGCAATCATCACCGCACCGAACATGGCGACGTACAGGTACGGCACCCACTCAGGGTTGGTGGTGGTGTTCAGGCGACGGGTCATGCCCATGAAGCCCAGTACATACAGCGGCATGAACGCGACGAAGAAGCCGGTGATCCAGAACCAGAACGCCGCCTTGCCCCAGCCTTCGTGCAGCTTGAAGCCGAACGCTTTCGGGAAGTAGAAGGCGAAACCAGCGATGTAGCCAAACACGGCGCCACCGATGATCACGTTGTGGAAGTGCGCGATCACGAACAGGCTGTTGTGCAGCACGAAGTCAGCACCCGGGATGGCCAGCAGTACGCCGGTCATGCCGCCGATGGCGAAGGTCACCATGAAGCCCAGGGTCCACATCACGTGGCTGGTGAAACGCAGGCGGCCCTGATAGATGGTGAACAGCCAGTTGAACAGCTTCACCCCCGTCGGGATCGAAATCAGCATCGTCGCCAGGCCGAAGAAGGCGTTGACGCTGGCCCCCGAACCCATGGTGAAGAAGTGGTGCAGCCAGACCATGAAGCCCAGCACCGAGATCGCGCCGCTGGCGTAGATCATCGAGTGGTGGCCGAACAGTTTCTTGCCGGAGAAGGTCGAGATGACTTCGGAGAAAATCCCGAACGCCGGCAGGATCAGGATGTACACCTCGGGGTGACCCCAGGCCCAGAACAGGTTGACGTACATCATCGGATTTCCACCCAGTTCATTGGTGAAAATGTGGAAATCCATGTAACGGTCAAGCGTCAGCAGTGCCAGGGTAGCGGTCAGGATCGGGAAGGAAGCGACGATCAGTACGTTGGCCCAGGTGCAGGTCCAGGTGAAGATCGGCATGTCCATCAGCTTCATGCCCGGGGTACGCATTTTCACCACGGTGGCCAGGAAGTTGACCCCCGTCAGCGTCGTACCCAACCCGGAAAGCTGTAGCGCCCAGATGTAGTAATCCATCCCCACGCCCGGACTGTATTGCAGGCCCGACAGCGGCGGATAGGCAACCCAACCGGTCTTGGCGAATTCGCCAACGCCCAGGGACAGGTTGATCAGTACCACGCCCGATACCAGCAGCCAGAAGCTCAGGGAGTTCAGGAACGGGAAGGCCACGTCACGCGCGCCGATCTGCAGCGGCACTGCAAGGTTCATCAGGCCGGTGAAGAATGGCATCGCCATGAAGATGATCATGATCACACCGTGAGCGGTGAAGATCTGGTCATAGTGTTCAGGCGGCAGGTAGCCAGGCGAACCCTCGGTGGCCATGGCCAGCTGGGTACGCATCATGATGGCGTCGGCAAAACCGCGCAGCAGCATGACCATGGCGACGATGATGTACATCACGCCGATTTTCTTGTGGTCGACCGAAGTCAGCCACTCGGTCCACAGGTAGGTCCACTTCTTGAAGTAGGTGATCCCCGCGAACAACGCCAGGCCACCGAGCGCGATGATGGCGAGGGTCACCATGACAATCGGCTCGTGGAACGGGATCGCTTCCCAACTTAATTTACCAAACATCGTTTACTCCTCTGCCCCGGCAGCTGAATGCGAGCTCATGTCCATCCCTTCCATGTTGTGAGCCACTTCCTTTTCGTTCTTCTCGTGGTGCATCGGCTTGCCCGGATTCATCCCTTCATATTTGTCGATGATGGTCTGGAACAGGTTCGGCGTAACCGACGAGTAGAGTTCGACTGGGTTGTTCTGGCTCGGTTTGGAAAGGGCTTCGTATTCAGCTTTTTCAAGCTGTTTAGGTGCCTTCTTCACATCGTTGACCCAGGCATCGAAATCTTCCTGGGTCGTGGCGATTGCTTTGAACTTCATGCCGGTGAAACCCGCGCCGCTGTAGTTGGCGGAGATACCGTCGAGTTCGGCGTTCTGGTTGGCGATCAGGTGCAGCTTGGTCTGCATGCCCGCCATCGCGTAGATCTGGCCGCCCAGGCCCGGGATGAAGAACGAGTTCATCACGGTGTCGGAGGTGACCTTGAAGTTGATCGGCGTGTGGGCCGGGAACACGATTTTGTTAACGGTGGCGATGCCTTGTTCCGGATAGATGAACAGCCACTTCCAGTCCATGGAGACCACTTCGATGGTGATCGGCTTGACGTCGGACTCCAGCGGACGATACGGGTCCAGGGCGTGGGTCGACTTGTAGGTGACGTAACCCAGGGCAATGATGATCAGCACCGGAATCGTCCACACCGCCACTTCGATCTTGGTCGAATGCGACCACTTCGGCGTGTACGTGGCATTGGTGTTGGATGCGCGGTATTTCCAGGCAAACAGGAAGGTCATGACGATAACCGGCACAACGACCAGCAACATCAGCAGTGTGGCGGTGATGATCAGGTTTCGTTCATCCAGGCCGACCTGGCCCTTGGGATCGAGCAAGGTCATGTTGCAGCCTCCCAGCAGCAACGTGCCGAGCAGCGGCAACAAGCCTAGTAATCGGGGGTACCTGTTTTTACTCATCTCACGACCTCTAAAGCAGCTTGCGCAATGCAGTTGGGTTTTGATCGCCAACACTTCACCCTGCCAAGGGTTGGCATTTTCTTGGATTGAATAAGGGCTGCCCATCGAACGTCAGTCAGACACCGTTCGACACATCCTGGGCCAGCAGTGAGTTCTTATTCGTTGGTCAAAGGCCTAGTTCAAGCCCAATTCCATTTGGTGCGGGTAGTTGGAGGCACCGACACCTGGGGTCGCATGGGGCGCTGGCGCCCTTCGACCACCTCGTGCTCAAGCCTGAGCCGGGTCGGAAAATCGGTGCGGGCGATTGTAGTGAGCTGAGGCGCTGTAGACCATGTCTCATCCCGAAATAATTTTTATCCGATCCGGCAACAATCTCAGGCCGTTCTCGCAACAGGACGGCATCTTATCGAAATTCATTCTCAACAAGAACCCCAAAAAACATAGGCCTACTACGCCCGATTTAGACAGCTCGAAGGGGGTACCCTGAGGTTATTTTCCTGGAAAGGGCCCATTTTTCGGGGGTTGGGCCGCCTGACGCTGCGCTGTTAAAAATGCCTGCTTCGCGCAGGGCAAGTTTGAACAATCGGAGCAGTTCGGGCGTTTTTTTGTTACAGGATGAGGCGCTTATCAACGCTTGGCCGGCAGTTGAGAGGCAAAATGTGTGACAACATGTCGCACATTGTCGCAGGCTATTCTTGCCCCGGATCAAGGCCGATCCCACCCAACGCTGAAACGCAAAACGCCCCGGCGCTCAAGAAGAGAAACCGGGGCGCTTGCTTGCGTGTTTCAGCGAAGGTGTTTGCGGTTACGAGACACCAGCAACGGCACCAGCACCACGATCAGCACGAAGGCTACCAGCGCCCATTGCGCCAGGGACAGCCCGAGGATTGGCGGGTATGGGGTGGAGCAAAAGCCATCGACCTGGAAGCCCAGCGGGAAGATCTTCGCCAGAGGCAGGTCATCGACAATCGGTTGCAACACATCGATGCCGCAACTGACCGCCGGGAAGAACTGGGTGTACACGTGATGCCCTGCCACAGCGACGCCAGCCAAGGCGCAAAGCACCACGAGGCCTTCGAAAATCGTCAGGCTGCGACGGGTGCGCATGGCTGCGCCGATGAAGGCGAAAATCGCGATCAGCAACAGCGCATAGCGCTGCAAGATGCACAGCGGGCAAGGCGCCTCGCCGAGGGCGACCTGCATGTACAACGCACCGCCGATCAGCGCCAGGCAGATCAGCCCCAGCAACACCAGATAGCGCCGCTCACGGCCCAAGCGCAGCATTTCCTCACTCATTGCGTTTCCCTTTGTAGGCATGGATTGACGCGCAGCCTTGCGATACTCGGCGCGCTATCGGATGGCCGAAGTCTACACGCTGACCATGACAGTGAACGAGCCACTGTCGGCAACATTGGCTGGGAATAAACAGCAAGAGGGTTAAGTGCGGATTAATTTGCACGCCAAGGGGAGTCGGTTAGAGAGGTATCGAGCCTGCCGGCGTCATCGCAAGCAAGCTCGCTCCCACAGGGGCCTTGTGCTGAACGCCAATCTTCCAAGCGCCCCGGAGCTAATGTGGGAGATTCTATGTTGCAGGGGAACCCTGCAACCGTGAATTTGGTTGGTATTCGCTCTGATTTTTCATCAGGGCGAATGCTACCCGACACAACTTGCGGGCAAGGATAACCAAGGCCTGAGTTCTGGCCAGGCCTCGTGCCAAGAAGGCCTCATAGTAAGGTTTCCAGGCAGGAGACCGACAGGCCGCCATCGCGGCGTTGTGCGCCAGGCGTCGTAGCTCCCCGTCCCCTTTTTTGCTCAAGTGACGAGGACTGTGCTTCTTCCCTGAGTCTTTTGGACGCAAATCCATCCCCAAGAAAGCAATGAATGCATCGCCACTGACAAAGTGACCGCGCATGAATGCGGTCGCCAAGCCAATGGCCGTCAGTTCACCAATCCCTTCAATGGCTTTGCAGCGGTTGATGTTTTCAGTGATCCCTACCGCTTGGCTGGCCTCACGCATTAGCTTCTGAATGGCCTGATCGGACTCTTTGAAGACCTCCAACTGCCGGGCCAAGATGTCCTTTAGGCACGGTTCGTTCGAAAAACTCAGCACGATACTGACACGGGCCTTGATGAGTGCCGCACGTTTTCTAAGCAGGTTTTTTAACACTTTGTAGGCTTCTGGAGGTGGGCTCCAGATACGCAGCCTTGCTTGCTCGTTCGTTAGATAACGAGCCAGCAAACGCGCATCACAAGGATCAGTTTTAGCCCGCAGCCCAATACTTTCACGGTAATGGGCCACCCGATAAGGATCCACAACGTAAACATGAAACCCCATTCCATGGGCCAGCTCAGCTGTGTCCAGGTGATAAAAACTGGTGGCTTCCAGCGCAATCGAGCTTTGGGCTGGTAGCGTTTTGAGCCACCGGCCAAGAGCTTCGCGATTGTTGGCGATGGCTTGAGTGATTTTCAGGTCTTCGCGGTAAACGACGATTTCGGCCTTCGCTACATCGATACCAATAACCGTTGGTGAGTTAAGGATTGTCATGACGAATCCTCGGAGCTAGGGTTTAGGTGCTTGTCGGGGTCTACCTTTGCGCTGGCTTGCCTCTATCGTCGGTTTTACCGATGAATTCCTTATCGGCGCTTTAGGTAGAAAGGGCGGAACGAGAAGTCTCCCACGGTCCGTACTGGCTAGAGTCGGAATCGAGCTTTTAGTCCCGCCCACCCCTTCAAGTCTAAACATACAAGCGAGCTTGCTCGCGATGAAGGCAGCCCGGCTTCCGGGCGCGTCGCTGCTTTTATTCCAGCGCCGCCGCCGGGCCGAAGAACTCGTAGCGACTCTGCTGGTCCGGCACGCCCAAGGCCTTGAGGTGGCGTTTGACGGCGCCCATGAAACCCTTTGGCCCAAGGAAGTAGGCATCCAGGTCACGCTGTTCCGGCAGCCATTGTGCCAGTTGCTCTTGGCTCAGCAGTCCCACCTTGTCGGCCGCCGGACTCAAGCCGTCGTCTTCGTCGTAGCAGTAGAAACGCTTGAGCTGTGGGTGCCGCTCGGCCAGCTGATCGATCCAGTCGCGGAAAGCATGGACACGGCCATTGCGCGCGCAGTGGATGAAATGCACCGGCCGCTCGGTTTGTAGCGCCGCCTGCAACATGGCCAGGGTCGGAGTGATGCCGACACCGCCACTGATCAACACCAGCGGCTTGTCGCTGTCCGTCAGGTAGAAATCCCCGGACGGCGGGAACAGCTGGATGCTGCTGCCAACCTGGAAGTGATGATGCAGGTGGTTGGACACCCGTCCACCGGCCTCACGCTTGACGCTGATACGGTATTGACCGTTGTCCGCCAGGGCCGACAGCGAATAGTTGCGCCGCACTTCCTCGCCATCGAGCATCAACTTCATGCCAATGTATTGGCCCGGTTCGGCCACCAGAATCGGCCCTTTGTCCGCTGGTTCGAAGTAGAACGAGGTGATCTCCGAGCTTTCCTGCACCTTATCCACCAGGATGAACTCGCGCTCGCCCCGCCAGCCACCCGGCGCCTGAGCCTTCTTGTCGTACATGCCGGTTTCGGCACCGATCAGAATATCGGCCAACTGATTGTAGGCAGCGCCCCAGGCTGCAATCACTTCAGGCGTGGCGATTTCTTCGCCCAGCACTTCGGCAATCGCCCGCAACAGGCACGAGCCGACAATCGGGTAATGTTCTGGCAGGATCTGCAAGGCAACGTGCTTGTTGACGATTTTCGCCACCAGGTCGCCCAGTTGGTCGAGCTGGTCAATGTGCCGGGCATACATCAACACACCGTTGGCCAGCGCACGGGGCTGGTCGCCACTGGCCTGGTGAGCCTGGTTGAACAGCGGGCGCACCTGCGGGTATTCGGACAGCATCATGCGATAGAAGTGAGTAATCAGCGCTTCACCACCGCTTTCCAGCAATGGAACGGTGGAGCGAATGATGGCGCGTTCTTCTCGACTGAGCATAGAGTGACTCCTGACGTATTACAGCTAACAGTACGTAGCCCTTATCAGATTCCATGCCATAAATTTTCATGTTTAATATCAATAAGTTAAAAACATCGTAGTCATAAAGACACGACGGGGCTTATAGTCTTTACGACTACATGGAGTCATTATGACTGCAACTTCCCTGCTGACCTCGCTGCTGCCGCTGGTGGCCGATCTCTCCCGAGAACTGCCTGAAGGCGAGCGTTATCGGCGCCTGCTCGGTGCCTTGCGCGCCCTGCTACCCTGTGACGCGGCGGCGTTGTTGCGCCTGGACGGCGATTGCCTGGTGCCGCTGGCAGTGGACGGCCTGAGCACCGATACCCTTGGGCGACGATTCCGGGTGAGCGAACACCCGCGCTTCGAAGCCCTGCTGGCCACCCCGCACCCCACCCGATTCGCGGCCGACAGCCACTTGCCCGATCCCTACGACGGGCTGGTTGAAGGTCTCGATGAGCATCTGGAGGTTCACGACTGCATGGGCTGCCCCTTGTTCGTCGATGAACGCCCTTGGGGCCTGCTCACGCTCGACTCGCTGGATCCGGGACGCTTCGAACCCATCGACCTGAGCGCCCTGCAAGCCTTCGCCAGCCTCGCCGCCGCGACCGTCAGCGCCGCCGAACGCATCGAACGCCTGGCCTTGAAAGCCGAGGACGAACACCAACGAGCCGAGATCTATCGCCAGGCCAGCGGCCAGCAACAGCGCGACATGGTCGGCCAGAGCAAGCCCCACAAGCGCTTGGTGGAAGAAATCAAACTCGTGGGTGGCAGTGACTTGACGGTGTTGATCACCGGCGAAACCGGTGTTGGCAAGGAGCTGGTCGCCCAAGCCATCCATGCGGCCTCCCTGCGCGCCGAACAGCCACTGATCAGCCTCAACTGCGCCGCACTGCCCGATACCCTGGTGGAAAGCGAACTCTTCGGCCACGTACGCGGCGCGTTCACTGGAGCCACGAGCGACCGACGCGGCAAGTTCGAACTGGCCGATGGCGGCACGTTGTTCCTCGATGAAGTGGGCGAACTGTCGCTGACCGTCCAGGCCAAGCTGTTGCGCGTATTGCAAAGCGGACAGTTGCAACGCCTGGGCTCGGACAGGGAACACCGGGTCGATGTACGGCTGATCGCGGCCACCAACCGCGACCTCGCCGAGGAAGTGCGCAACGGACGTTATCGGGCCGACTTCTACCATCGTTTAAGCGTGTACCCGTTGCAAGTGCCAGCGCTGCGTGAGCGCGGGCGGGACGTGCTGCTGCTCAGCGGCTTCTTCCTGGAACAGAACCGTTCGCGCATGGGCCTGGGCAGCCTGCGCCTGAGCAGCGACGCCCAGGCCGCGCTACTGGCCTACGACTGGCCGGGCAACGTGCGCGAACTGGAGCACTTGATTGGCCGCAGCGCCTTGAAAGCCTTGGGCAGGTGCGCGGTGCGCCCGAAGATACTCAGCCTCAGCGCCCAGGATCTGGACTTGCCTCAAGCCGCGCAGGAAAACCCAGCGTCTTCGCCCACCGGCCCTGCGCCTGTCACGCAAGGGCTCACGGGAGACTTGCGCGACGCGGTGGACGACTTCCAGCGCAGGCTGATCGGCGCCAGCCTGGAGCGTCACCAGCACAACTGGGCCAGCGCCGCCCGGGAATTGGGGCTGGATCGGGCGAATCTGGGGCGAATGGCCCGGCGGTTGGGGCTCAAGTAACAGCGCAGCGCTCTCCTGTGGCGAGGGAGC
This sequence comes from Pseudomonas sp. Tri1, assembly GCF_017968885.1. Taxonomy (NCBI): domain Bacteria; kingdom Pseudomonadati; phylum Pseudomonadota; class Gammaproteobacteria; order Pseudomonadales; family Pseudomonadaceae; genus Pseudomonas; species Pseudomonas sp. Tri1. Next base: position 1,100,115 of record NZ_CP072913.1, on the reverse strand, counting down.
TTGCTCCCGCTCGGCCGCACAGCGGTCGTAAAATTCGATGCCCCGCCGCAAATCAAGAGGAGTGCTTCGCACTCCTGCGGGAGCAAGCTCCCTCGCCACAAAAGCCACCTCTTCATGAGGACCTTGTTACAACGATCCCGGCCGTCGACAGTTTTCGTCCTAAAGCCTGCCCCCGACAAGTCGATAACCCAATATCACAAGCTGTTTTGGCGATCCCAGCGCTCGCCCCACCTTTTTCCACAGAAGGTTTTTATGTCCTCCAACAAAGCCCGCGCAGATTCACTTTCGCTTCTGCTATTTACCTTGCGCAGCGGCAAGCTGATGGCGATCAACCTGCTCAAGGTCAGCGAAATCATCCCCTGTCCGCCACTGACCAAGCTGCCGGAGTCGCATCCGCACGTCAAAGGTATCGCGACCCTGCGCGGCACTTCGCTGTCGGTGATTGACCTGAGCCGCGCCATTGGCGAGCGACCACTGGAAGATCCCGACGGCGGTTGCCTGATTGTCACTGATGTCAGCCGCTCCAAGCAGGGTTTGCATGTGCAGGCAGTGAGCAAGATCGTGCATTGCCTGACCACCGACATCAAACCTCCCCCTTATGGTTCCGGCGGTGTGCGCTCGTTCATCACGGGTGTGACCTCGGTGGATGGCACGCTGGTGCAGGTGCTGGACATCGAGAAAGTCATCCATGGTATCGCCCCGGCACAGATCGAAACCGCGCCCACCGAGTTGAGCATGGAAGACGCCGAGGTGCTGGGTAATGCCCGGATCCTGGTGGTCGATGATAGCCAGGTGGCGCTGCAACAATCGGTGTACACCCTGCGCAACCTGGGCCTGCAATGCCACACGGCCCGCAGCGCCAAGGAAGCCATCGAGTGCCTGCTCGACCTGCAAGGCACCGACCAACAGATCAACCTGATCGTCTCAGACATCGAAATGTCGGAAATGGACGGCTACGCCCTCACCCGGACCCTGCGCGAGACCCCGGACTTCGCTCACCTCTACGTATTGCTGCACACCTCGCTGGACAGCGCGATGAACAGCGAAAAGGCCCGCTTGGCCGGTGCCAACGGGGTGCTGACCAAGTTCTCCTCGCCGGAACTGACCAAGTGCCTGATCACGGCAGCCAAGGCCGTCGCCGAGCAGGGGCATTGATCCGTGCCTGACGATCGATCCCACGCGCCGGCATGGGGTCGATCGTCACCCGGCAAACCTCAGGCATACTCCTGTCCTGGCTTCCCAGAACAAGGACACTCCTGATGAAACCCCACGCACTGATCCTCCTTGGCCTCACCGTCCTGGCCTTCCAAGCCCATGCCTCCAGCCCCGACGCCTGGGCCGCCCATGACAAAGCCACGCTCGCCAGTTGCATCAAGGCCAGCGGCTTGAAAAGCGCCGAACCGGTGGGCACCGCTGCGCAGTTCGATGACCGGGTGGGCTACACCGCGCTGTTGCTGCAGGGCCAATACCCGCAGAAACATATGAAAGGCGCGACCGGTACCGAGTTGTGTCTCTACCGCAAGAAAACCAAAACCGCCTACGTGACCGAGTGGGACTCGATCCGTCCGGCCAATGAAGCCCAATGAGTGGCGCATAACTTGCTTCGCAGGCTGATCACGGCGTTTTTCTGTCGCCGTTTTTTAGCCTTCCGCAACCGGTCGCTCAATGAACACAACGTTTTCCTGCGTAGGGTGCGGCAAATGCTGCACCGATCACCACGTTCCCCTGACCCTCGATGAGGCCCGCATGTGGGCGGACGATGGCGGCCAGGTGATTGTCCTGGTGGAAGCCTTCCTGCCCAATGGCCTCGGCCTGCCGGCGGCGCAACGCGAACACGCAGAACGCCGTTCAGCAGTGGTCCGCAGCGGCACTAGCGAAGCCCTCGTGGCGATCACTTTCGCCGCCTACAACGCCGGCCGTTGCCGAAATCTTGACGATGAAAACCTGTGCCGCATCTACGAGCGCCGGCCATTGGTGTGCCGCATTTATCCGATGGAAATCAACCCGCACATCCCCCTCAATATCGCCGTGAAAGAATGCCCGCCGGAATCCTGGGAGACCGGGCCGCAACTGATCCTCGGCGGTGAACTGGTCGATCGGGAACTGGCGCGGCTGATCGAACGCTCACGCCAGGCCGATCGTGAAGAAATCCAGGTCAAGGAGCGCATCTGCGCTGCGCTGGGCATTCACACCACTGCGCTGAAGGGCGACGGGTTTACCGCCTATCTGCCAGACATGACAGCCTTCGCCGCGGCCCTCGATCAGGTCCGCTCGCAACCGCTGGCGCAACAAGCCAGTGAATGGCAGTTCCATCTCTCCGGTGACGACATAGCCAGCCAGGTATTGGCCAGCGGCGCGCGCGTGGTCACTGAAGTACCGGTCAACTACGCCTTTATTTCACTGCGGGCGGCGTAGACATCCAAAGGTTGAAGTAGAGCCCCTGTGGGAGCGAGCTTGCTCGCGATAGCGGTCTGTCAGCTGCCGCTATGTGACCCATGCAACGCCATCGCGAGCAAGCTCGCTCCCACAGAGGAATTGCTGTAGCCACAAAATCGAAAACCATCACAGATCACGCCCCCTCTCGCCTTACCCTCGCCAGGAATGTTAGCGTGCTTGGTATTCCTTGCCCGATGAGCCTTCCGCGATGAAAAAAACCGTACTTGCCTTTAGCCGTATCACGCCCAAGATGGTCGAGCGCCTGCAACAGGATTTCGACGTGATCGTGCCGAACCCGTCGAACGGCGACATCAACGCGCAATTCAACGAAGCCTTGCCCCACGTCCACGGGCTGATCGGGGTCGGCCGCAAGCTTGGCCGTGAGCAACTACAAGGCGCCGTGAACCTGCAGGTGGTGTCCAGTGTGTCGGTGGGCTACGACAACTACGACCTGGCCTACTTCAATGAGCGCGGGATCATGCTCACCAATACCCCCGACGTGCTCACCGAAAGCACCGCCGACCTGGCCTTCGCCTTGCTGATGAGCAGCGCCCGGCGCGTTGCTGAACTGGACGCCTGGACCAAGGCCGGGCAATGGCAGGCGACGGTGGGCCCGCAACTGTTTGGCAGCGATGTACACGGCAAGACCCTGGGCATCGTTGGCATGGGCAATATCGGCGCGGCCATTGCCCGGCGTGGTCGGCTAGGGTTCAACATGCCGATTATCTACAGCGGTAACAGCCGCAAGACCGAATTGGAAAACCAGTTGGGCGCCCAATTTCGCGAGCTGGATCAGTTGCTGGCTGAAGCGGACTTTGTCTGCCTTGTGGTGCCATTGAGTGAGAAGACCCGTCACCTGATCAGCCAGCGAGAACTGGCCTTGATGAAACCCAGCGCTATTTTGGTCAACATTTCCCGGGGCCCGGTGGTGGATGAACCGGCGCTGATCGATGCCTTGCAGAACAACCGTATCCGCGGCGCCGGGCTGGATGTCTACGAGAAAGAGCCGTTGGCCGAATCACCGCTGTTCCAGCTGAAAAACGCCGTGACCCTGCCCCACATCGGCTCGGCGACCCACGAAACTCGCGAAGCCATGGCCAACCTTGCTGTGGATAACTTACGCAGCGCTTTGCTGGGCGAGCGACCGCAGAACCTGGTCAACCCGCAGGTCTGGAAATAACCCACCTGGCAGGCCCTGTCGGGTGGGTCTGCCATTGCTTTCGAGTCAGCGAGCGCCCAAGACCACATTGGCTGTCGCTGGTCGCGGCTTGCGAAACACCAGCACGTTACCCAGCATGACCAGGACCAATCCCACCAACGCCGGCGCGGTCCACTGATAGCCTTCGACAAACGCCGAGACGTTCAGCGCCACCACCGGAAACAGTACCGTGCAATACGCCGCCCGCTCCGGGCCCATGCGCCCCACCAGCGTCAGGTAAGCGGTAAAGCCGATCACCGAACCCGGAATCACCAGGTACAACAACGAGCCGAGGTAACGTGCGTTCCACTCCATGTCGAACGGGATGCCTTTGAACGCGCACCACACCGCCAACATCGTCGCGCCATAAGCCATGCCCCAGGCATTGGTGGTCAACGGCTTGAGGCCGGCCTTCTGTTGCAGGCTCGAGAGCACGTTGCCCGCCGAGAAACACAAGGTACCCAGCAGCGCCAAGGCCAACCCGAGCAGTGTCTGCGGACTCGCGCTATGGCCGGCCAGCTCCGGCCAGAACAGCAGCCCCAGCCCGAGCAGCCCCAGGGCACCGCCCAGCAGCACGTTACGCGCAATGCGCTGGCCAAAAAATACCCGGGCATTGAAGGCGTTCCAAAGCGTGGCGGTGGAAAACACCACGGCGACCAACCCGCTGGGAATCCATTGGCTGGCGGTGAGGAAACACATGAAGTTGATGCAAAACAGGCACAGGCCCTGGGCCACACAAATCAAATGGCCGCGCCGGTTCATCACCTGCAGGCGGCGGCTGAGCAAGAGCATCGCAAACAGAATCAGGGCCGCGAGGCCGAAGCGATAGACAATCGATACGGGGATGGCAACGACGCCCAATTGCAGTTTCAGCGCGATCCAGGTCGTGCCCCAGATGAGTACGGTAAGCAGGTACAACGAGAGGTTCATGGCGATGACTCCTGACAATGGCGTCCAGTGTCACGCCGCCACCCCACCGGCGCTTGCGTAAACTTGCGGTTTTGTCGGCTTGCAGGCTGGCATAGGCTGATCGACGGAGTAGGATGCGAAGCGTTGGAGAGAACCGATCATGTCCTCACTGCAGACCCTGCAAGTCTTCCAAGCCCTCAACAGCTCGCCCAATGCTCGTCTGGAGCACAGCGCCGAGCTCGGGGACGGCATGGCGGCCGCTTTGTGGAGCAATCATCACGATGCCCAGGACTACGAGGCGCCGACCCACCATACGCTGTCGTGCTACATCGCCGGCGGCACCGGCACGTTTCGCCGCGAACGGCCGGACACCACCGGGGCTCCGGACAAACTCTGCGTCCTGCCCGCCGGGCATGAATCGGCCTGGGTCATCAACGGCGACATTCGCCTCGCTCACCTGTACTTCAGCCCCGAACGATTCGCCCTCGGCTGCGTCACGTTGCTGGACCGCGAACCACGGCAGGCACAACTGCGCGAGGCGACGTTCCTCGACGACCCGCAACAGGCGCAGCGCTTTCGCCAGTTGATCGCGCTGAACTGGGACGAACCCGGCGAACGCCTGCTGACCACCAGCCTGGCCCATGAGCTGCTCAACCATCTGCTGCTCAGCCAGGTTGGCCTACGCCAAGGTCTGCGCCTCAAGGGCGGCCTGGCCGCGCACCAGCGACGGCTGCTGGTGGACTACATCGACAGCCACCTGGCCGACGCCATCAGCCTCGGGCAATTGGCGGCGTTGTGCGCGCTGTCCGAATATCACTTCGCACGGATGTTCCGCGAAAGCTTCGGACTTCCGCCCCACCAGTATGTATTGGCAAGGCGCCTGGTCTACGCGCGGCACTTGTTGCGCAGCACGTCACAACCGCTGGGCAATGTGGCGTTGGCGTGTGGATTTGCCAGCGCCAGTCATTTTACCAATCGTTTCCGCCAAGCCCTGGGCGCGACGCCCGGGGAGTATCGGCAGGCGTTTTTGCGCTAGGACAGTACTGCCCCGGCGATCGCCATCGCGAGCAGGCTCGCCCCCACATTGATCGCCTGCTTCCAGGCACCGCTCACTTGCTCACCACACCGGATCGACAAAAACAAAACGGG